>NZ_CP072596.1:1517609-1821130 GCF_017815535.1 Tessaracoccus sp. MC1865 | reverse complement strand
TCGTCGCCGGAATGCCAGATGACCTCGTAGGCCTGCCCCCAGGGCATGGTGGGCAACACGATGCGCTGCGGTTCCGGGTCCGAGTTGAACCAGGTGAGGAAGCCCTCGTGGTCGTTGGAGACGTACATCCCCAGTAGGCGGCGGGCGCCGTCGTGCCAGGCGTCCTGGCTCATCTCGCCGTAGCGGCCGTCCATCCAGGTGAGGTCGACGCGCTGCAGGTTCTCGCCGTGCTGGTTGATGATCTCGGTGTGGTAGGCGTAGTCAACCGGCCGGAACGCGCAGTGCCGCTGCCGGATGGCGATGAGGTCACGGATGCGGTCGCGCACGGCCTGCCATTCGGGGGCGATGTCCCAGTTCACCCAGGACGTGGGCGAGTCCTGGCAGTAGGCGTTGTTGTTGCCCTTCTGCGTGCGGCCGAATTCGTCTCCGGCCGTCAGCATGGGCGTGCCGGCGGCCAGCAGCTGGGTGGCCATCATGTTGAGCACCTGGCGGCGACGCAGCGCGTTGATCTCGGGGTCTGGCGTCTCGCCCTCCCAGCCATGGTTCCAGGAGCGGTTGTTGTCACTGCCGTCGCGGTTGGCCTCGCCGTTGTCCCAGTTGTGCTTGACGTCGTAGCTGACCAGATCCAGCATCGTGAAGCCGTCGTGCGCGGTGACGAAGTTGATGCTCGCCTGGGGGTTGCGGCCGGGCTGGTCGAAGATGTCAGGCGAACCGGCCAGCCGGGTGGCCAGCTCCTGGACCCCGTGTACGCCGCCGCGCCAGTAGTCGCGCACGTGGTCGCGGAACCGGTCGTTCCACTCGTACCAGCCGGGCCCGTAGGCGCCCACCTGGTAGCCGTAGGGGCCGACGTCCCACGGTTCGGCGATCATCTTGATGCCGTCGAAGGTGGGGTCCGCCGCCACGAGCTGCTTGAAGGCGTGGTTCTGGTCGACGTGGTGCTGGGCGTCGCGGATCATGGTGGTGGCCAGGTCGAAGCGGAAGCCGTCGACGCCCATCTCCGTGACCCAGTACCGCAGCGAATCCATCACCAGTTGCAGGGCCATGGGGTGGGCGGTGTTGACGGAGTTGCCGGTGCCGGTGACGTCGTAGTCGTTGCGGCGGTCGTTGGTGAGGCGGTAGTACGCGTCGTGGTCGATGCCCCGCATGGACAGGGTGGGGCCCTGGTGGCCACCCTCGCCGGTGTGGTTGTAGACCACGTCGAGCAGCACCTCGATGTCGGCCTCATGCAGGGCGGAGACCATGGCCTTGAACTGGGACACCTGGTCACCGACGGTGCCGCGGGGCGCGTAGAAGGCGTGCGGGGCGAAGAAGCCGAGCGTGTTGTAGCCCCAGTAGTTGCGCAGGCCCTTGGCCACGATGAACGGCTCGGAGACGAAGTGGTGCAGTGGGAGGAACTCGACCGCCGTGACGCCCAGGTCCTTGAGGTAGGCGATGACCGCCGGGTCCGCCATGCCGAGGTAGGAACCGCGCAGGTGCTCCGGCACGCTCGGGTGCATCTTGGTGAAGCCGCGCAGGTGCGTCTCGTAGATGATCGTCTCCGACATCGGCCGGCGCTTCTCGATGGCCTTGGGCGGCGGGGTGTCGCGCACCACCACCGACAGCGGCACGGCTCCGAAGGAATCCCAGGTGGAGATGGTGAAGGGGTCGCCCGGCACGTGGTCGAGGATGGGGCCACGGAAGTCGACGCCGCCGCTGATGGCGCGGGCGTAGGGGTCCAGCAGGAGGCGGGCCGGATTGAAGCGGCTGCCCGCACTCGGGTCCCACGGGCCGTGCACCCGGTAGCCGTAAGCCTGGCCGGCGCCGATGCCCGGGATCTCGACCGTCCAGAGCCCTCGGTCGTCGGCGGTCATGTGGTGGTTGAACTGATGGTTGGTCTGGTCCACCAGCACCAGCTCGACTGCCGTCGCGCGAGGTGCCCACAATCCGAAGCGGACTCCGGCATCAGTGATGTGGGCGCCTAGGGAGCGGCTGTCAGGGGCCGATTGGGGGATCATGCTGTCTTTCATCAGAGGGGTGGAACGGCGCTTCATTCTGCCACTGGGGCTGCGTTGGGACTAATTGGTCTGCGCGCCGCGCCTCTAGGCTGAGGTTATGTCGGTCTACCTCGATCACGCCGCGTCGTCCCCCATGCGCGGAGACAGCATAACGGTGTTCACGGAGCTCGCTTCCCTCGTGGGGAATCCCTCCTCGCTGCACCGGCCCGGCCAGCGTGCACGCGCCGTCCTGGAGGAGGCACGGGAGGAACTGGCCGCGGCGGTGGGGGCGCACCCGACCGAGGTCGTCTTCACGTCAGGGGGATCCGAGGCGGACAGCATCGCCGTGCTGGGGGGCTGGGCGAAGCGACGCGACGAGGGCCGGGACCGGTGCCTCGTGTCCGCCGTGGAGCATCCCGCCGTCCTGGGCGCCGTCCACCGGGGCGCGGAAACCATCCCGGTCACGGCGGAGGGATGGGTGGACGTCGCGGAGGCTGCGCAGTTGATCGACGAGCGGGTCGGCGTCGTCTCGGTGATGGCGGTCAACAACGAGACGGGGATCGTGCAGCCGGTCGACGACATCCGTGACCTGGCCACGCGGGCGGGTGCGTGGCTGCACGTGGACGCGGTGCAGGCGCTCGGGCACCTGCCCGTCGACTTCGCGGCCAGCGGCGCGGACCTGATGGCGTTGTCCGCGCACAAGATCGGCGGCCCCGTGGGCGTCGGCGCGCTCCTCGCCAGGCGCGAGGTGGTGCCGCGGGCCACCGGCCTGGGCGGCGGCCAGGAGCGGGAGGTGCGCTCAGGGACGGTGCCGGTGATCCTGGCGGCGGCCTTCGCGCGGGCCGCGAGCACCGCCGTCGGGTCGCTGTCTGAGGAGGCTGGACGGCTGCGCGGCCTCAGCCGACGGATCGCAGCGGCGGCGGTCGGCGCCGGTGGCCGGCTCAACAGCCGCGACGACGGCGCACCGCACATCGTCAACGTGACCTTCGACGGCATCAGGGCCGACGACCTCCTGTTCCTGCTGGACCAGCGAGGTGTGTACGCGTCCGTCGGGTCTGCCTGCAGGGCCGGGGTGCATCAGCCCAGCGACGTGTTGCTGGCGATGGGCCGTACCCCCGACGAGGCGACCCAGTCGCTGCGGTTCTCGGTGGGCTGGTCGACGACGGATGCCGACATCGACGGCTTGTGCCAGGTGCTCCCCGAGGCGCTGCAGCAGGCGCGGGCGGCGTTCTAGGCCAGGACCAGGGCGCCGGCGAGCCCGATCGAGGTGATGATGCCGGTGGCGATGGTGGCAAGGATGAACGGCTTGCCGCCCACCGTCAGCATGGACTTCACGTGCACCCCCAGCCCGAGCGCGAACATCGCGGCGGCGAGGAGCAGCTTCTGCCCCACCGTGATCGCGCCCAGCGCGTCCCCCGGCAGGATGCCGACGGTGCGCACGAGCATGGCGACCACGAAGCCGGCGATGAACAGCGGCACGATCTGCGGCAGCGCGGAGGTGTCGGCGGTCGCGCGGCGGCGGCGCCCCAGGGCCAGCAGTGCGACCATGGGTGCGAGGCACAGGACGCGGGCCAGCTTCACCGTGACCGCCACCGTCAGCGCCTCTGGGCCGATCAGGCCGGCGGCGGCCACCACCTGCGCCACCTCGTGCGTCGAGGCGCCCACCCACATGCCGCCCGCCTGGGCGCCGAGGTTCAGGGCAGCCACCGCGAGGGGCAGCAGCGGGATCAGGAGGGTGCCGAACACCACCACCAGGGCGACGGCGCTGGCAGTGTCGTTCTCGTCGGCGTCGGTGACCGGCTCGACCCCCACCACGGCGGCGGCACCGCAGATCGAGAAGCCGGCGGCGATCAGGGTGCTCTGCGCCATGGACAACCCGAGCCGCCTGCCCAGGAGTCGCGTCGTGAAGAAGGTGACGCCGACGGCGGCCACCACCAGCAGGAGCGTGCCGGCGCCGAGCCCGAGCACTTCGACGAGCGACACCTGGAAGCCCAGCAGCACGATGCCGATCCGCAGCACGCGCTTGCCCGCGACGGCGACACCCGGTGCCCATGAGGCCGGTTGCCCCGCGAGGTTCCGCCAGAGGACGCCGAGGATGATCGCCACCAGCAGCGGGCTGAGGGTGGGGACCACCTGGCCGATGGCGACGGCGAGCAGGGCTGCGGCGAAGGCTGCGGCGAGCCCCGGGAGAACGGACGTGCTCGTTCTGGCGGCTGTTGCTGTGGTCACAGGAAGAGTGTGGAGAATCTCTGGCCGGAGGCGGTAACCCGCATCGGACATGAGGGCATATGCTCCCGATATGTCTCTGACCCACGAGCCCGGCGTCGCGGCCCTGCGCCTGTTGGTTGCCGTCGCCGACGAAGGCGGCCTGGGTGCCGGAGCCCGGGCTGTCGGGATGGCCCAGTCGAACGCGAGCCGGACCCTGGCCGGCCTGGAGCAGCGGCTCGGGCTCACGCTGGTCACCCGGAGCGCCGCAGGCTCCACTCTGACCGCCGACGGGGAGCTCCTCGTCGAATGGGCGCGCAGCGTGGTGATGGCGATGGACCGCCTGCTGCAGGGGGTCGCCGCGCTGCAGCACGAGGGTCGCGACCTGGTGGTCTCCGCCAGCATGACGATCGCCGAATACCTCGCGCCCAGTTGGCTGGCCGCCATGCGGCGCGACCACCCCGGCGTCGCGGCCAGCATGGTGATCCACAACTCGGCCGACGTCATCGAGGACGTGCGCCGCGGGCGGGTGGGCCTCGGGTTCGTGGAGGGCCCGGAAGTGCCGGGCGACCTGCAGCGGGTCCGCGTCGGCGCCGACCGGCTCGTCGTGGTGGTCGCTCCGGAGCATCCCTGGGCGGACAGGCGTGGGGGCGTCACCGTCGAGGAGCTGGCCGTCACCGCACTGGTGGAACGGGAACGCGGCTCGGGCACCAGGTCATTCCTCGACCAGGCGGTGCCCGGCCGCCGGGTCGCCCCCCTCGTGGAGCTCTCGAGCAACGGCGCGGTGGTCGCTGCCGTGGCGGCGGGGCTGGGGCCCGCCGTCCTCTCCATCCACGCGGTCCTCAGCGGGTTGGTCGCCGGCAGGCTGTTGGCGGTGCCGATCGTCGGCGGCAGCATCGAGCGTGACCTGCACGCCGTCTGGCTGGGGCCGTCCGAACCCACGGGCCCCGCCGCCCTTTTTCTGGCCACGGCGATGGGCGCCTAGACTTGGGTGCCGATCATCCAAGGAGGGCCATGCGGGTTCTGGTTGCCATGTCAGGCGGAGTGGACTCCGCCGTCGCCGCCGCGCGCCTCGTGGCAGAGGGCCACGATGTGACGGGCGTGCACCTGGCGCTCTCGAAGAACCCAGCGTCGTACCGCTCCGGAGCCCGCGGCTGTTGCTCGCTGGAGGACTCGCACGACGCCCGCCGCGTGGCGGACAAGCTGGACATCCCCTTCTACGTGTGGGACTTCGCCGAGGAGTTCCATGAGGCGGTCGTCGAGGACTTCATCGCCGAGTACCAGGCCGGCCGCACCCCCAACCCCTGTCTGCGGTGCAACGAGAAGATCAAGTTCGCCGCCGTGCTCGACAGGGGTGTCGCGCTCGGTTTCGAGGCCGTCGCCACCGGGCACTACGCAGACCTGCAGCGCCACGACGACGGCTCGGTGTCGCTTCACCGCGCTGCGGACGCCGCCAAGGACCAGTCCTACGTGCTGGGCATGTTGAACCAGGCGCAGCTGAGCCGCTGCCTGTTCCCGCTGCACGACGTGGAGAAGCCCGTGGTGCGGCAGGAGGCGGCCGCGCTCGGTTTCGGCGTGGCGAAGAAGCCCGACAGCCACGACATCTGTTTCATCGCAGACGGCGACACCCAGGGCTTCCTGTCGTGCTACCTCGACGACAAGCCGGGCCCCATCATCGACGCCGACGGGCAGGTGCTCGGCGAGCACCAGGGGCACCACCGCTTCACCGTCGGCCAGCGCAAGGGGCTCGACCTGCGCGTCCCCGCACCCACGGGCGAACCCCGCTACGTGCTGAGCATCGAGCCGGTGAGCAACACGGTCGTCGTCGGTGCCCGCGAGGACCTCGCCGTGCGTTCGCTGCGCGGCATCCGTCCCACCTGGACGGAGTCGCCCATCGAGGGCCCCTGGCGCGGGCACGCCCAGTACCGGGCGCACGGCATCCCACAGGACGCCACGATCTCCCTTCTCGACGGCGACCTGGTGGTGGCGCTCGACGAACCCGCCTCCGGAGTGGCCCCCGGCCAGACCGTCGTCGTCTACGACGGCAGCCGCGTGGTGGGCTCGGCCGTCATCGCCGAGGCGCGGTGATGCGGATCACCGCTGCCGGGTCGCTGCCCGGCACGGATTTCCGTGGCGCCCTCTCCGCGATGGCAGAGGCGCTGCCCGACGTGCTGCCGCTGCCGGAGTTGCCCGCCAGGGGAGTGGCCTCGGCGATGATCGGGCGCACGCTGGGCCTCGTCGATGGGCTCGCGTTCGACCTGCAGCCCGCCGGGTGGCGGCTCACCCACCACCCGGACGCCGAACACCGGCGCGCCAGGGCACAGTGGCGCCACGACCTGGACGACGCGGAAGAATTGCTGCAGGAGTTCGCGGGCACGCTCAAGGTCGCCGTTGCGGGGCCGTGGACGTTGGCCTCGGCGGTAGAGCGTCCCACCGGCGACCGGCTGCTGGCAGATCACGGGGCGCGTCGGGAGTTGGCTGAGGCCCTCGTCGAGGCGGTGGCCGTGCTCCGCGGTGAGTTCAGCCGGCGCCTGCCCGACTCCACCGTGCTGGTGCAGGTGGACGAACCGGCGCTCGCCGCCGTCGTCGGGGGCGACATCCCCACCGCCAGCGGTTTCAGCAGGCACCGGAGTGTCTCGGAGGCCGCTGCCGTCGAGGCCCTGAAGCCCTTCGCCGACGGTGCCCTCCTGCACAACTGCGCCCCCGGCCGCTGGCTGGAACTGGCCCGGCGCGCCGGGTTCGCAGGGGCCGCCGTCGATTCCCGCCTGGCGGATCTGGATGAGCTGGCGCAGTGGGCCGACGAACGCCGCACCCTGGTGCTGGGCGTCGTCGACACGGGTCCGGGCCGGCCGCAGGGGGTGGATGCCCTGGTGAACGAGGCCCTGCGCGTGCTCCGGGCGATCCAGGCAGAGGCCGGCGACCACCTGCTGCTCGGCACGGCCTGCGGGCTGGCCGGGTGGCGGCAGCAGGACGTCGTGCCGCAGTTCGACGCCCTCGCCCGCGCTGCCTCCCTCACCGAGGAACTCCTCGGCCAGGGCTGAGGGGATGGGCAGTGCGCCGCCAGCGCCTAAGCTGGGCACGTGCGCATGTTCTCCAACCTGAACCTCGACGGCCAGACGCCCACCCGGGTGCAGCCGGCCCGTGGCTCGTGGGGCCCCCGTGGCGTCCCCGGCACGCGGTGGAAGAAGTTCCAGCGCATCATCGTGCCCATCATCACCGTGGCCATCGCCACCGGGCTGTTCTTCCTGGGGCGCATGTTCTACCTGATCCTCACCGGGGGATGACCCCCGCCGTCTACCCCTAAGATGGGGCAGGCCGCATTCTGCGGCACCGCACCAACCGAGGGAGTATCGACGTGGGTCTCACCGCCGACGACGTGGCCCGGCTGGGCGCTCTGGCCCGCATCCAGCTCACCGAGCAGGAGTGCGCGGAGCTTGCCCCCGAGCTGGACGTCATCCTGGAATCCGTCCGCAGCGTGTCGGAGGTCGCAGGCCCCGATGTGCCGACGGCGACCCACGCCCTCCCTGTCAGCAACGTCTTCCGCGACGACGTGGTCACCCCCGGCCTCACGCAGGAGCAGGCACTCTCCGGCGCGCCGGACCACGAGGACGGCCGCTTCCGCGTGCCCCAGATCCTGAGTGAGGACTGAGCCAGATGATCACGAAGTCCGCCGCCGAACTGGGCCGGCTGATGGCCGCCCGGGAACTCACCTCCGAGGAACTCACCCGCGCCTGCCTCGAGCAGATCGAGGCCGTGAACCCCGCCCTGAACGCGTTCCTGGCCGTCGACGGTGAGCACGCGCTCGAGCAGGCACGCGCCGTGGACCAGCGCCGCGCAGCCGGCGAGGAACTGGGTCCGCTGGCCGGCGTGCCCGTGGGCGTCAAGGACAACTACTGCACCACCGACTTTCCGACGACGTGCGGTTCCCGCATGCTCGAAGGCTGGGTGCCGCCCTACGACGCCACCGTCGTGGCTCGCCTGCGCGATGCCGGCCTGGTCATCATCGGCAAGACCAACATGGACGAATTCGCGATGGGCTCCTCGACTGAGACCTCCGCGTTCGGCCCCAGCCGCAACCCGTGGGACACCGACAGGGTGCCCGGCGGCTCCGGCGGCGGTTCGGCAGCGGCCGTTGCGGCGTTCATGGTGCCGTTGGCGATCGGGTCCGACACCGGCGGCTCGATCCGCCAGCCGGGTGCCGTCACCGGCACCGTCGGCGTGAAGGCCACCTACGGCGGCTCGTCGCGCTTCGGCCTGGTGGCCATGGCCTCCAGTCTGGACCAGCCCGGCCCGTGCGCCCGCACCGCCGAGGACGCGGCCCTGCTGCAGGAGATCATCAGCGGCCACGACCCGAAGGACTCCGCGTCGCTCGACCAGCCCGTACCCCAACTCGTGGCGGCGGCGCAGGCCACCGACCTCAAAGGCATGAAGGTCGGCATCGTCACCGAGTTCAGGGGCGACGGCTACGAGGAGGGCGTGCTCGAGCGCTTCCACGAGGCGGTGGAACTGCTGCGTCAGGCCGGGGCCGAGGTCGTCGAGGTGTCCTGCCCGGCATTCACCTACGCGCTGCCCGCGTACTACCTGATCCAGCCTGCGGAGCTCAGCTCGAACCTGGCCCGCTTCGACGGCATGCGCTACGGCCTGCGCGCCGGCGACGACGGCTCCCGCTCGGCGGAAGAGGTCATGAACCTCACCCGCGAGGCCGGCTTCGGCCGCGAAGGCAAGCGCCGCATCATCATCGGCACCTACGCCCTCTCCGCGGGCTACTACGACGCCTACTACGGCTCGGCGCAGAAGGTCCGCTCGCTCATCCAGGCGGATTTCGACCGCGCCTTCGAGGTGGTCGACGTGCTGGTCTCGCCCACCACGCCCACCACGGCGTTCAAGGTGGGGGAGCGGATGACAGACCCCATGAGCATGTACATGGCAGACCTCTGCACAATCCCGTCGAACATGGCGGGCAACGCCTCCGGCTCGTTCCCGTCGGGCCTCAGCGACGGTTTGCCCACCGGCCTGCAGGTCATGGCCCCGCCCATGGAGGACGCCCGCGTCTACCGGGTCGGCGCGGTGCTGGAGCGGGCGCTGGAAGCGCAGTGGGGCGGCCCGATGTGGCGCGAAATGACTCAGCTCGAGGGATCGAAGGCGGTTTACTGATGACTGAACTGGTCGATTACGACGATCTCCTCACGAGGTATCAGCCTGCACTGGGTCTCGAGACCCACGTCGAACTCAACACCAACACCAAGATGTTCTGCGGTTGCGCCAACGAATTCGGCGGCGACCCGAACACGCACGTGTGCCCTGTGTGCCTGGGCCTGCCCGGCTCGCTCCCGGTGATCAACGGCAAGGCCGTCGAGTCCGCCATCCGCATCGGTCTGGCCCTCAACTGCCAGATCGCCGAGTGGTGCCGCATGGCCCGGAAGAACTACTTCTACCCGGACATGACCAAGAACTTCCAGACCTCCCAGTACGACGAACCCATCGCCTTCGACGGCTGGGTCGAGGTTGAGGTCGACGGCGAGACCTTCCGCGTCGAGATCGAGCGCGCGCACATGGAGGAGGACGCGGGCAAGGCGACCCACGTGGGCGGCTCCGGCCGGATCCAGGGGGCGGACTACTCGCTCATCGACTACAACCGTGCCGGCGTGCCCCTCATCGAGATCGTCACCCGGCCCATCCTGGGCGCCGGTGACAAGGCGCCCCAGGTGGCGCGCGCCTACGTGGCGCAGCTGCGCGACCTGCTCAAGGCCCTCGGCGTGTCCGACGTACGGATGGAGCAGGGCTCCCTGCGCTGCGACGCGAACGTGTCCATCGCACCCATCGGGAGCGACAAGCTCGGCACCCGCACAGAGACCAAGAACGTCAACTCCCTTCGCTCCATCGAGCGCGCCGTCCGCTACGAGATGACGCGGCAGGCGGCCATCCTCGACGCTGGCGGCTCCATCGTGCAGGAGACCCGCCACTGGCATGAGGCAGACGGCACCACCTCGGCCGGCCGCGTGAAGTCCGACGCGGAGGACTACCGCTACTTCGCGGAGCCGGACCTGATGCCGATCGCGCCGTCGCGCGAGTGGGTGGAGGAACTGCGCGCCACGCTGCCGGAGCCGCCGACGGAGCACCGGCGCCGCCTCCAGCGCGAGTGGGGCTTCAACGACATCGACTTCAGCGGCATCGTCAACGCCGGTGCCCTGGGGCTGGTGGAGGACACCGTCACCGCAGGCGCCTCCCCGGCGGCCGCCCGAAAGTGGTGGGTTTCAGACCTCTCCCGCCGGGCCAACGAGGCCGGCATCGAGTTGGAGGACCTCGCCATCACCCCCGTCCAGGTGGCTGCGGTGCAGGCGCTGGTGGACGAGGGCAAGGTCAACGACCAGCTCGCCCGCCAGGTCATCGACGGCGTGCTCGCCGGCGAAGGGGAACCCGCCGTGGTCCTCGAGAAGCGTGGCCTCGCCGTCGTTTCCGATGAAGGCGCCCTGGGTGCCGCCGTCGACGAGGCGATCGCCGCCAACCCGGACATCGCCGAGCGTATCCGCGGCGGCAAGGTCCAGGCGGCCGGTGCGCTGATCGGTCAGATCATGAAGGCCATGCGCGGCCAGGCCGATGCGGCCAAGGTGCGCGAACTGATCCTCGCGAAGCTCACAACGGACTGATCGCGGTACGCCACGCGTCGATGGCGGCCGTCTCGCCCGTGAGCGTGACGTCGCCCTCGCGTTGGCTCAGGTGCAGGAGCAGTTCCGACGGCAGCCCGGCGAGGTGCACGGTGCGGTCTCCCTGACCGATCTGGCGTTCGTGGCCGGTGTCCGTGCGGGTCATGAGCAGCCGGCCGCCGAACCGTATCTGGGCACGTCTGGCCAGGACCTTCGCCAACGGCCACAGGTGCTCCTGGTCCTCCGCGGTGAGCGTCTGCGAGCGACCGTTGGCGCGCAGGACGTCCTCGTGGTGGATGAAGAGCTCCGAGGAGTTCACCAGCTGATCCAGCGGCCGCATGATCCAGCCGGGCCTGCGGACGGCCTCCACCAGCGGCAGGAACCCGCGGCGGTGCAGCTCGAGGTTCTGGACCCGCTCGGTGTGTCCGGCGAAGCGCTCGGAGCCGATGCCGGGCAGGGCGTCTAGGCGGTGTTCACGTACGTACAGGTGGGCGGCAAGGTCCTGGGTCTGCCAACCCTCACACTTGGTGGGGGCGAACGGCCCCAGTTCTTCGAGCAGGTCTGCAAGGGCGGCGCGCTGGCGGTGGACGAACTTCATGTGGGCAGTCTAGGAGGGGGTTCGGACACGTGCGGCACAATGATGCTCATGCCGACTGTGACCTACAACTCCGACGGGCTGGTGCCCGCCATCGCCCAGGACGCAGAGACCCGCGAGGTCCTGATGATGGCCTGGATGAACGAGGAGGCGCTGCGCCGCACCCTCACCACCGGCAGGGCCACCTACTGGTCGAGGTCCAGGCAGGAATTCTGGGTCAAGGGGGAGACTTCCGGCCACCACCAGGCCGTCGAGAGCGTGGCCGTCGACTGCGATGGCGACACCGTCCTGCTCACCGTGCGCCAGACCGGCGCCGCCTGCCACACCGGCAACCGCACCTGCTTCTTCACCCCTCTGACCGCTCAGGACACCGCACAGTGATCGTCTCTCCCACGCTCGATGAGTTCGTCGAACTCGCCAACCATCGTCGCGTCATCAGCGTGCACGCCAAGCTGCTCGCGGACGATCTCACCCCCGTCGCGCTCTACCAGGCGCTGTGCGGCGCCCGGGAGGGGACGTTCCTGTTCGAATCCGCAGACGCGGGTGTCTGGTCGCGCTACTCCTTCGTGGGCGTGCGCTCTGCCGCCATGCTCACCGAACGCGACGGCCAGGCCGCCTGGATCGGCCGCGAGCTGGTGGGCATCCCCGCCGACGGCGACCCGCTCGTCGTCCTCCGCGAAACCCTGGCGGAGCTGGCCACCCCGGCGACCCCCGGCCTGCCGCCGTTCCACGCGGGCATGGTGGGCTACCTGGGCTACGACGTGGTGCGCCGGCTCGAGAAGCTGCCTGAGACCACCGTCGACGAGCTTGAACTGCCGGAGCTGGTCATGATGCTCAGCTCCGAACTGGCCGTGCTGGACCACCACCGCGGCGAACTCTGGCTCATTGCCAACGCCATCAACTACGACGGCACCCCGGAGGGTGCGGAGCGCGCCTACTACGACGCGGTGGCCGCCGTCGAGACCATGGCGGAGCAGGTGCGCCAGCCCCGCGTCGCGCTGGTGTGCCAGGAGGGCGAACCGCGCACACCCGAGGTCCAGCGGCAACGCTCGTCGGAGGAGTTCCGCGCGATGGTGGACGAGGTGAAGGACGAGATCCGCGCGGGCGAGGCCTTCCAGATCGTCGTGTCGCAGCGCTTCGACATCCCCACCAGCGCGGACGCGTTCGAGGTGTACCGCGCCCTGCGCCTCACCAACCCCAGCCCCTACCTGTACCTGATGCGTCTGCCGGGCTTCGACATCGTCGGCTCCAGCCCGGAGGCGCTCGTCACGGTGCAGGACGGCGTGGCCACCACGCGGCCCATCGCCGGTTCGCGGCCCCGGGGCCGGACGCCGGAGGAGGACCGCCAGATGGCGGAGGAGCTGCTGGCAGACCCCAAGGAGAAGGCGGAGCACCTGATGCTCGTGGACCTGGGCCGCAACGACCTGGGCCGCATCTGCGAAGCCGGTTCGGTCACCGTCCACGAGTTCATGAACGTGCGCCGCTACAGCCACATCATGCACCTGGAGGCCGCGGTCTCCGGCCGGGTGGAGGCGGGCCGCACCGCCCTCGACGCGACGCTGGCCTGCTTCCCGGCCGGCACGTTGTCGGGCGCGCCCAAGGTGCGGGCCATGGAGATCATCGACCGGCTGGAGGTCTCGCGGCGGGGCCTGTACGGGGGAGTGGTGGGCTACTTCGACTTCGCCGGCAACTCGGACGTGGCCATCGCCATCCGTACCGCGGTGCTGGCCGACGGTGTCGCCTATGTCCAGGCCGGCGCCGGCGTCGTGGCGGATTCGGTACCGGAGACGGAGGACGCCGAGTGCTCCCACAAGGCGCGCGCCGTCATCGCGGCGATCGGGCGAGCAGAGGCCATGGCGACGGCATGACCGAGGTCATCTGGCCCATCCTCGGGGTGCTGGCCTCGGGCGCGTTGCTCTTCTGGTTCTGGAAGCCCCGGCGCCGCCCGAAAGTGCAGTCGCCGGAGCAGCCGGAGGACCTCTGGAAGGCGATGGACGACGGTGCCGACCCTACTGATAGAGGGTAGGCTCTGGGGCTGAACCCCCTCGTTCAGAGAAAGGTCGCGCTCATGGCTCGTACCCCGAAGTACTACCACCACGGCCGGAGTCCTGCCGCCTGGACCGGATCGGTGCTGACCGCTGTCGGTTTCACCATCGCCTGCGTGGCCGCCATGCTGGGCCCGGCGTGGCTCTGGGTCATCGTCGGCGCAGCCGTGATTCTCGTCGGGGCACTGACCACCATGATCATGAAGGCCATGGGTCTGGGTCAGCCGTGACCGTCCTCGACGACATCATCGCCGGAGTCCGGCGAGACCTAGAGGAACGCAAGGCCCGCACCTCCATCAACGAGGTCATTCGCGCCGCCCAGCAGGCAACGCCGGCACTCGACCCGATGCCCCGGTTCCGCGCGCCCGAACTCGCCGTGATCTCGGAGGTCAAGCGCAAGTCGCCGTCGAAGGGCGACCTCGCCATGATCACGGATCCTGCCGGGCTCGCCGCCTCCTACGAGGCGGGCGGCGCCGCAGCCATCTCTGTTCTCACGGAGAAGCACCGGTTCAACGGTTCGCTGGCGGATCTCGACGCCGTACGTGAGCGCGTCCGCATCCCGGTGCTGCGCAAGGACTTCATGGTGGAGGAGTACCAGTTCCACGAGGCCCGCGCCCACGGTGCGGACCTGGTGCTGCTGATCGTCGCGTCGCTCACCGACGACGAACTCACCCGCTTCCTGGGGCTGACCGCAGAGCTCGGCATGACCGCGCTGGTCGAGACCCACACCGCTGAGGAGGTGGACCGGGCGCTCGCCGCCGGGGCCGGCCTCATCGGCGTCAACAACCGGAACCTGAAGACCCTCGACGTCGACCTGGCCACCTTCGGCCGCCTGGCTGAGCGCATCGGCGATGCCGCCGTGAAGGTGGCGGAGTCGGGGATCCAGTCCGCCGACGACGTGGCGCGTGTCGCGGCCGAGGGGGCAGACGTCATCCTCGTGGGGGAGGCGCTCGTCAAACACGGCGACCCCACCCACGCCATCGGCAGCTTCATGGCTGCCGCAGAAAGGGCAAAGCACTGATGAGCCTTCCCGATTCCCGGGGACACTTCGGCCGCTTCGGCGGCCGTTTCGTGCCCGAGGCACTCCAAGCGGCGCTGAACGAACTGATCGTCGCGTTCGACGAGGCCTGGGCGGACCCGACGTTCCACGCGGAGCTGGCCAGGTTGCAGCGCGACTACGCCGGCCGGCCTACGCCGATCACGGTCGCCGATGAGTTCTCCAAGCATGCGGGTAACGCCCGCATCCTGCTCAAGCGCGAGGACCTCAACCACACCGGCGCCCACAAGATCAACAACGTCCTGGGCCAGGCCCTGTTGACCAAGCGCATGGGCAAGACCCGCGTGATCGCGGAGACCGGCGCAGGACAGCACGGGGTGGCCACAGCCACTGCGGCTGCGCTGCTGGGCCTTGAGTGCCGCGTCTACATGGGGGAGGTGGACACCCAGCGTCAGGCGCTGAACGTCGCCCGCATGCAGCTGCTCGGCGCCGAGGTGTACGCGGTCGCCGCGGGCTCGCGCACCCTCAAGGACGCGATGAACGAGGCCATGCGCGACTGGGTGACGACGGTGGACCACACGCACTACCTCATCGGCACCGTGGGCGGTCCACACCCGTTCCCGTACCTGGTCCGCGAACTGCAGCGCGTCATCTCCGTCGAGGCCCGCCAGCAGATGCTCGACGACCACGGCAGCCTGCCGGACTACGTGGCGGCCTGCGTCGGCGGCGGCTCCAACGCCATCGGCATGTTCTACGAGTTCATCGGCGACGAGGGTGTCGGCCTGTACGGCTTCGAGGCAGAGGGCGACGGCATCGAGACCCGCCGTCACGCGGCGACCATCACGGCCGGGACCCCCGGCGTGCTGCACGGTGCGCGCACCTTCCTGCTGCAGGACGCGGACGGGCAGACCATCGAGTCGCACTCCATCTCCGCCGGCCTCGACTACCCGGGTGTCGGGCCGGAGCACGCCTACCTGGCGGACACGGGCCGTGCCGTCTACGAGCCGGTCACCGACGCGGAGGCCATGGAGGCCTTCAAGTTGCTGACCCGCACCGAGGGCATCATCCCTGCCATCGAGTCGGCTCACGCCCTGGCCGGTGCGCTGCGGCTCGGCCGACAACTGGCGCAGCAGGATCCCTCGGCGACGCCGTCGATCCTCGTGTGCCTCTCCGGGCGGGGCGACAAGGATGTGGCCACCGCGTTCGAGTATTTCGGCCTGTCAGGCCAGCCTGACGTGACGGTGGGAGCGTTCGAATGAGCCAGTTCACAGATCCCAAGCGCCTCGGTAACTCGGGTGCCGCTGTCGCCCGCTGCCTCGACGAGGGGCGCCCTGCGCTGGTGGGCTACTACCCGGTGGGCTACCCCACGGTGCCGGATTCGCTGTCCGTGGTGAAGGCCCTCGTCGAGGGGACGCAGGGCCGTGGCGCCGACATCGTCGAGATCGGCATCCCGTACTCGGATCCGTTGATGGATGGGCTGGTCATCCAGCACGCCACCACCAAGGCCCGCGCGCGCGGCGTCCGCACCAGGGACGCCTTCCTCGCCGTCGAGGCCGTGGCATCGGCCGGTGCCACGCCGATGGTCATGACCTACTGGAACCTCGTGGAGGCCTACGGGGTCGACGCGTTCGCCCGGGACCTGTCGGCGGCCGGGGGAGCGGGCGTCATCACGCCCGACCTGCCGCCGGACGACTGCCCGGAGTGGTTCGAGGCCTCGGACGCGCACGATGTGGACCGGGTCTTCCTGATCGCCCCGTCATCCACCGACGAGCGGATCGCACTCACCATGGAGTCCTGCCGCGGCTGGGTCTACGCCTCGTCCGTCATGGGCGTGACCGGTGTGCGGAGCCAGACCTCCGACGCGGCCCCCGTGATCGTGGAGCGCGCCCGCGCCGTTGATCCGTCGCTGCCCATCGGCATCGGCCTGGGCGTCAGCGACGGGGACCAGGCGGCCGAGATCGGTAGCTTCGCGGATCTGGTGATCGTCGGCTCGGCGCTGGTGAAGTGTATGTCGTCGGACGGGCTGGACATGCACGGCGACCTGCAGAAGCTCCGGGCGCTGGCCGACGACCTTGCGGCGGGCGTCGAGCGGGCTCGCCGGTGATAGGACGACGCCTCTTTCTCGGCGCCGGTGCCACCGCGCTGCTGGCTGCCTGCAGCCCCGCCGCCGACGAGCCTCCTGCCGACATCGAGGGCGCGGGTGAGTGGCACGGCACGCACCTGTCCGGCGGCGGCAACCCCGTTCCGGACGTGACCCTGACGGACCAGGACGGCAACCCGTTCAACCTGGCCACGGACGTCACCACCAAGGCCCTGGCCCTCTTCTTCGGGTACACCAACTGCCCAGACGTGTGCCCCGGCATCATGGCGGACATGGCCACGGCCAAGCGCCGCCTCCCGCCTGAGATCGTTGATGACATCACGCTCATCGTCGTCACGACGGACCCGGCCCGTGACACCCCCGAGGCGCTGAAGGAGTACCTGCGTCGGGTCGACGAGTCCTTCATCGGGCTCACCGGCAGCCTCGACCTGATCAAGCCCGCCGCGCTGAGCCTCGGCATCGACATCGCCGAGGGCAAGCAGTTGCCGTCCGGTGGCTATGAGGTGGACCACGGCAGCTACATCCTGGGCTTCGGCGAGGACCGCAAGCTGGCCGTCGTGTGGAACGAGGTTCCGCCCGGCGAGATGCGCGAGGACTACGAACGCCTCATCGCGGGCTGACCCAGGAGATGCCGAGGAATCGGCGCAGGGCCTGGCCGCCGTCGTAGCTGATCGGCTCCTCCGGCCTGGTCAGCTGCTCCCGGGTGAGCTTGTGGCGCACCTCGGTCGCGGCCTCGCCCAGGCGGTTGACGCGGGCGCGGTCGAACTCCCGGTAGCCGGTCTTCTGGCTCACCCTGTTCGATGCCGGGTTGTCGGCATAGGCCTCGGTGCGCATCTCGATGGCGCCCAGTTCGTCGAAGGCGAAGGCGCAGATCATCTGACGCATGCGGGTGCCGATGCCGCTGCCATGGAACTCCCGGCCCAGCCAGGACCCGGTGAAGCCCGTTCGGCGCACCGCGAAGTCGGCCGCCCGAAGGTCCTGGGCGCCCAGCACCCTGTCTCCCTGACGCGCCACCATGAGGAGTTCGAACCGTCCGGGGTGGGCGGTGCTCCACCTCGAGAAGTAGAACTGCGTGGAACTCAGCTCCCGCTGGTCCTTCGGGAGCAGTGCCCAGTCGGTGAGGAACGGGTAGCCGGAACCGTCCGGCACGATGCCGCGGCCCGCGACGGCGAGCAGCGCCGGCACGTCGTCGGGCGTCATCGCGCTGAGCGTGAGGTCACCGCAGCGGATGGACACGCCCATGAAGGGGAAGATGTCTGACCAGGCCATGGTGGACAGGCTAGCGGCCGGGCCCGGTGGCTCACCTGGCGATGGCAGCGAAGGTGGCCCCGGTGAGGCGCGCCAGGTCAGCAGGGGCGAGTTCGACGTCCAGGCCGCGTCGTCCGCCGCTGACCAGCACTGTGGCCCTGCCCTGCATCGACGCGTCGAGCACCGTGGGCAGTGCCTTGCGCTGACCGATGGGGGAGATGCCCCCGACCACCATCCCGCTGGAGCGTTCGGCCGCGGGAGGAGCGGCCATGGTGAGGCGCTTGACCCCCAGGGCGCCCGCGAGCGCCTTCAGGTCCAGTTGCAGATGGACCGGGACCACCCCGACGGCGAGCCCCGCGCCGGTATCGACGAGCAGCGTCTTGAACACTTCCTCGGCCGGCCTGCCCAGCGCCTCCGCTGCTTCGAGACCGTAGGAGGGTGAGGCGGGATCGTGGTCGTAGGTGTGGATGGTGTAGGGCACTTTCGATTGGTCCAGGGCGCTGGTGGCGGGCGTGCCCGTGCCGCCGTGCTGCTTCTTGGCCATGGGCGAAGCCTACTGTCGTAGCCCACAAGGGTGTGATTCGAAGCACCTGTCCGGGACTACTGTCGGCTTTCTCGGACGGGTTCACCCGGATATGGGCCCCGCTGTCTCGAGGAGGTTGAACTCGTGGCAAGAAACTGGATGGCCGCTGTGGTGATCGCCGGTCTGGCAGTGGCCGGCTGCTCGGCCGACGCCCGCGAGGGCGAGGTGGAAGACGCCGCCCGCGCCTTCGTGGGAGCCACTCCGGCGGAGGCGTGCGAGATGCTCGCGCCGGAGACCCGCAAGAGCGTGGAGAAGGACTCGGGCACCGATTGCGCCGCAGTCCTTGAGGAACTGGGGCTGCCCTCGGCCTCTGACGTGGAGGGCGGGGAGGTCGCGGGTGAGAGCGCCCAGGTGCGACTCGCGGATGACGTCGTGTTCCTGGCGCGGTTCCCTGAGGGCTGGCTGGTGACCGCAGCGGGATGCGTCCGTGAAGAGGCGGATCCCGCCCGGCCGTACGAGTGTGAGGTGAAGGCATGATTCTCGCGAGGGTTGTGTTCTGGACGTACCTGCTGTTCATCCTGCTGGGGCTGCTCGCCGTCTTCATCATTGCGGCGGTGGCGCGGTGAAGGATCCACGAGTCCCGTCCGCGCTGCGCGACAACTCCCTGTCCATCGGCTTCGGCATCCTGCTGCTGCTCGCGCTGATCGGCCAGGCCTTCGCCGGTCAGGCCCACTACAACCTGGAGGCCCGCACGGCGGGCCTGGCCGAGATCGACATGTGGCGCTACCTGACGTCCTCTTCGTTCGCCGTCGACGTGGCGGAGAACTGGCAGTCCGAGTACCTCCAGTTCACGCTCTTCATCCTGCTCACCGTCTGGTTGGTCCAGCGGGGTTCGTCGGAGTCCAAGCCGCCCCAGGAGATGGGGCCGCACGACGACTCGGAGGAGATGGTGGGGGAGTTCGCCCGGCCTGACTCGCCGCAGCTTGCCCGGGTCGGCGGGTGGCGTACCAGCGTGTTCTCGATGTCGCTGACCATCGTGATGTTCGCCATCTTCGTGTTGTCCTGGGCTGCTCAGGCGGTGGCTGGTCGTGTCGCCTACAACGAGGAACGCCTGCGCGACCTGCTCGATCCGCTCAGCCTGGGTGACTACCTCCTCCAACCGGAGTTCTGGAGCAGGACGTTCCAGAACTGGCAGTCCGAGTTCCTTGCAGTGGGGTCCATGGCGATCTTCGCGGTGTTCCTCCGGCAGCGGAACTCCCCGGAATCCAAGCCGGTGGGCATGCCGCACCACGAGAACCCCTAGAGGAGTCGCGAGGTTGGCTAAAAAAGAACGGCCCCTCCAATGGAGCTTGGAAGGGCCGTTCAGCTTGTCAGAGCGTGTTTGCTCTAGCTCCCCGGACTGGACTCGAACCAGTAACCCTCTGATTAACAGTCAGATGCTCTGCCAATTGAGCTACCAGGGACCGGTGGTCAGTGGATGACCACGCGATGAAGAACGTTAGCAGATGATTCTGCCGGATGGCGAATCGGAGGGGCTGGGGGTAGCTTTAGCCAGTCGATTTTTCGTGACAGGAGCAGCCCATGTCCGCCGCCACGCTGGAGCGCCGCGTCCACCCCGTTGACCAGGTTCCACCGGGGCCCAAGCTGGCCGTCCTCGGCCTGCAGCACGTCCTGGCGTTCTACGCCGGCGCGGTGATCGTCCCCATCGTGATCGCCGGCGCGCTGGACCTGTCCACCCAGGACCTCATCCACCTGATCAACGCCGATCTGTTCACCTGCGGCATCGCGACGATCATCCAATCCGTCGGCTTCTGGAAGGTGGGCGTGCGGCTCCCGCTCATCCAAGGCGTGACGTTCACGGCCGTGTCGCCGATCATCGCCATCGGCCTGGCCGCCGGCGGTGGCAGGGAGGGCCTGCCGGAGATCTACGGCTCCATCATCGTCGCCGGTCTGGCCACGTTCTTCGTCGCCCCCTACTTCTCCAAGCTCATCCGCTTCTTCCCGCCGGTGGTCACCGGCACCCTCCTGACCGTGATGGGCACCACCCTGATCGGCGTGGCGGCCAGCGACATCGTCCGCGGTGCCGGCGGCGGGAACGCCGCAGGGGCGGAATTGACACGCAACCTGGCCTACGCGCTGGCCACGCTCGGCGTGATCGTGCTGATGCAGCGCTTCTTCAAGGGCTTCATGGCCACCGTCGCCGTCCTCATGGGTCTGGTCCTGGGTACGGTTGTCGCCGTCATCCTGGGCGACACCTCGTTCACCCACGTGGCCGACGCCTCCTGGGTGGGCGTGACCACCCCGTTCTGGTTCGGGATGCCCAAGTTCACCTTCGCCGCGATCGTCTCCATGCTGATCGTGATGGCCATCACGGCCGTCGAGACCACCGGTGACGTGTTCGCCACCGGTGAGGTCGTCGGCAAGCGCATCACCCCGAAGCACATCGCCGCCGCGTTGCGCGCCGACGGCCTGTCCACCGCGCTGGGCGGTGTCCTCAACTCGTTCCCCTACACCTGCTTCGCGCAGAACGTCGGCCTCGTGCGCCTCACCCGCGTGAAGTCGCGCTGGGTTGTCGCCGTGGCCGGCGTGTTCATGATCATCCTGGGCCTCCTCCCGAAGGCCGGCGCCATCGTCGCGGCCATCCCCGGACCGGTTCTGGGCGGTGCCTCCCTGGCCATGTTCGCCAACGTGGCCTTCGTCGGCATCCAGACGCTGGGCAAGGCCGACCTGCACGACAACCGCAACCAGGTCATCGTCTCGACCTCGCTGGCGTTGGCGATGCTGGTCACCCTGCAGCCCTCCGTCGCCCAGGCTGTGCCCGGGTGGCTCCACATCTTCTTCGGTTCCGGCGTCACGATCGGCGCGATCACCGCGATCGTGCTCAACCTGCTGTTCTTCCACATCGGCCGCCGCCGGGGCCCGGACGTCGCGACCTCAGGCAGGAGCCCGCTCAACCTGGAGCAGATCAACGCCATGGACGAGGAACGTTTCGTCGAGACCTTCCGCAGCCTCTATCCGGAAGAGACCTGGCCCATCCGTGCCGCGTACCAGTCGCGTCCGTTCAACTCGACGGCCGACCTGCGGGCAGCCTTCCAGAACTCGCTGATGAGCGGCACCCCCGACCAACAGCGGAGCCTGATCCTCAGGTACCGCGACATCGCCGACCTCCTCCTCGACGAGGACCCTGGTCACACGCCGTCGGACATCGCCGCGCTCACCGAGACCGGATCGCTGGCCGCCGACAGGATGGACGACCACGACCGGCAGAGTCTCATGGCCGTGTCGCACGCGTACCAGGACAAGTTCGGCCTCCCGCTCGTGGTGTCGCTCAACGCAACCACCACGCTCGACTCCGTCGTGGAGCAGAGTTGGGTGCGCGTGGAGGCCTCGCCGGAACGCGAACTGCACAAGACCGTGGGGGAGGTGGCCAACATCGCTGACCGCCGCTTCGATGCCCTCGTGGCTGACGCGAACCCGATCCGCTCCGCCTGGTCACGCAAGTTCGAGGCGCTGAACTGACCCGCTTCAGCCGTCGGTGTTCTGGAGGTCACCCAGGAAATTGTCGGCCCAGTGCTCGATGGTGTTGCCGTGCACCTGCTTCTTCAACGCCCGCATGCGCCGCTGGCGTTCCCGGGCCGGGTCCGTCGCGGCCTGCATGACGACCTCTTTCATGCCGTTGAGGTCGTAGGGATTGACCAGGTAGGCCTGCTTGAGTTCCTGCGCCGCGCCGGCGAACTCGCTGAGGACCAGCGCGCCATTGGTGTCGGGGCGGCACGCCACGTACTCCTTGGCCACGAGGTTCATGCCGTCGCGCAGCGGAGTGACGACCATGACGTCGGCGATGCGGTACATGGCCGCCATCGTCGTGCGCGGGAAGCCGGCGTGGAGATAGGAGATGGCCGGGCGACCGACGCCGCCAACCTCGGAGTTGATCCGCCCCACCAGGAGATCGATATCGTCGCGCAGCCGCCTGTACTCGTCGACGCGCTCGCGCGACGGGGTGGCCACTTGCAGGAAGACCGTGTCCGCCGGGTCGAGTCTGCCCTCCTCGAAGAGTTCGCCCATGGCGCGGATGCGCTGCCGCAGGCCCTTCGTGTAGTCCAGCCGGTCCACGCCCAGGAAGATCCGCTTGGGATGCCCCAGTTCCTCCAGCAGGGCCTCGGCTTCGGCGATGACCTCGGGCGTCTGGGCCAGGGCCGCGAAGCCCTCCGTGTCGATGGAGATCGGGTAGGCGCGGGCGGTGCACACGCGCGATCCCGAGACGCGCACCCGGTCGCGCTCCACACGGTGGGTGGTGCGCTGACGCACGAGGCGCAGGAAATTCTGGGCGCCGCCCGGCACCTGGAAGCCCACCAGATCAGCACCGAGGAGACCCTCGAGGATCTCTCTGCGCCACGGCAGCTGCTGAAACAGTTCGGTGGGAGGGAACGGGATGTGGAGGAAGAAGCCGATCCGCAGATCCGGACGCAGCTCGCGCAGCATCTTGGGGACCAGTTGAAGCTGGTAATCCTGGACCCACACGGTGGCGCCCTCGTCGGCCACCTCCGCGGTCGCCTCCGCGAATCGACGGTTGACGGTGACGTAGGCGTCCCACCACTCGCGGTGGTACTCAGGAAAGGCGACGGTGTCGTGATACAGCGGCCACAGGGTGGCGTTGGAGAAGCCCTCGTAGTACTCCTCGTACTCCTCTGCGCTCAGGGGTACCGGCACGACGGAGTAGCCCTCGTGTTCGAAGGGCGCGACGCGCTCACCCGACGCGCCGTGCCAGCCCACCCATGCGCCGCCCATGCGGCGCATCACGGGCTCGAGAGCGGTGACCAGGCCACCTGGTGACGTGCGCCAGTCGACGCTCCCGTCATCTGCGGTGATGCGGTCGACAGGGAGCCGGTTGGCGACAACGACGAAGCGTGCGCGCTCGGACATTTTTCCTCCTAGGTCGTCTATCACCTTACCGAGTGCGGTTGTCACACGAGTCGGGCGACCCGAGAACGCCGACGTGGCAAGGTAGGTGCCATGACCTGGAATGCCGTGACCGATCATGCCCAGAGCTTCTTCTCCGCCGCCGCCGCAGACCCGTCCCGGGTGCTGCTCGCCCTCGACTTCGACGGCACCCTTGCCCCCATCGTCGATGACCCGGAGGACTCCCGGATGCACGACGGCGCGGCCCAGGCCCTCGCCCGGCTGGGCGGCGTGCTCGGGCACGTGGCGATCATCACCGGACGGGGGGTCGCGGTGGTCCGACGCCTTGGGCGCCTGGCGGAGCGCGAAGGGCTGGGCAACCTGGTGGTCCTGGGCCAGTACGGCGCGGAGCGCTGGGATGCGGCCACGGGCGAGGAGACGCCGCCGTCGGTGCCCGAGAACGTCGCCGCGGCGCGCCCAGAGGTGGAGCGGATCATCGCGGGCTGCACCATCGACGGTGTGGTGCTGGAGGACAAGGGCCGCGCGCTCGGCGTGCACACGCGGCGCAGCGCAGACCCTGACGCGGCGTTCCGGCTCCTGGAGCCGCAGCTGGCTGTCGTGGCTGCGCGGCACGGGCTCGTTCTGGAGCCCGGCCGCAACGTCCTTGAGTTGCGTGCTTCAGCGCTGACCAAGGGTGACGCGCTCCTGGCCCTCGTCGACGAGACCGGGGCCACCGTCGTGGCGATGTGCGGCGACGACCTGGGGGACCTGCCGGCCTTTGAAGTGCTTCGCGAACTGCGCGACGGGGGTCTCAGCACCTGCGCCGTCATCAGCGGGTCTGCGGAACAGCCGGCGATGGCCGCCCAGGCCGACGTGCTGGCGGAGGGGCCCGACGGTGTCGCTGCCTGGCTGCGGGACCTGGCTGCAGCGCTGGCCTGAGGGTGGGGCATGCGGGGCTTGAACCCGCGACGGGCGGATTATGAGTCCGCTGCTCTAACCGGCTGAGCTAATGCCCCTCGGGGAAGAAGGATACTCAGTTACGCCTGTCCCTGCCCAACACGTGGCCGTCCCGGCCGCGCCCTCGGCAGGAGCACCATCACCACGTTGCGCATCATGGCGACGAAGACGACCGCCCACACCGCCAGCGCGACGTACAGGAACACGGTGCCGATGGCCTCCACCAACGGCAGTCGGTCGACCCTGCCCACGTTGATCGAGGCGACGGCGAACATGCCGACGGGGAAGACGATCGACCAGAAGGTGGGCACGTAGACCAGCGGCACCCGGTGCACGAAGTGGCGCCACACGCCTGCGCCGACCAGGATCGGGATGAGCCACAGGCAGAAGCTCCAGAAGATGGCGATGGTGCCCGCGATCAGCGTCCGGGTCGCGTCGACCATGGGCGTTGAATCCATGGCGACGATGTTGCTGCCCGCGACGACCGCGATCGCCATCGCGCCCATGGCCACCCAGTAGGGCGGCTCGAACTCGCGCGGTGTGATGCCGAAGTGGACGATGCGCAGGAGCACGAGGATGGAGACGCCCGCGTACAGCGCCACGCCCACCGACCACGACAGCACGGCGAGGATCCCGATCCACGCCTGCCCATCTGGGAAGAAGGGCACTATGCGGGTCATGCCGATCGCCAGGGACTGGCTGGCGACCGCCCAGATGAACCAGGTGCCGTTGGTCCTGGCCAGGATGGGCTTGCCGTCGCGGGTCATCAGCACCTGCCACGGCAACACGTACCCGAACACGAACCAGAGCACCGCGCCTAGGAAGATCAGCGGCAGCGCGATGGTGACATACCCGGCGGCCATGAGCCGGACGGCGAGCACGTCGGTGCCCGCGACCACGGTGAAGTAGGCGAACGCCATCTCAGGGCCGCGCAGGTCGCGCAGCATCGCGGCACGGTGGGACACGGCGCGCCACACGTAGAGCACCCAGAGCGCGGCGTAGGAGAGGGCGGCGATCACGAGCAGCGCGAGCGACAGCGCCTCCAGGCCGATCTCGTGCAGGCCGATGGAGACGATGCCGGTCCCCATCACGAGCGCGAAGTAGCCCGGCGACAGGCGTTCGAGGGCCTCTGAGAAGGCGGAGGGCTGGCTCATGGCCGGCGCATCAGAGCTTCGGGTTGACGCTCGGGCCGCCGGGGCCGGAGTCGCCGTCGCTGGGTACCTCCATAGAGGGCGAGTCGCTGTACGGCCCACCGTCGCTGCCGGGTGAAGGGCTGGACGGCTCCCTGCTCTGCGGCTCCCCGGACTGGGGGGAGGCTGACGCCGGATCAGGCGAGCCCGACCCCTCGCCGGAGCCCTCCGCGGGCGAAGGGATGGGCGGGGGAGCGTCGACGGGGGGCTGGTTCTGGAAGGCGAGGATGGCCATCAGCAGCGCGAGCGCCGACAACAGGGCCATCACCAGGAAGGACACCAGGATGGTGATCCAGGAGGCACGGTCCCGACGCCCCGGCCAGGCCAGCGGCCAGAGCCGGGTGGCGCCGTGGCCGGTCTTGTCGATCCAGTGCAACCGGTAGTCGGGGCCCGCCGGCTGGCTCAGCGGCGGCGCCATCGACAGATCGACGGCGCGCAGCACCCTGTCCGCCTCCTCGACGGCCGCGAGCGTTCCGTCGAACGCCAGCGCAGCCCAGGGCGCCAGGGGGAGCAGATGGGCGAGGTGTGGATCGTCGTCTTCGCTGCGGTACCGGACGGCGGTGCGGCCGTCGTCCTGGTCCTCGCCGCCACGGGCGACGACGGTGTCGATATGCATGGCGTTGATCTCGCCGGAGAACCGGGCCCGGGCCGCGGCGTCGCGCGCCGCGCCCTCTGAGAGCAGGAGGAGCATGACGGAGTCGCCGCCGTCCTCGTGCGCGACGAAGGTGGTGCCCGCCGGGGTGGCGGTCAGCCTGGCGTCGAGCCAGAAGTCCCCCACCTTGGGCGGGTCTTCCTCCCGGAGGGGATGGTGCGCGGCGAGCACCATCTCATCCTCCGCGCGTTCCTCGGGCGGAGGGGGAGGGGGACCCTGCACCGGGCCGGCGTCGTCGTGCTCGCTCATCGTGACCATCGAACCACATTCAGACAAGCAACAGCGTCGACGGCCGTGCGTGGTCTGCGTAGAGTTGGTGCTTCCCCCGGAGCGCTATCGTTGAGCGCGGATCCCCGTCCAGAAGGAGTCACGCGTGAGCGAGCCGACCGCAGTCACCCAGTTGCCCGAGACGGTCGCTGACGCGGCCAGGGTGCTGGGCCAGGCGATCAGTCAGGTGCAGCGGGTCATCGTCGGCCAGGAGCACATGGTGCAGCAGCTGATGGTCGCCCTGTTGGCCAAGGGACACTGTCTGCTGGAGGGCGTGCCGGGCGTGGCCAAGACCCTGGCGGTGCGCTCGTTCGCCACGGTCGTGGGCGGCGACTTCGCCCGCGTGCAGTTCACGCCGGATCTGGTGCCGTCCGACATCGTCGGTACGCGCATCTACTCGGCCAAGGCGGAGAGCTTCGAGATCGAACTCGGCCCCGTCTTCGTCAACTTCGTCCTCGCCGACGAGATCAACCGCGCGCCGGCCAAGGTGCAGTCGGCGATGCTCGAGCTCATGGCCGAGAAGCAGGTCTCGATCGGCGGCGTCACCTACCCGGCCCCGAAGCCGTTCATCGTGATCGCCACGCAGAACCCCATCGAATCCGAAGGTGTCTACCCGCTGCCCGAAGCGCAGCGCGACCGCTTCCTGGTCAAGGTCGACGTGCCCTACCCGCGCGGCAATGAGGAACTCGAGATTCTGCGCCGGATGAGCGTCAGCCCACCCGTCGCGGAGCGGGTCCTCAACCCTGACCTGGTGCGTCATCTCCAGGACATGGCCTCCAACGTGTTCGTGCACAACCTCGTCGCCGAGTACATCGTGCGGCTGGTGCTGGCCTCGCGTACCCCGGCAGATTTCAACATGCCGGACCTTGAGGGGGTCATCCAGATCGGTTGCTCGCCGCGCGCCACGCTGGGCCTGGTCGCCGCCGCCCGCGCGCTGGCCCTCATCAACGGCCGCGACTACGTGCTGCCCACCGACGTCCAGGCAGTGGCCAGGGACGTCATGGCCCACCGCATCGTGCTGGGCTTCGACGCAGTGGCGGACAACGTCAGCACCGCAGAGGTGGTGGACCGCATCCTCGCCATGGTGCCGGCGCCCACCCCCGTGTGGAACGAACAGCAGCGGCAGGCCAGCCACCAGGCGCACGCCCACCAGCCCGGCCGGAGCTGATCCTTGACGCAACCGGGCTTCACCTACGACGGCCCCCAGAAGGGGCCGTCACTGGCTGTGCCCAGCACTGAGGCGGCCGAATATTCGGTGCTGCGCGCGCCCACCGGGCCGACGGTGCCCCTCAACAAGTTGGCCCCCGAGGCAGCCCTGCGACGCCTCGAACTGACGATCGTGCGCCGCCTCGAGGGCTTCCTCCAGGGGGACCACCTGGGTCTCCTCCCCGGGCCGGGCACCGACACCAACGACGCCCGGGTCTACCATCCCGGGCAGGACGACGTGCGCAAGATGGACTGGGCCGTGACCGCCCGCACCACGGTGCCGCACGTGCGCGACACGATGGCGGACCGCGAGCTGGAGGTCTGGGCCCTGCTGGACGCCACGCCGTCGATGAACTGGGGCACCGAGGGGATCACCAAGCGCGACCTCGGCATCGCGGCCATCGCGACCATCGGGTTCCTCTCGCAGAAGATGGGCGACCGCTTCGGCGGGATGATGATGCTGCCGGACCAGGTCAAGCGGCTGCCCGCCCGCTCCGGGCGCACCGCGCTCTACGGGCTGCTGCGCAAGCTCCTCACGGAGCCGATCGTGCCGGACAACACGCCGGGCACCATCGAGCTGGAGGACGGCATCGAGCAGCTCACCCGCTCGCAGCGCCGCCGCGGCATGCGCGTGGTGGTCTCGGACTTCCTCACGCCGGGGGACTCCGAGCTCGACCCGAACGTGCCGCCCCCGTGGGAGCGCGCCATCCGTCGGCTGGCGGTGCGCAACCAGGTGCTCTGCATCGAGGTCATCGACAGGCACGAGCTGGAGTTCCCGGACGTGGGCGAGATGCTCATCCGTGACCCGGAGACCTCGTTCGCGCGCTACGTCAACACCTCCGACGACGCGGCCAAGCGCCGGATGGACGCCGCGACGCGCGCCCAGCGCGAGCGCATCAAGATCGCGCTGCGCCGGGCCGGCGCCGGCCACATCCAGCTGCGCACGGACCGCGACTGGGTCACCGACATCGCGCGCTTCGTGCTGCACTACCGCAAGGTGGCCGGCATGCTGCACCAGCCCCCGCAGGGGGTGAGCAAGTGAGCTGGCTCTGGTCCTGGCTCCCGGAGTTCGCGAACCCCGGACGACTCTGGACCCTGGCGCTGCTGCCGGTGCTGGTCCTCGTGTACCTGGTCCTGCTGCGGCTGAAGGGCCGGGTTGCGCTGCGCTTCACGAACACGGGCATGCTGGGCCGCGTCGTCGGCTCACAGCGTCGGTGGACGCGGCACGTGTTCGTGGCCATGTCGCTGTGCTCCCTGGTGGCCCTCGGTCTGGCGTACGCCAACCCCCTGGGTACGGAGAAGGTGCCGCGCGAGCGCGCCACCGTCGTGATGATCGTCGACGTGTCTCTCTCCATGTCGGCTGAGGACGTGGAGCCGAACAGGCTGGACGCTGCCAAGCAGGCCGCCGTGGAATTCGTCCGCGATCTGCCGGACTCCTTCAATGTCGCCGTGGTGGCCATGTCGGGTAGGCCCACCATCGCCATCCCGCCGACGACGGACCGGGGCGCCACCGAGCGTGCCATCACCGCACTGGAACTGGCCGACGGCACCGCCATCGGCGATTCGATCACCACCGCCCTGCGCGCGGTGGACCTCGCCCCACCCGGCGGCGACGGCGAAGAGCCGGCCCCGGCCATGATCGTGATGCTGTCAGATGGCACAAACACCGAGGGCCCAACGCCTGACGAGCCGGCCAAGCGCGCCAAGAACGAGGAGATCCCGATCTTCACCATCGCGTACGGCACCCAGAACGGGTTCGTCGACATCGACGGCCAGCGCGAGAACGTCGCGCCGGACACGGCCACGCTCGAACAGATCGCAGACATCACCGGCGCCCGTTCCGTGGGCGCCGACGACAGGGAGGCGCTGGCCACGGCCTATCGCGACGTCGGCTCGGTCATCGGGTACGAGGACGTGGCCAAACCCATCACCGCCACCTATGCGTTCATCGCGCTCGGCTTCGCCGTCGTGGCGGCGCTTGGTGCGGTCTTCATGGCCGCGAGGTGGCCGCGATGATGCCGTTGATGATGGAGTTCATGGCCCCGTACCGGTTGTGGGCGCTCGTGATCATCCCCCTGATCGCCGTCCTGTACGTGGTCCTGTCGGCCCGCACGTCGAAGCCGCGCCCGATGAGTTCCCGGCTGCGCTTCGTGGTGCCGAAGGACGCCGCCTGGAAGCGGCACGGCGCCGTGCTCCTCGGGCTGCTGTCGCTCGCCGCGTTGATCGTGGCCTGGGCGATCCCGAAGGACTATGTCGACAAGCCGCGCGACCGCGCCACCGTCGTGGTCTCCATCGACGTGTCCTGGTCCATGGAGGCGCAGGACGTCGAGCCGGACAGGCTGCAGGCGGCGCAGGATTCGGCCAAGGCCTTCGTGGATTCCCTGCCGGAACGCTTCAACGTGGCCCTCGTCTCGTTCGCGGGGACAGCAGACCTCATCGTGCCGCCCACCATCGACCGGGGAGTGGTGCAACGCGCCATCGACTCGCTGATGCTCGCGCCCTCGACGGCGGTGGGCGAGGGTGTCTACAAGAGCCTCGACGCGCTGAAGCTCGTGCCGCCGGACCCGTCGGATCCTGACGCGGTGGCCCCCGCCGCCGTCGTGCTGCTCTCCGACGGCGCCACCAACATCGGACGCAGCTCAGCCGGCGCCGCCGAGAAGGCCAAGGAACAGAACGTGCCGGTCTACACCATCGCGTTCGGCACCGACAACGGCTTCGTCGAGCAGGACGGGCAGCGCCAGCGCGTGGCCGTCGACCACTGGGAGCTCAGTGAGATCGCCAGGCTCTCGGGCGGCAAGAAGTACGCGGCAGAATCCGCCGGACAGTTGGACGAGGTCTACGACGCCATCCGGCAGTCCGTCGGCACCGAGCGGGTGCCCGCTGAGGTGACGGACCGCTACGCCGGCCTCGCGATCTTCTTCGCGGTGCTCGCGGCGATGGGTGTCATCTCGCTGGGAGCCAGGTGGCCGTGACGATCGCGGAGAACCTGCAGCGGATCCGCGCCGAGGTCGACGAGGCGGCCAGGGCCGCTGGCCGCGACCCGGCGTCCGTGCGGATCATGCCCGTGTCGAAGTACCACAGCGCGGACCAGATCCGCGAGGCGCACGCCGCCGGCTACACCCTGTTCGGGGAGAACCGGGTGCAGGAGATGGTGGGCAAGCACGCCGAGCTCGCAGACGAGGGCGTCGGGTTCGCCATCATCGGGAACGTGCAGTCCAACAAGGCCAAGCCGGTGGCGGAGCTCGCCGCAGAACTCCAGTCTCTCGACTCGCTGAGCCTCGCGGAGAACCTCAACCGCCGCTGCGCCGCGCTCGGCAGGCGGCTCCCGGTGCTGGTGCAGGTCAACACTTCCGGGGAGGCGCAGAAGTCCGGCATCGCGCCTGAGGACGCCGTCGGGTTCGCGCGGAAGTTGCAGCCCCTCGAGGCGCTGGACGTCCGCGGGCTGATGACGATGGCGGTCTTCAGCGACGACGACGCAGAGGTCGCCGCCTGCTTCCGCGACCTCCTCGACGTGCAGGCCAGGATCCGTGACGCCCTGGGCGGTGGCTACGACGAACTCAGCATGGGCATGTCGGGCGACTTCAAGCTTGCAGTCGCCCACGGCTCGACGTGCGTGCGCATCGGCACGGCCGTCTTCGGGCCGCGCTTGACGGCCTGAGCCGGCGGATCACCCCTCGGCCACGTCCTCAGTGAGGTCGAGCCCCGACGCGGTGCCGTCGTCCGGCACAAGCCTCAGTTGCGGCGCGGGGCGCGGTGCAGTGGAGGCACCGGCGTCGCTGTTCTTCCACTTGTCGGCCAACGCCACCATCCCGGCGGCCCGGTCGTTGATGACCTCCCGCTCGGCGACGCTCGGCCGGTAGGACGGCAGCGGAGCCGTCGCGCCCGGCCCGGCCAACTCGCTGTACGGGGTGCCTCCGGAGGAGGTGTCGTGGTAGTTGCGCTCCAGCGCGACCAGCCATCGACCGAGCCCGCCCGCAGCCGTCCGGAACCGGATCCACCGGTGGTTGTCCCAGCCCTTGGCCGGCACGACGCCCGGCTGCGGCCCGGCGAAGGTGCGCACCAGTTTCTCGGCACCGAGCCGTCCCCGTTCGGCGAGGCCGGACACCACCTGGGGCGGCATCGACAGGTTCATGCCGCCCTCGGACTCGTCGTGGTGCACGGTGACGATGCGGTCGCGGTAACCAGGCATCACCATCTGGGCCCCGTCCACCCATTCGCGGGCGGTGTGGATCATGAGCGCGCCGAAGGACCGCCACGCCCCCATCCCGGCGGTGGGCAGCGGGAACCAGGGCCTCTGCAGCCCGCCGACGTTGCTCGTCGGCAGGTAGCTGTTGTGCTCCTGCTCTGGTGATTTCTCGCGGCCCGGTGGGAACGGGCCCAGGTTGAAGGCGAACGTGGGGTGCCGCGGCAGCGGCGTGTCGAAGAAGTGGACGGGGAGGTTGGCGCAGAGACCCCCGTCGGTGAACCAGACGCTCGACGCGGTCCTCTGCTCGCGGGGAGCCTCCTGGTTCGCGGGCTCCGTGTAGTCCACGGCCCAGAGCCGTACCGCGGTGATCAGCACCGGGAAGCTCAGCGACATCCTGGTTGCGACGATCACGGGGAGGTCGTCCTCGGCCGGCCACGGCCGGAGATGCTCCTGGGCGACGGGGGTGACCCCCGGCGCGGGGTGCGCGACCATCCAGTCGACGACCTCAGCAGGAAAGAGGCCGCGGAACTCCTCGGGGTCGAAGAAGAACTCCCTGGTGCTCCAGGGCATCGCCATGGGCTGGTGTCTGGTGAGGTTCGTGGTCATCGTGCGGAGCGTCACCCCGGCGCGTCGCAGGTCACCGAAGGTCACCGGGGGAGCGGCGGGGTCGCGGCCGGCCAACGACTGGATCTTGGCGTGCAGCCAGGGGGTGAGCGCGGCGCCCTGACCCGCGTTGTCACCGGGCATCCCGGTGCACATCCCGTAGCCGTCCGCGGCCACGCGCCCGAACCGTCGCAGCACCGCCCAGCCGACGGCGGCCGCCACACCGACGAGCAGGACGAGCACGCCACCGACGATCGCGGCCCCGGCGCCGACGCCGTCGCCCAACCATCCCAGGGCGATGAGCACCAGCCCGGGCAGCGCCCCCAGGATGGCCGCAGCGGGGAAGTGGCGCAGGAGCCCGTTGATGATGGCCCACGTCTTGTTGCCGGTGGCCTCCGCGGCCCCGAAGAGGACGTGGAACAGCGGCGCGGCGGTGCGCGTCGGCTGGAAGAAGGTCGCCAACGTGGACCTTCCCCCCGGGCCCGGTTCCGCGAGCTCGGCGGGCATCCGGTCGAGCTCCTCGAAGCCGCCGGTGTGCCGCCCCAGCTCGGCGGCCGCTGCGGCCGCGGCGGCGATGGCGCCGGCGGAGGCGCCGCCCACCTGGCTCAGGCGATAGGTGCGGGCGAGTTCAGCCACCGCGCGGGGATAGATCACGCCGCTGGTGATGCCGCCTTTCATCACGATGTCGCACGTGAGGCGGGGGTTCCCGTAGCCGTTGGTCATGGTGCTCCTGTCGTCACATGCCGAGTTGATGCTCGAAGAAGTCGTCGACCACTTCACGGCACATGGCCGCATACGGTGCGTCGTCGTTGGTGAACTGCCTGATGTCGCTGATCCGTCGGCGCAACTGTTCCACGAGGGCCTCGTCGTCTGGGTGGCGTTGGACGTTTCGCTGGGCGTCCAGTGCGCTGCGCAGATGCGCCTGGAGCAGGTCCAGCCGCTCGCGCCGGGCACGACGGAGGCCGCGACGCTGCAGGGCGCAGACCTCGATGGTCGCGGCGCCCTTCCTGCTTCCCCGCCGTGGCCCGACCCAGCCGTCCTCGACGGTGCCGGTGCCCCAGGTGAACGTCAGGTGCCTCTCCGGAAAGTCGAGGTAGGGGTGCAGTACCAGCCGCTTCTCGCGGCGCTCCTCGCCGGGGGCGGTGGCACGGGTGGTCTCCGACGCGAGCGGGAACGCGTTGGCCTTCCCCACGGTGCGCGTTTCGGCACCGGGGAGTTCCTGCCTGCGGCCGCTGTTGCAGTCGGTGCACGACGGCAGCAGGTTGGTCCATTCGCTGGCGAGCCAGTAGTAGCCGGGCGGCACCAGGGTGCCGTTGATGGTGACGGCCCCCTTGGGCCGGTAGTGCTCGATGGCCATCTGCTGGCTGGAGGCGTAGTAGGTCTCGCAGTAGGCGCACTTCCCGAAGAACGCTTCGGTCAGCGTGGGCCTGATGTCGTCGGCCTTGTAGGCGCGGAACCCGGTGGTCGCGTAGGGCGTCCTGCCGTCCCACCGCTGGTAATACTCCAGGACCTGCTCGCGCTCCCGGAGCGTCTCCACGCTCGACGAACTCTTGGGCGGCTTCGGACGTTTGACCCGCCTCATCGCCAACTCCGGGGGAGGTGTTCATCCCAGAGCGCCGTCATGCGGGCGGTGACCTCAGCCGTGGTGGGTGCCTCCGCGTCGCCGCTCTGGCGGCGGGAGGCGATGTAGTCGTCCGCCGAGGCCAGGAGCAGCCGTTCACGCTCGGTGGTGCCCAGCTGCTCCAGGGTGTCGAGCCGGGAGCGGACGCGCTCGAGCCGCGCCGCCTCCTCGTCGGTGGGCTTCGTCAGGGCCTTCAGCCTGTAATACTGCTCCCACAGTTCCGCGACCTCGGGGTCGTCGGTGCTGCCAAGGCCGAAGTGTTCCGAGGTGAGCAACTGTTCGATGCTCATGCCGGTCACCGGCGGCAGGTCGGTCAGTGTGATGACGTCGCCGTCGTTGTTGCGCCGCACCACGACCACCTCCCCGTCGACGATGCCGCGGAGGCAGAGGGGGTCGTGCGTGGTCACGACGAACTGCACGCGCGGCAGCAGGTCACGGAGGGCGCCGACGATGCGCAGTCGCCAGCGGGGGTGCAGGTGCGCGCCGATCTCGTCGAGCAGGACGATGCCCTCTGCCAGCGAGGCGTGGCTCCACAGCCGCAGGACGCTGCGGAGGATGTCGCAGGCCATCACCACCATGGACTGGTAGCCGTCGCTGAGGGAGGCGAGGTCGGAGATCGAACTACCCTGCCGCAGGATGACCCGCCCACGCCGACGCTCCAGGCCGGAGGAGGGGTCCAGCGCGAGCATTCCGTGGATGCCACGGGAGACATCACCGAACGTCGCGTCGTCGAGCGTCAGGAGCCAGGCCGTGGGGTCCGTGAGGGGGAGCAGTGGGTCGAAGAGGTTGTCGACCCGCACCACCCGGTTGTCCGGGCCCTGTGGCGTTCCCCGCGGCAGGAGCCTCGTGGCGCCGTACCCCAACAGCAGGGCGGGGACGGGTTCGGGGCCGGTGAACTCCGTGTCACCTTTCGCCCAGGCGAGTTCGAGCGGTTCGGTGCGGCCGGAGAGGTAGACCTGCACCAAGCCCTTGCGCGCCCCGTGCCGCAGGTACGCTCGGGCGTCGATGCTCAGGGCGCGTCGCTGGTCGCCGCCCATCAGCGTGAGAGCGAGGGCGTGGAGCACCGAACTCTTCCCGGAACCGTTCTCGCCGAGCAGCACCGTCCAGGGCCCCCGGCCGCTGGTGGACCTGGAGAAGTCGAGGTCCAGGTCGCGGATGGGCCGGAAGTTCCTGATGACCACGCGCTCGATCCACTGCGCCGTTCCGAAGTACTGCTCCTGCCCCGCGACGGCGGAGCTCAGGTCGTATCCCTGGCTCGGCGTCGGTGGCAACTCGGGGCCGACGGGCGGCGCTTCCGCCATCGCGAGCCGCATCGTGCTCCGGCCCGTCTGTCGACGCAGCGTGCGGAACGACTCGTCGTCGGCGTCCCACTCTCCTTCGCCCACCGCGCGCCTGGCGCGGACGAGCGCCTCTCGGTTGAGCGCCAGGAGGTCGATGGAGACCCGGCCCCGCTCCGTGAGGGGCTGCACGGTGCCGTCCGGTGCGTGCCGCAGATGCATGACCGGATCGTCGAGGAGCGGATCCAGCAGGAGGGCGTCCTCGTCGACCAGTTCTTCGGGCGTCCTGGCACGGGCCCCCACCACCGGGAAGCGGGTGCCGCGGGTGCGGATGCAGTCCGGGCAGGCGGGGAACAGGTTCTCCCAGCTGTAGGCGAGCCAGCCGTAGGCAGCGAGGTCGGCCGAACCGTCCAGACCGACGGCGCCCCATGCCGGGCGGTGCTGCGTGGTGGTCGCCGCATCGCTGCCGTGCGCCTCGACGGGCCGTTCGCAGTAGGCGCAGGTTCCCCGGGTCATCTCCAGCAGCGTGGCCAGGACCTCAGGGTCCCGCAGCACCTCGTGCAGTGGGGGCGCGCCGCCCGCCTGCTGCGCGACGACGGCGTCGTGCGTGCCGGCGAGCTCCTGCCTGACTGCCGCCAGGACGCGTGGTTCCTCCGGACGTTGCAGCATGTTCCCCCCTGCCCCTTGTGGGGATTATCCACGCCCCACGGGGAGAAGGGAAGGCACTGCCGAACCGACAAGGACAGGGTCAGTCGAGGTTCTCGATCTCCAGCACCGGCACGTCGCTACTGTGGCGCATGCCGAAGACCTGCTCCAGGAAGGAGACCTGAGCTTCGAGAGCCGCACGCCGCGCGGCCATGCCCCGGAAGCCGTGGCCCTCGCCGTCGAACATCACGAGCGCCAGCGGAAGGCCCTTGGCACGCACGGCGTCGGCGAGCTGCTCCGCCTGGGCGGGCGGCACCACCTTGTCGTCGCGGCCCTGGAGCACCAGCATGGGGGTGCTCAGGTTGTCGAGGTGGTTGATGGGGGAGCGTTCCTCGTAGAGGTCGCGGCCCTCCGGCCACGGGGCGATCAAGCCGTCGAGGTAGCGCGACTCCGCCTTGTGGGTGTCGGTGGCCAGCGTGGGCAGGTACCCGATGCCGTACCGGCTGACGCCCGCGGCGTAGACGTCGGTGGTGGTGAGCGAGCGCAGCGTCGTGAAGCCGCCGGCGCTGCCGCCGGTGATCGCGACGCGGGCGGGGTCTGCCAGCCCTTGGCCGGTGACCTCGCGGACGGCGGCGGCCACGTCGTCGACGTCGAGATCGCCCCAGCGCCCGCGCAGGCGGTTGCGGTACTCCCGGCCGAACCCCGTGGAGCCGGAGTAGTTCACATCCAGCACCGCGAACCCGCGCGACACCCAGAACTGGGTGGCGGCGTTGTAAGAGGCGGTGGCCATCGACGTCGGGCCGCCATGTGTGAGCACGATCAGGGGCGGGTTGGTGAGCTCGGGGCGGTACAGCCAGGAGTGCACCGGACCGGCGGGGCCCTCCGCCCAGATAGCGGAAGGGGCGGCCACGAACTCCTCCGCGATGCCTGACGGCCCTGCGAGCGCGAGGTTGCCGCCACCGGAGCGCAACTCGACGAGCGTGGCCGGCCGATCAGCCCATTCGGCCACGACATAGAGGCAGTCGCCGTACGCGGCGATGGATTCGATGTCGGTGGTGCCCACCAGCGGCTCGGTCACCTCGCCGGTCTCGACGTTCCAGAGGGCAAGAGTGCCCTTGCCGTCGATGTACTGGACCGTTGCCAGCGTGTTGTCGCGCGTGACGGCCGCGACGGGCCGGTTGAGCACCCAGGTGGGGCCGGCGCAGTCGCGGTCCACCCGCCACTCGTTGCCGTGGTGCACGCGCCAGTTCCAGAATCCGGACTCGTCGGTGACGTAGGCGCACGCCTCCAGCTCGGGGAGACCGACGGGGTGCTGGGCGGACACGTCCTCGCGCCCGTAGAGCAGGTCGGCGTCCCACCAGTCGCCGATGGGCGCCCGCCACACCTCCGCGGTGTCCCAGCTCATGGCCGGGTGGTTCCACTGGTACCAGGCGACGAAGTGCCCCGCCACCGTCGGCCCCGCGTAGAAGTCGGCGCCCGTGGCGATGACCCGCCCGGCGTCCGGCTCGTCGTCGACCAGGCTGAGGGTGACGATCTCGGTGCGGGGCTCGGGTTCAGCAGAGTGGTCCTCGCGTACGGCGAGGACGAAACCGTCGGCCACGCGGAGGTGCAGGCCCCCGTAGACGTACTGGGAATCCGCCGGGGTGAGGGGCCGCCGGGTGCCGTCGGCGTCGAGCAGCCAGACGCGGCGGGTGCGATCGTCGCAGTAGACGAGGAGTTCGCGGTTGGCCGAGTAGGCACCGCCGCCGTACTCCATGGTGCGGGAGCGGACGTTGGCCTCCGGGGTCAGATCGCTGACCGCGCCGTCGTGGCTGCGCTGCCGCACGGTGACGCGGCCGTCCTCAGCGGCGATCGTGGCGAGCCACAGCACACCGTTCCTGGTGGCCTGCACCTGGGAGATGGCGTCCGGGTAGTTCAGTACGGATTCGAGGCTCGCACGCATGGGTCTTGTCTATCGCATTGCGTGTCGCTTGGAAACCTGGGCACAATGGGGGCACACCGCCTGGCTGGGCTCGATCGCAGGGGAAGGCAATCCAGCCCAACCAGGAGGTACAACCGAGATGAACGCTCGTCACACGGGTAGCCAGGCGCAGGGGATGATCCTCATCCATTCCGCGTCTGCCGCGCTGTGCCCGCACATCGAATGGGCCCTCGGGTCGGCGCTCGGCCGCCGCATTGAACTCTCCTGGACGCAGCAGCCCGCAGAGGCGGGCGCGCGTCGCTCCGAATACTCCTGGGCGGGCAACGTCGGCTCCGGCGCCGTGCTGTCGTCGACCCTGGCGCAGATCGGACACCTGCGCTTCGAGGTGACCGAGGAACCGACGGCGGGCTCGGACGGCCAGCGATACTGCTTCACCCCCTCGCTCGGAGCCTTCACGGCCCAGGTGGGTGTGCACGGCGACATCCTCGTGCCCGAGGACCGCCTGCGCCACGCCTTGGCGAACGACGCCCTGGGCGGCGAGCCCCTCCACCACGCGCTCGACAGGCTGCTCGGCGTTCCCTGGGACGAGGAACTCGACGTCTTCCGCTACGCCGCCGAGGATTCCCCCGTGCGCTGGCTGCACCAGGTCGTCTGACCCTGGACAGCGAACAGTTCGGGCCTGTGCAGCTTTCGCCGCACAGGCCCGAACTGGTTCAGCAGGAGGTCAGTCGGTGATGTTCTCGTTGCTCACCACGACGGCCACGTTGTGGCCGCCGAAGCCGAACGAGTTGTTCACGGCGGCGAGGTCACCCTCGGGCAGCGTGCGGTTCTCCGTGGCCACGTCGATCCCCAGATCGGGCTCGATGTTGTCGACGTTGATGGTGCCCGGCACGATGCGGTTCTTCAGCGACAGCACCGTGGCCAGGGTCTCGAGCGCACCGGCGCCACCGAGCAGGTGGCCGGTCATCGACTTGGTGGAGTTCACCACGACATGGTCGACGTGGCTGCCCAGCGCCTTGCGGATCGAGCCCGCCTCCGTCACGTCGCCCTGAGGGGTCGAGGTGCCGTGGGCGTTGATGTGCACGATCTCGGCCGGCGTCAGGCCGGCTTCCTGGAGGCCACGGGTCATAGCGAGGGACTGGCCGTAGCCGTCCGGGTCCGGCTGCACCAGGTCGTGGCCGTCGGCGGACATGCCCGCGCCGCGCACGGTGCCATAGATCTTCGCCCCGCGGGCCTTGGCCGCATCGAGGCGCTCCAGCACCATGATGGCGGCACCTTCGGCGAGCACGAAGCCGTCGCGGTCCACGTCCCAGGGACGCGAGGCGCGCGTGGGCTCGTCGTTGCGGCGTGAGAGCGCCTGCATCTTGGCGAACGCGCCCAGCGGCAGCGGATGGATGACGGCCTCGCCGCCGCCCACCACGACGATGTCCGCCCGGCCCAGCCGGAGCATGTCCATGCCCCAGGCGATCGCCTCGTTGGACGACGCGCAGGCGGACACGGGGGTGTGGATGCCGGCGCGGGCGCCGAGCTTCAGGCCGAGGTTGGCGGCCGGGGCGTTGGCCATCAGCATGGGGATGGTGAAGGGGGACACGCCGCGCAGGCCCTTGTCGCGCATGCCGTCCCAGTTGCCGAGCAGCGACTGGAGACCGCCGATGCCGGTGGCGCAGACGACGCCCAACCGGTCGCGGTCCACCGGGTTGTCCTCGCCCAGACCGAAGCCGGCGTCGGCCCAGGCCGCGAGGCCGGCGACGAGCACGAGCTGCGTGGAGCGGTCAAGCTTGCGCGCCTCGACCCGCTCGATGACCTCGCTCGGGTCGACGGCGACCTTGGCTGCGATGCGGGAGGGGAGGTCCTGCGCCCATTCCTCATCGAGGGCGGTGACGCCCGACCGGCCTGCCAGGAGGCCTTCCCAGGTGCTGGCGACGTCGCCGCCCAGCGGCGTGGTGGCGCCGATGCCAGTGATCACAATCGCGTCGGACATGTTTCTCCTCAGAGGCGGGGGATGAGTTGGGGTGAGAGGGGAGCGGGGTCAGAGCCGGCGTCTCACGGGACACCCAGCACCCGGTTGGTGCACCCCGTGAGAAACCGGGAACCGGCCTCTCACGGGGTTCTACGTCGTCAGTTGGCGCCGCGCTCGATGTAGGCGACAGCGTCGCCCACGGTCTTGAGGTTCTTGGCGTCCTCGTCGGGGATCTCCATGTCGAACTTGTCCTGGAGGTCGTTGATGATCTCGAGCATCGAGAGGGAGTCGACACCGAGGTCGTCGACGAACGACTTGTCCTGGGTCACGTCCTCGACCGCGTTGCCGTTGATGTCGTTGACGACCTCGGCGATACCGGCGCGGATCTCTTCAGTGCTGGCCATGATGGCTCCTTACTTTCTGGTGGTGGGAATGGGTTGAGTGTAGGGGTCAGGGCAGGATGACGGTCTGGCCCGCGAACACGAGGCCCGCGCCGAAACCGATGATCAGTGCGCTGTCCCCACTCTTGGCCTGCCCGGACTCGAGCAGGGCCTCCATCGCCAGCGGAACCGAAGCCGCAGACGAATTGCCCATGCGGATGATGTCGCGGCCGACCACGACGTCCTCGGGCAGCTTGAGGTGACGCAACATCGAATCGGTGATCCGGTTGTTGGCCTGGTGGGGGATGAAGCAGTCGAGCTCTTCGGGCGTCAGGCCCGAGGCTTCGAGGGTCTCCACGGCCTTCTCGACGATGGAGCCGGTCGCCCACTTGAAGACCTCACGGCCGTCCATGTGGATGTGGGGTGTGGTGCCGGCCTCGATGGTGCGCCAGTCGTCGATCTCGATGACGTCGTGCGCCTCGGGCTTGGATCCCCACACGGTGGGGCCGATGGCCGGTTCGTCGGAGGGCCCGATGACAACCGCGCCGGCGCCGTCGGAGAACAGGAACGCGGTGGAGCGGTCCTCGATGTTGGTGTAGCGAGAGAGGACCTCGACGCCCAGGACGAGGACGTTCTTCGCGGAGCCGGAGCGGACGAGCCCTTCAGCGATGCCGACGCCGTAGCAGAAGCCCGCGCAGGCGGCCGAGATGTCGAACGCGGCGGGGGCGGGCATGCCTAGCTTCGCGGCCATGATGGCGGCCAGCGAAGGGGTCTGCATGAAATGGGACACCGTCGACACGATGATGGCGTCGATGTCGGCCGGCTGGAGCCCGGCGCGCTCGATGGCCTTGGCTGCGGCCTCCACGCCCAGCGTCTCGGCGTCCTCACCGTCGGCGGCCCAGCGACGCTCGGTCATGCCGGTGCGCTGCTGGATCCACTCCGGGGTGGAGTCGATCATCGTGCACATTTCTTCGTTGGTCACGACGCGGCTGCCACGTGCGCCGCCCACTGCCAGGATTCGCGCGTACTGCGCGCCGGTTGCGGTCTTCAGTGCCACTGGGTCACTCCGATTCGGTGTGGTTCTGGACGAAGCTGCGTGCCTCGTCGAGTTGGTCTGGGGTGTTGAGGTTGAACAGTTCGACGCCCTTGAGGTTGCGCTTGGCGATGCCTGTGAGGGTGCCGGCGGGGGTGAGTTCGAGCAGCCCGGTGACGCCGCGCCCGGCCATGGCATCCATGCAGAGGTCCCAGCGCACGGGGTTGGCCACCTGGTTGACCATCCGCTGCAGCGCGTCGGCGCCCGAGCCGACGACGGCCCCGTCCCGGTTCGACAGCAGGGCTGTCACCGGCTCGCCGGGGGTCACGCCCGCGGCCACGGAGGTGAGGTGGGCGACGGCGGGCTCCATGTGCACGGTGTGGAAGGCGCCCGCCACGCTCAGGGGGAACAGCCGGGCTCGCTTCGGGGCGTTGGCGGCGAGTTCTTCGAGTTGTTCGACGGTGCCCGCGGCCACGATCTGGCCCGAACCGTTGTTGTTCGCCGGGGTGAGACCTGCGGTCTCGATGGCGGCCAGCACCTCGTCGCGGTCGCCGCCGATGACGGCGGTCATGGAGGTGGGCCGCGCGGCGGAGGCCTCCGCCATGGCCCTGCCCCGCTCGCGCACCAGCACGAGCGCGTCCTCGTCGGTGATGGCACCGGCCAGCGCCATGGCGGCCAGTTCGCCGACGGAGTGCCCGGCGAGCATGCCCACCGTGGCCGCGTCGTCGCCGAGCAGCGCCCGGCCGCTCAGCAGCGCCGAGGCCACCAGGAGGGGCTGGGCAATGGCGGTGTCGCGGATGGTGTCGGCGTCGGCCTCTGTCCCGTAGTGGGCGAGGTCGATGCCGCTCACCTCGGACAGCCGCGCCAACTGCTCAGCGAGCGCGGGGTCGGCAATCCAGGGGGCGAGGAATCCGGGGGTCTGGGCACCCTGTCCGGGCGCGACGATCACAAGCACATGACAACCCTGCCTGCTCGCCGTCCGGGAGGCGGGATCGAATGTCACGAAAATCCCCCTGCCGCCGTTGTCACTTCCCGACAACATCGGGTCAGCGCCCACGCGCGGTGGCTCGTGGAGGCGTTGTCGGTAGCGGTGAATTGCGCGGTGGTGATTCAGCCGTGGAGGCGGCCGAGGGTGATGGCCAGCCGCAGCACGTAGGCCTCGCGCGGATCCGCCGGGTTGTAGCCGGTCACGTCCTGGATGCGCTTGAGGCGGTACCGCACGGTGTTGGGGTGCACGAAGAGCGCACGGGCCGTGGCCTCCATCGATGAGCCGCAGTCGAGGAACCCGACGCACGTCTCGAGGAGTTCCTTGCTGGCGGCCAACGAGGGGTAGATCTCGCCGGACAGGATGCGGCGGGCGTGGCCGTCGCCGGCCAGCGCACGCTCGGGGAGCAGGTCCTCGGACAGCAGTGTGGTGGGGCCCTCCGGCCAGGCCTTGGCGGCGCGGTACCCGGAGGCTGCTGCGCGGGCAGACTTGGGCGCACCGGCGAGGTTCTCGACGGTGGGGCCGACGACGACGGGGCCCGGCGCGAAATGCTCCTCCAGCTGGCTGATCCGCTCGCAGGCCTCCACCGGGTCACTGACCCGGTCGCCGCCGAAGATGCACACAAGGCGGTCGCCCTGCGGCGCGGCCAGCACTTCCAACGAGAGTTTCGCCGCGGCGCGGCGCAGGCCCTCGAGCACGTCGGTCTCCGGCGCGCCACCGATGGCGACGGCGACCTTCGAATCCGTGTCCCAGCCCAGCGTCGAGGCCCGCGACATGACGGATTCGTCGGTCTCGGCCCGTACTACGGCGTCGACGATGGTGGCCTCGATGCGGGAATCCCAGGCGCCGCGGGCCTCGGCGGCGCGCGCGTAGATGGCGGCGGCCGCGAAGGCGATCTCCCGCGAGTAGTGGACGATGCCGAATTGGAGCGGCTGGCGGTCACCGCGGGGGAGGAGGTGCTGGATCTGCTCCTCCACCACCTCCGTCGTCGTGCGGACGAGGTCCACCGTCTGCTGCAGCGAGATGCGACGGGCCATGGCGCGGGGGGCGGCGTCGAAGACGGATTCGGGCACGAAGGGTTCGCCCGAGAACCAGGTCACGAACCCGTCGATGCCGGAGCGGGCGAGGACACCGATCCAGGAGCGCGACTCCGCGTCCAGCTGTCCGAACCACTCGTGGCGTGCCACCAGGGCGGTCAGCGTCGCCGTGTTCATCTCGGACGTGGCGCCGGCGAGCCGTTTCAGCAACCCTGAGCGTGCACGTGCAGACGAGATGAGCGCAGGGGCGGTGCCGGGACGGGGATCCATCCGGCCAGCCTAGTGGTGTCGCTAGGGTGGTCCCCGTGAGTCACGAGGTATTGGTCATCGGCATGGGTCCCGGCGGTTTCGGCCAGCTGACGCTGGACGCCGTCGAGGCGATGAACCGCGTCGATGCCTTCGTGGTGGCGGATCACCGGGAGGACCGCTCGGATCTCGTCTGGCGCCGCAGCGAACTGATCCGCAGGCACGTGCGGCACGCGCACCGCATCATCACGGTGCTCGACCCCGCCCACCAGCACCCCGACGACGACCTCGACGCCGCGCGGCTGGCCACCTACGTGCAGATCCTCAGCGGCCTGCCGGACGGCACGGTCGTCGGTTTCCTCGCCTGGGGGGACCCGGCGCTGTACGACTCGATCCTGCGCGTGATCGACGCACTGCGCGCCTCCATGTCCCTGCAGGTGAAGGTCATCCCGGGGGTGAGCGCCCTCCAGGTGCTCGCCGCGGCCCACCAACTGGCGCTGCACGGTGCGCCCGTGCATCTCACCACCGGTGAGCGACTGTTGGCCGAATACCGCCCGGACCTGGGTGACGTCGTGGTGTTCGAGGACCCGGCGCTGGCCTGTCGTGGGCTCGTCGCGGAGTTCCCGGACCTGGAGATCTACTGGGGGGCCTACCTCGGCTCGGATGACGAAGTGCTCGCCAACGGGCCATTGGCGAAGGTCATCGACGAGATCTCGGCGCTGCGCGCCCAACTCCAGCAGCATCACGGGTGGGTGCACGACACCTACCTCCTCCGCCTGCCTGCCTGAAACGCTGCGCGACACGACGGTGAATTCGCCCCCGGGCGGGCCCGCAGGTTGCTAGCTTTTGTCCGTCAACGGTGAAACGCACACGGAGGGACCCACAATGGATCGTCTGCAGGAGATTCTGGACGCAGTCGCGGGGTTCGTATGGGGACCCTGGCTCCTCATCCCGTTGCTGCTGCTCACCGGCCTCTGGCTGACGATCAAGCTGCGCGGCATCCAGTTCCGCACGCTGGGCTCCGCCCTGCGGCTCGCACTGCTGGAGCGGCACGACAAGGACGCCGAGGACGGCGACATCTCGCAATACCAGGCGCTCACCACGGCGCTGGCCGCCACGGTCGGCGTCGGCAACATCGTGGGCGTCGCCACGGCCATCGCGATCGGCGGCCCCGGCGCCCTGTTCTGGATGTGGGTCACCGGCCTGGTCGGGATGGCGTCGAAGTACTCCGAAGCGTTCCTCGCGGTGCGTTTCCGCACGGTGGACGCGAAGGGCGAGTCGTCGGGCGGCCCGCAGTACTACCTCAAGAAGGCGCTGCCCGGTGGCTGGGGTGTGGCGCTCAGCATCATCTTCGCCGTCTTCGCGGTGCTGGCCAGCTTCGGCATCGGCAACATGACCCAGGGCAACGCGGTCGCCGCCAACCTGCACGACGCGTTCGGCGTGCCCGTCACCATCTCCGCCATCGTGATGGCGGTCCTCGTGGGGCTCGTGATCCTCGGCGGCATCCGTGTCATCGGCACCGTCACAGCGGCGCTGGTCCCGGTCATGATCGTGTTCTACGTGCTCGGGGCCCTCTACATCCTGGTGGTGAACTTCGCGGAGCTCCCCACCGCGCTCGGCCTCATCTTCGGGCAGGCGTTCACCGGCAGCGGCATCGCCGGTGGAACGTTCGGCTCGCTGATGCTGGCGGTCCAGATGGGTGTGGCCCGCGGCATCTTCTCCAATGAGTCCGGCATGGGATCGGCGGCCATCGCCGCGGCCGCGGCCAAGACCACGCACCCGGTGCGCCAGGGCCTCGTCTCGATGACGCAGACCTTCATCGACACGCTCATCGTCGTGTCCTGCACCGGCCTGGTCCTGGTCACCACCGGTGTGTGGGACGCCGACGCGAGCCCCGCCGTCCTCACCTCCATGGCCTTCAGCCACGGGCTTCCCGGCCAGTGGGGCGGCTACGTCGTGGCCATCGGCGTGATCCTGTTCGCGTTCTCCACCATCATCGGCTGGTCCTACTACGGCGACCGCTGCGTCGAGCGCCTCTTCGGGGCGAGGATGACGATCGTCTACCGCATCGCGTTCACCGTCGTGGTCTACATCGGCGCCACCGTCCCGCTGGGCATCGTCTGGTCGTTCTCCGACATCATGAACGGCCTCATGGCGCTGCCGAACCTGATCGGCCTGCTCGTCCTCTCGGGCCTGATCGCCCGGGAGACGGCCCACTACCTGAAGCACGACCCCAAGCTGCGGGCCACGAAGGCCGACGTGGACGCCTTCATGGGAGACCAGGTCAAAGCCTGAGGCGTCGCCGCACTAGGCTGTGCGCCCATGAACGAAACGAGCACCGGCCACGTCACACTGCTCGGCGGTGGCCCCGGCGATCCTGACCTGATCACCGTCGCAGGGCTGAAGGCCCTCCAGCGGGCCGACGTGATCGTCTACGACCGCCTCGTCCCGCTACAACTGCTCGATGAGGCCAAGGCAGGCGCCGAACTCATCGAGGTGGGGAAGGTGCCGCGCGGTCCGTTCACGCCGCAGGAGCGGATCAACGAGATCCTGATCGAACAGGCATCCGCGGGGCGCGACGTGGTGCGGTTCAAGGGTGGCGACTCCTTCGTGTTCGGCCGCGGGGGAGAGGAGTGGCTGGCGCTCCAGGATGCTGGTATCACCGTCTCGATCATCCCCGGCATCTCCTCGTCCATCGCCGCCGCGGAACTGGCCGGCATCCCCGTGACCCACCGCGGCGTCGCAACCGGCTTCACCGTCGTGGCGGGCCACGTCGGCCCGAACGACGAACGCAACGACGTGGCGTGGGAGAAGCTCGCCACGGCGGGCAACACCATCGTCATCCTCATGGGCGTGAAGAACCTGCCGGAGATCACCACCGCCCTCATCGCGGCCGGCCTGCCCGCAGACACCCCCGCCGCCGTGGTCGCGGATGCGGGCCTGCCCACCATGCAGGTGGTGCGCGGCGACGCGTCCGGCATCGCAGCGTTGGCAGCGGAGGCGGGCATCCGGCCCCCGGCCGTCACCGTGCTCGGTAGCGTCGCGGGCCTCGGCATCGGCGTGTGAGCGGGATGGAACTGCGCGGCGACCTCCACACCCACACCACCTGGTCCGACGGTGGGGCCGGCCTCGCGGAGATGACCGCCGTTGCTGAGGCCCTGGGCCATGAGTATCTGGCCATCACGGACCATTCGCCGCGGCTCAAGGTGGCCCGCGGGCTGAGCCGCGAGCGCCTGCTGGCACAGTGGGACGAGATCGACGAGATCCAAGAGCAGCGCGAGATCCGGATCCTCAAGGGCATCGAGGTCGACGTGCTCTCTGACGGCGCCCTGGACCAGGGGCCGGACCTCCTCGCCCGGCTGGACGTGGTCGTCGCCTCCGTCCACTCCAGGCTGGACGACGACGAAGCCACGATGACCAGGCGCATGATCGCCGCCGTCGCCAATCCGCACACCACAGTGCTGGGCCACTGCACCGGCCGGAAACGCCGCTCCGACGGTTCCTGGCGGGGCGAGTCACGCTTCGACGCAGACCTGGTGTTCGCTGCCTGCGAAATGTTCGGCGTCGCCATCGAGATCAACTCGCGGCCGGACCGGGCCGATCCCCGGCTCGAACTACTGGAGCTCGCCAACGACATCGGCTGCCTGTTCGCGATCAGTACCGACGCGCACGCGCCGGACCAGTTGGGCTACCTGCCCCTGGGGGCCAGCCGGGCAACCGAAGCCGGCATCCACCCGGACCGCATCATCACCACCTGGCCTGCGGAGGAACTCCTGAGGCACGCCGACCGGCACCGTTGACGCAGGTCGGCAGCGGCAGGGTCAACCCATGGATAGGGTGAATATCACAACCGCCGCTGCGCGGTAATGTGGAGCCATCGCGCCTCTGGCGCTTGACCTGCCGACATCGAGAGGAATACTTCGTGAGTCAGAACGAGGCCGGACCCATTCTCAATGGGCTGCCCACCAATCTGCCCGATATCGACCCCGCGGAGACCGCCGAATGGCTGGAGTCCCTCGACGGTGTGATCGACGCAGGCGGCCGCAACCGCGCCCGCTACGTGATGCTGAAATTGTTGGAACGCGCGCGTGAGCGCCACATCGGCGTGCCGTCGTTGACCGGTACGGATTACGTCAACACCATCCCCGCCAGCCGCGAGCCCGCCTTCCCCGGCGACGAGAAGCTCGAGCGCGGCATCCGTCGTCTGCTCCGCTGGAACGCCGCCATCATGGTGCACCGCGCCCAGCGCCCGGGCGTGGGCGTCGGCGGCCACATCGCGTCCTACGCCTCGTCCGCCACCCTCTACGAAGTGGGCTTCAACCACTTCTTCCGCGGCAAGGACCACCCCGGCGGCGGCGACCAGATCTTCTTCCAGGGCCACGCATCGCCGGGCATGTACGCCCGGGCGTTCCTCGAGGGCCGTCTCGACGAGGACGACCTCGACGGCTTCCGCCAGGAGAAGAGCCACTTCGTCGACGGCGACCTGCGCGCCCTCCCCAGCTACCCGCACCCGCACCAGCTGCCTGACTTCTGGGAGTTCCCGACGGTGTCGATGGGCATCGGGCCCATCAACGCCATCTACCAGGCGCAGTTCAACCGCTACCTGCACAACCGCGGCATCAAGGACACCTCGGACCAGCGGGTCTGGGCGTTCCTCGGCGACGGCGAGATGGACGAGCCCGAATCGCGTGGCGCCCTTCAGATCGCTGCCAACGAGGAGCTCGACAACCTCACGTTCGTGGTCAACTGCAACCTGCAGCGACTCGACGGCCCGGTGCGCGGCAACGGCAAGATCGTCCAGGAACTCGAGGCCTTCTTCCGCGGCGCCGGCTGGAACGTCATCAAGCTCGTGTGGGGTCGCGGCTGGGACCCGCTGCTGGCCAACGACTCCGAGGGTGCGCTAGTCAACCTGATGAACGCCACCACCGACGGTGACTTCCAGACCTTCAAGGCCAACGACGGAGCCTACGTCCGCAAGCACTTCTTCGAGCGTGACCCGCGCACCGCGGCCATGGTCAAGGACTGGAGCGACGACGAGATCTGGCGCCTCTCGCGCGGTGGCCACGATTACACCAAGGTGTACTCCGCCTACAAGGCCGCCACCGAGTTCACCGGGGCACCGACGGTCATCCTCGCCCACACCATCAAGGGCTACTTCCTCGGCAAGCACTTCGCCGGCCGCAACGCGACGCACCAGATGAAGAAGCTCGCGCTCGACGACCTCAAGGGCTTCCGCGACCGCGTCGACGCCCCCATCACCGACGCCCAGCTCGAGGAGGACCCGTACCGTCCTCCGTACCTGCACCCCGGTCAGGACGACCCGCGCATCCAGTACCTCCAGGCCCGCCGTCGGGAACTGGGCGGGTACCTGCCCGAGCGTCGTGGCGACCGCAAGTTCATCTCGCTGCCGCCGGAGAAGAGCTACGAATCGTCCCGCAAGGGGTCCGGCAACCAGCAGGTGGCCACCACCATGGCGTTCGTGCGTCTGCTGAAGGACCTCATGCGCGACAAGGAGTTCGCTCCCCGCGTCGTCCCGATCATCCCTGACGAGGCGCGCACCTTCGGCATGGACGCGTTCTTCCCGACCATCAAGATCTACAACCCGCACGGCCAGAACTACACGCCGGTCGACAACGAGCTGTTCCTGAGCTACCGCGAGGCCAAGAACGGCCAGATCCTGCACACGGGCATCAACGAGGCCGGCTCGGTCGCCGCGTTCACCGCCGCAGGGTCGTCCTACTCGACCCACGGCGAGCCCATGGTCCCGATCTACGTCTTCTACTCGATGTTCGGCTTCCAGCGCACCGGCGACGCCATCTGGGCAGCCGCTGACCAGCTGGCGCGCGGCTTCATGATCGGCGCCACCGCAGGGCGCACCACGCTGACCGGCGAGGGCACCCAGCACATGGACGGTCACTCCCCGGTCCTCGCCTCCACCAACACCTCGGTGGTCAGCTACGACCCGGCCTACGGCTACGAGATCGCCCACATCGTCAAGGACGGCCTGCGTCGCATGTACGGCGAGCAGCCGGAAGACGTCATGTACTACCTCACGGTGTACAACGAGCCCCTCGTGCAGCCCGCCGAGCCTGAGGGCGTCGAGGTGGAGGGCATCCTCCGCGGTATGTACCTCCTCAAGCCCGGCGACTTCGACGGCGTGGGCGAAGACGCACGTCGCGCTCAGATCCTCGCCTCGGGCGTGGGCGTGCCGTGGGCCCTCGAGGCCCAGGAACTGCTCAAGAAGGACTACGGGATCGTCGCCGACGTCTGGTCGGTCACGTCCTGGGGTGAGCTGCGTCGCGAGGGCCTCGAGTTGGAGGCGAAGAAGTTCACGGAGCCGTTCGCCGAGCACGAGAAGATCTGGGTCGAGCAGAAACTCGAGGGCCGCCCCGGCCCTGTCGTGGCGGTCAGCGACTACATGCGCGCCGTGCCGGACCAGATCCGCCAGTGGGTACCGGGCAGCTACACCACGCTGGGCGCCGACGGGTTCGGGTTCTCCGACACGCGCGCGGCCGCCCGTCGTTTCTTCCACATCGACGGTCCGTCTGTCGCTGTGGCCGTCCTGCAGCAACTCGCCCACCAGGGTGACATCCCGCAGGAGTGGGCGAGCGAGGCGTACGCCAAGTACCGCCTGAACGACGTCACCGCGGGCACCTCCGGCAACGCTGGTGGCGACGCCTGAGACTGCCTGAACAACCGCGGAACAGGCGGGGCCGGTCGATGAGACCGGTCCCGCCTTTGCATCGCAACTGAGCCCCGAGTGAAATCCCGCGCCGCATCTGGCAGGCTTGGGGCGTGGATATCGCACAAGACAAGGACCCCACGCACGAAGGGATGGCTGGAGCAGACCTACTCGGGCTCGAACCCGGGATGGTCGTTCAGGAACTCGGCTGGGACGAGGACGTCGACGCCGACCTGCGTGACGACATCATGGACAGCATTGATGCGGAGATGGTCGAAGACCCCTTGGAGGCAGTGGACGTCGCCATTCTGTGGTGGCGGGACGAGGACGGAGACGTGGCTGACGGCCTCGTCGACGCCATGACGGACCTCGGCGACGAGGGCTACATCTGGTTGCTCACCCCCAAGGTCGGACGCTCCGGCTTCATCGACGCGGCCTCCGTGGCCGAAGGAGTCACCATCGCCGGGCTCTCCCTCACCCGTACGGCGAACGTCGCCTCTGATTGGCAGGCCACCAAGGTCGTGCGCCCCAAGGGCGGACGTCGATGACGGCCCGCATCGGCGTCATGACATCTGGCGGCGATGCGCAGGGAATGAATGCAGCAGTCCGCGCCATTGTGCGGGCGGGCATCCACGAAGACGCTGAAGTTTTCGCCATCAAGGAGGGCTGGCAGGGCGCCATCGCAGGTGGCGCTCACATCACCCAGATGGGTTGGAGCGACGTCTCCGGCATCCTCCCGAAGGGCGGCACCGTCATCGGCACCGCCCGCTCGATGGAGTTCAAGACCCGCGAGGGCCAGTTGAAGGCCGTCGAGAACCTGATCGGGCGCGGCATCGACAGGCTCATCGTCATCGGCGGCGACGGGTCGCTGACCGGCAGCCGGGCGCTGTGCCTGGCCTGGCCCGAATACGTCGAGGAGTTGCGGGCCGCCGGGCGCATCAGCGCCGAACAGGCGATGTCCCACCCACGGTTGCGGATCGCCGGTCTCGTCGGCTCGATCGACAACGACATGGTGGGCACCGACATGACGATCGGCACGGACTCGGCGATGCACCGCATCACCGAGGCGATCGACGCCATCAGCTCCACCGCTGAGTCCCACCGTCGCACCTTCGTCGTGGAGGTGATGGGCAGGCACTGCGGCTATCTGGCGCTCATGACCGCCATCGCGGGCGGCGCCGATTACACGTTCCTCCCCGAATCCCCGCCGCGTGCCGGGTGGGAGGACCGGATGACGGAGGTGCTCGCCCGGGGCCGCGAAGCCGGCCGGCGCGACTCGATCATCGTCGTCGCAGAGGGCGCCGCAGACCGCGACGGTGTACGGATCACCGCGGAACGCGTCCAGCAGGTACTGCGCGAGCGCACCGGCGAGGAGGCCCGGATCACCATCCTGGGCCACGTCCAGCGCGGCGGCACGCCGTCCGCATATGACCGCTGGATGGCCACCGCGTGCGGCGTCGAGGCGGTCCGCCAGGTACTGCAGGCCGACGAGGACACCGAGCCGGTGCTCGTGGGTGTGCACCGTGACAAGGTGATCGCCGTACCGCTGCTCAAGGCGGTGGAAGACACCCACCGGATCGGGGAGTTCATCGAGGCCGGGGAGTACGACGCAGCGGTACGTTCCCGCGGCGTCGGGTTCACCACGATGATCGAGATCTACCGGGTGCTGACAGAGGCCCGGCCCACCGTCGAGATGGCGCCCGACGCCAAGCGCATCGCCATCATGCACGCCGGCGCGCTCGCGCCAGGCATGAACCAGTTGGCGAGGGTGGCGGTGCGCTCCGGGCTGGACCGTGGCTACCACATGCTCGCCGTCCAAGGCGGCGTCCCCGGCTTGGTGTCCGGAGACCTGCACGAGGTCTACTGGCACGACGTGGAGGGGATGGCCAACACGGGGGGCGCGGCCTTCGGAACGCGCCGCTACGTGCCCACCGAGACGGACCTGTACGCCATGGCCCGTTCCCTGGAGGAGTTCCGCGTCGACGCCCTGCTGGTCATGGGCGGTTTCCACGCCTACGCCACCGTCGACATGATGGAACGCGAACGCAAGCGCTATCCGGCGTTCAACATCCCGATTGCGCTGTTGCCGGCCAGCATCGACAACAACCTGCCCTCCTGGCCCATGGCGGTGGGCGCCGATACCGCGCTCAACACCGTGGTCGACTCCATCGACATGGTGCGCATGTCGGCCTCTGCCAGCAAGCGCGCGTTCGTCGTCGAGACGATGGGCCGGGGTTGCGGCTTCCTGCCCCTCGTGGGCGGCATCGCCGGGGGCGCTGAGAAGGCATACCTGCCCGAAACGGGCCTGACGTTGGAGCAGTTGGCCACCGACGTGGAGGCCCTCGTCGACGCGTTCGAGTCCGGACGCTCGTTCTACCTCGCCGTGATGGGCGAGGAAACCAGCGAGCACTACACCTCAGATGTCGTGGCTCGGCTCTTCGAGGCCGAGGGCAAGGGGCTTTATTCCGTGCGGCAGGCGGTCATCGGGCACGTGCAGCAGGGCGGTAGCCCGACGCCCTTCGACAGGATCAACGCCACGCGGCTGGCCGATACCGCGGTGTCCAACGTCGACGAGCAACTCAGGGCCGGCCAGGCGAATTATGTCGCTGCGTCGAGCTCGGCCCCGGGGCTGTTGGCACCGCTGCGCACCGTGACGGACGGGATGGACTGGGACGCCCAGCGCCCGCGGGAGCAGTGGTGGATGGCGTTGCGGCCGGTCTTCGACCAACTCAGCCGTCGGCCTGGCCAGGAGTGAGCGCGCACTGATTCACCGAGATCCCGAAGCTCTCAGCGGCCGCACACTCCATGGTGACCAGCTGGGCGAGCGCGGGGGACTCCTCCGGGACGGTGGTGGGGATGGTGTCGCGGAACACGAGCGTGGTGCCGTCGAGCTGCAGCATGGTGAACTCCACCCGGTTCGGCACCTCGTCGCTGGCGCGGGTGCCGGTGAAGTTGCAGGAGACGCCCTGGCCCTCGCCGGTCAGGGGGACGGTGACCGGTAGGCCCTCGGCGACGCCGGTGAACAGCTGGCGGTGGTCGCTGACGAGTTCCAGACAGGCCTCGTCAAGCGCTCCCGTGACATTGGTGAGGCTGACCGCCTGGATCCGCACGTCGGTGGCCAGTTCACGGATGCGGACGAGCCGCCGCTCGTCCTGCACCACTTCGTCCGCGTAGAGCTGCCAACCGGGGGGCATGTCGAGGACGGTGCCGTTGAGTTCGAGCCGGACGCCCCCTGGGGTCGACGATACCGGGCTGGGCTCCTCCTCCGGTCCCGTGGGGAGCTGCGGGCTCTCCGCAGGCGTGGGGGCGACGGTGGTAGTGGCAGCGGCCGGTGTGGGGCTGGGATCGCCCTCAGCGGGCGTCTGCGGTGCTTCGTTCGGCGCCACCGAAGGTTCCTCGGACTGCGTGGCGCTGGGTGTGCGCTGCTCGGAGTTCTGCGTGACCGGGGCGGGCACAGCGGTGGTGCCGCCGTCGCCACGCTCGCCGAAGACGAGCCACAACACGCCGACGACCGCGGCGATCACCAGCGGGAGGACGGCGACGGTGAACCACGCCCGTCGCGTGTCGCCGTCGTGGCCGTCATCCGGGGGCGCGATCCCGCGGCGGGGGCTGCCCGGCCTGGGGGACGGCCGTGGGGGCGGCGACGGTTGCTGTTGTGGTGCGGGGACCGCCTCTTCGGGAGGAAGGCCACGACGTCCATACGGGTTGGCCATGCCACCTCCTCAAGTCCAGCGCGGGCTCCAATGTACTTCGTTGACCGCGTCCGCCCTACAACTGGCCCACTCCAACTGGTGAGAACTGGATCTGGACTGGTCCAGCTCCGGAGCGCGACGATTGCCTCCATGACTGGAAACCTCACCACCGAAGACCGCGCCGTCGTCAACACGGGCCTCGCCGAAATGCTGAAGGGCGGCGTCATCATGGATGTCGTCACCCCGGAGCAGGCCCGCATCGCCGAAGACGCCGGCGCAGTTGCCGTCATGGCGCTGGAGCGCGTACCCGCCGACATCCGCGCGCAGGGCGGCGTGGCCCGCATGAGCGACCCGGACCTGATCTCCGCCATCATCGACGCCGTGTCCATCCCCGTGATGGCCAAGGCCCGCATCGGACACTTCGTGGAGGCCCAGGTGCTGCAGAGTCTCGGCGTCGACTACATCGACGAGTCAGAGGTGCTCTCGCCGGCCGACTACGTGCACCACATCGACAAGTCGCGCTTCGCCGTGCCGTTCGTCTGCGGCGCCACCAACCTGGGGGAGGCGCTGCGTCGGATCACCGAGGGCGCCTCGATGATCCGTAGCAAGGGCGAGGCCGGCACCGGCGACGTCTCGGAGGCCATGAAGCACCTGCGCACCATCAAGGGCCAGATCCGGGAGCTCGGTGCCAAGTCCGAGGACGAGCTGTTCGTCGCCGCCAAGGAACTGGCCGCACCGTTCGAGCTGGTCCGAAGCGTCGGGCGCGCCGGCCAGCTGCCCGTCGTGCTGTTCGTCGCCGGTGGCGTGGCCACTCCGGCGGACGCCGCCATGATGATGCAGCTGGGCGCCGACGGCGTGTTCGTCGGCTCCGGCATCTTCAAGTCCGGCAACCCGGAGAAGCGGGCCCAGGCCATCGTCGCCGCCACGGCGAACTTCGACGATCCCGCGGCCATCGCGGAAGCCTCCCGGGGGCTGGGTGAGGCCATGGTCGGCATCAACGTCTCCGACCTCGCCGCGCCGCACCGCCTCGCGGAGCGCGGCTGGTGATCGTCGGCGTCGTCGCCTTTCAGGGCGCAGTGCGGGAGCACGTCGAGCTGATCGAACGGCTCGGGGCCTCCGCCGTGCGCGTGCGCACGCCGTCGGATCTGGACACCGTCGGGGCGCTGGTCCTGCCCGGGGGAGAGTCGACAGCCATGGCGCGGCTGGCCCGCCCCTCAGGGCTGTTCAGCGCCATCAGGCGACGCGTCGACGAAGGCCTGCCCGTCCTCGGAACGTGCGCCGGGCTGATCCTCCTGGCGGACCGGGTGGCAGATCCCGAAGCCCTGGCAGGGTTGCCGACGGTGGGTGGCCTGGACGTGACGGTCCGCCGCAACGGCTACGGTGCCCAAATTGCCTCAGGCGTGGCTGACCTGGATCTCCGGGGCGGTGCCACGGCGCGCGGGGTGTTCATCCGCGCGCCGCGCATCGAGGAGACCGGGCCCGACGTGGAGGTGGTCGCCGCCAGGGACGGCGAGCCGGTCGCGGTGCGTCAAGGCACCATCATCGGCGCGACCTATCACCCGGAACTGGCGGGGGACACCTTCCTCCACGCCCTGCTCCTCGGCGCGATGGCCACCCCGAGCAGCCACAGGACGGCCAATGAGGTCACCGCGAGGTCGAGCGGACCGGCCAGCCACGAGGCCGGGGTGGTCCCCCTGCGCACGGGGAGGCTCTCCACCCCGTAGGCGGCGCCCGGGCCGGTCTCCCGTGATGTGGCCCGGCCGTAGGGGTCTATCACCCCTGAGACGCCACTGGTGGTGACCACCAGCACTTCGCGCCTCAACTCAGCAGCCCGGGCCCGCGTGATCGCGAACTGCTGCTCGATCTGGGCCGTGCCCTGGTACATGGCGTTGCTGCTCTGAACCACGAGGAGATCTGCCCCGGCAAGGTCGTGGGCCACGTCGTCGAACGCGACGTCGTAGCACACGAGCACCCCCACGGACACCGGCGTGCCGTCCGCGAGGCGGACGTCCAGCAACCCTGGTTCCGCCCCCGCCACGGACTGTCTACCCACATAGCGGAGGTCGGGGATGAGGGGGAGGAGCACGTCGCGGAAGGGGATCCATTCACCGAACGGGACGATGGACCGCTTGACGTAGATGGGGCCGACCTCCCCGTCGGGGGTCGTCCAGAGGCTCGCGGTGCGCCGCTGATCAGGGCCCGGCCCATCGAGGATCGCGCCCACGAGGATGGGCGTCCCGACGGTGGCGAGCGCCGTCTCGACCAGCTTCCCGGTCTCGGGGTCGGTGCCCGGATCGAGGTCTGTGGAGTTCTCGGGCCACACGATGAAATCCGGCCGGTTCTCGCTGCCGGCCGCGATCTCGGCGGCGAGGTCGGCTGTGGCCTCGACATGGTTGCTGGTGGTGCTCCGCAGCGGACCCAGCCCGTACACCCCGCCGCCAGGGGCGCCGCCCTGCACCCAACCGACCTCGGCCATGCGATCGACCGGGGCCGGGGGCACCGCGCCGCCGAGGGCCGCCGCGGTGGTGATCAGCGCGGCTCCCACCACGACGGGGATGAGGCGACGCCAGGATCGTCCGACCACAAGCCAGGCGACGAGGTTGGCGAGCAGCGCGGCAGCGAGGCTCGTTCCCGCGACGCCGACGACGGGGAGCAGATCCGCCAGTGGTGAGTCGATCATCGCGTAACCCAGTCGCAGCCAGCCGAAGCCGCCGAACGGGAAATGCGCTGCACCGTACTCGACGGCGAGCCATGCCCCGGAGGCGAGCAGCGGCCACCACCGGGTGCGGTGGGCGACGTGGAGCAGGGCGCCGAGGACGCTGTACCAGGAGGTCATGAGGAGGACCAGCCCGATGGCGGCCGCATCGCTGATGACAGACATCCAGGAGAGGGTCGGCCCGGCGAGGCCGAGCCCGAAGGCGGACCCCACCACGATGGCCTGCGGGAAGGTGCGGGCCCGACGCACCGTGACACCGAGCACGAACACTCCCAGGATGGACAGCGGCCACCACCCGAGCGGCTCGAAGCCTGCTCCGGTGGCGACGCCCGCCACCCCCGCGATGGCGGCGGCGAGGGCGGCCCGGCCTGGGAATCTCCGCGCCATCAGGTGATGTCTTCAGGTCCCGTTTGGTAGACGTCGGGCACGCCGTCGCGGTCCGCGTCCCTCTGGTCGCGGGCCTGGATCCTCTTGTACCGGCCGTTGCGCACGCTGAGAAGGATAGAGGCCAGAATCGCGGCGATGACGGAGGCGCCGAGGATGGCCACCTTGGCGGTGTCATGTTCGACGGTGCCCGCCTCGAAACTCAGCTCCGCGACCAACAGGGACACGGTGAAACCGATGCCGGCCAGCAACCCCACCCCGGTCAGGTCGGTCCATCGGAGCGCCGGGTCCAGGCTGGTCCGCGTGGCCCGCGTGATGAGCCAGGTCGTCGTCACGATGCCGATGGGCTTGCCCAGCACCAGGGCGGCCGCGACACCGAGCGTCAGCGGGTGCATGGCGGCCTCCCTGACGCCGTCCCAGCCGCCGAGCGCCACCCCTGCCGAGAAGAACGCGAACACGGGCACCGCGAAGCCTGCGGACAGGGGGCGGAAGCGGTGTTCGAACTCCTCGGCCAAGCCGGCGCGCGACTGCACCTCGGGGGGCGCGCTGCTGCGGTGCAGCACCGGGGTGGTGAAGCCGAGCAGTACGCCCGCGATGGTCGCGTGGATGCCCGAGGCATGCATCAGCGCCCAGGCGACGGCTCCGATGGGCAGCAGGACGAACCATGCAGCGGCTGGTCGCAGCCCGAAGAACCCCCGGTAGCGCTGCGCGACCAACCCGTAGACGGCGATGGCGAGCAGCGCGAGCAGCAGCGGCACGAAGTGGACGCTGTCGGTGTAGAAGATCGCGATGATGCTGATGGCCAGGAGGTCGTCGACCACAGCGAGCGTCAGGAGGAAGATGCGCAGGGCAGAGGGCAGGTGCGATCCGATGATCGCCAGCACCGCCACAGCGAACGCGATGTCCGTTGCCGTGGGGATGGCCCAACCGAGGTGGAGCCCCGGATAAGGACGCACGATCGCCGCGTAGATGAGTGCCGGCACAACCACGCCACCGGCAGCCGCCGCGATCGGCACCATGGCCGTACGGACGCTGCGCAGGTCGCCGGCCACGAACTCGCGTTTCAACTCGAGCCCTACCAGGAAGAAGAAGATGGCCAGCAGCCCGTCGGCGGCCCACGCGCCGATGCTGAGGCGCAGGTGCCAGGGTTCGTAGCCGATCTCCAAGTCACGCAGCGCGAAGTAGTACTCCGCGGCGGGCGAGTTGGCCCAGATGATGGCAAGGGCGGCGCCCGCAACGAGCAGGATGCCGCCGACGGTCTCCCTGCGGAGGACCGCGCCGATGCGCAGCGCCTCGGTGAAGGAGCCGTAACGGGGGAAGAAGCGTCGGGTGTTGTCCATGGGGGTGTCTCTCGGTCGGATCGCCAGGGAAAACATCGCCCGACCGGCCCGTAGGGGCGATCGGGACTAGGGGGCGGCCACCGGAGTCACGCCGGAGAGCATGGGTCCCCAGGACGAGACGTAGCCGTTCGTGCCGGAATGCCGCATCGTCCACCCGGTGATGGAGAAGTCTGTGGCATTCATCGCTCAACCTCGTCTCGGTGTCGGGGATGGTGGGCGCAGAGGGACTCGAACCCCCGACTCCCTGCTTGTAAGGCAGGTGCTCTAACCAACTGAGCTATGCGCCCGAAACGCCGAACGGCGACCCCTATTGTGACAGGCGATCGCGTTCGGCGCACACCGGGTTCACCGCGCGCAGAACGCGAGGTGCTTGGTGACCAGGTCCTGCGGGGCGCCGTTGTCGCGGGCCCACTGGCAGATCTGCCAGTTCGCGCTGCTGCGCACGGCCAGCCGCCAGGTGCTGCCGGAGAGCCGGTAGAACGCGGTGGACATGAAGCGGTAGCCGTCGGGCAGCACCACGGGGAAGTCCACGGCCGCCCAGGTGGCGTTCTGTGCAGACTTCGTGCAGCCCTGCAGCACGGTGGTGGGGATCTTCACATCGGCCCGCAGCTGGGCCTGGGACACCACGCACGGCACCGGGGTGACGTGCACGATGTTGTTGAACACATACTTGTTGACCGTCTGGTACTGCCCGGTGGAGCCCTTCTCGATCACGGTGGCCATGAGCTGGGAGCGGCAGCCCCCGGAACCCGTCCAGGCGGTGTCGCACTCGGTGCGCCACCGTCGGCCGTTGACCGTGTGGTCACCGGGGGTGACCAGTGGGTTCATGAAGGACCACGAGGCCCGCGGGCTGGATTTGTAGGTGAGGTTGTTGAACACCCATCCCCGCTGCTCGACGTAGCGGCTCCCGCTGAACGTCACGGTCGTCGCCTGGATCTCCGTGCGGCACCGCTCGACGGTGGTGGAGTACATGGAGCAGTCCGTGCGCCACAGGCGGCCGTTGACGTTGTGCGTCCCCTCCGTCGTGTACACGTCGACGTCGGCCGCGGCGGGCGTGGAGACCACCACGCCCAGCAACGCGACGACGGCGGCCACCAGGACGGTGCCGAGGCGCCGGATCACTTCGCCGGCTTCGCGAGTTCGTCGAGCATCTCGAGTTCCTCGTAGGGCAGACCGGTGAACTGGTCGACCAGCGGGTACTCGTAGGCCTCGTCGATGCCGCTCTCGATGCTCATGGTGCTCGTGCCCACCCTGGAAGTGGTGGTGGGCTTGGGCACCGTGTGGTGCACGGAGGGAGCCATGGGCGCCCAGCGCTGGGCGTACTCGAGCAGATACCCGTGCTGCGGGAAGGCGCGGTAGAGCGCCATCAGTTCACTGACGTGGGTCTCGTGGTAGCCGAGGTGGATGTTGCGGCCCGTGAACCGCTCCGGGATCACGATGTCGACGCGCTCCGAGGTCAGGTCGACCGTGGTGAAATCCTGCCAGCGACCGTTGTAGTGGGCCTGAACCGTGGCCTTGCCCGAACCCGTCAACGACAGAATGTTCTCCGGCGTGCGGTAGACCTTCAGGTCGTAGGCGGGCTTCAGGGACGAGCCGATGGTCTGCTGCGAGCTGAGCTGCACGTCGTCGAGGAGGAAGACGGTGTCGTCGCGGTTGTAGGGGCTCACCATGAACTGAACCCGCAGGTCACACCCGGGCTTCGGGGCGTCGAAGCCGAAGGTGTAGTCGGTCCACTGCCCGCTGCCGCGCAGCACGTTCTCGTAGTGGAGCTTCACGTCCGCGCCGCACTGCTCGTACAGCGCGACGCGACCCGAGGCCCCGGCCCTGCCGCTGGGGTAGGAGATGGAGGCGCGCAGGGTGAGCGTCATGGGCTTGCCGGCTATGTCCTGCAGCCAGCTCGACGGAATGCCCTTGTTCGGGTTCTCCGCCCAGCCGAACTCCAGCCCCTGCCAGGCGTTTCCTCCCGAGCGGATGCGGTAGTGGCCGCCCGTGGGCCCTGAGTAGGCGGAACTGCCGAGTCGGGTCCAGCCCTCGGGCATGCCGTCCTTCACGGTGGCGAAGGTGCCGTTGACGAGGTAGGCGTCGCGGTCCCAGGTCTCCGAGGTGCGGGGGAGCGTGACATTCTTGTTGTTCAGGGCGGCGGAGGTCACCTTCAACGTCGACGGGCCATTGACCCGCAGCGGTGCGGCGGGGTAGCCGCGCACCGCGTCGTAGCTGGTCAGCGTGCCGCCGTCGATGTCCACCTCGTGCACGTCGAGCATGGGCTCCAACGTGCTGAGGGCCTCGTCGACGAGGGCCTTGATCTCAGCCGGCTGGCTGACGGGGGTGCGGCCGGCGGACTGCTCGGCGACCATGCGCCGGTGCCACAGGTTGAGCCCGATGAGGGCCTCCAGATGGCCGTTGAGCACCGTGGTGGGCAGCGGCTGGCCGTTCTTGGTGGTGGGGTATTCCTCGAACCAGAGGAAACCGTGCTCGGTGTCGCGGTTGAGGATGCCGCCGGGTTCCGAGACCGGCACCTCGAAGCTGCGGAACGTCTCCGCGCCGCGGGTGAGCCACGAGCGGTCACCGGTCAGGTCGGTCAGCAGGGTGAACGTGGTGAGGACGCCACCCTGCGCGAGGCCGGAATGCCACGGCGCCGTCAGGTCGTCCGTCGTCGGGTTGGCGCTGAAGCGGAACATGTACGGGAACCAGCGCACGATCTCGCCGGCGGCGTTACGGGTGGTTTCCGATCCGTTCATGAGGTGCCCAGCGGCGAGCAGGGCCAGGCACTTCTGGCCCTCCCGGGCATTGGCAGTGGTCGCCTCCTTACTGGCTTTAGCCGTCGCCTTGATGAAGTTGCTGATCGACGTCGGGTTGTACAACGTGTTCGGGGAATAGGGGGTCTTGATCGCGTGCGGACGTCCTGCCTCGGTGAGGGCGAAGCCGGCCGGCAGCGGGGCGGCGTTGCAGAAGGTCGGCAGGGCTGCGACGCTGAAACGCACGATGTTGTTGAACACCCATTGATTGGACTGCTCGTAGGTGCGCGGGGTCATGGTCTTGACCCCGTAGACGGTGGTCAGGATGTAGCTGCGGCACGCGTTGTTGCCGGTCTGTGCGTTGTCGCACTCCGTGCGCCACTGCCGCCCGTCGATGACGTAGTCGCCGGCTTCCCCGAGCGGGTTGCCCTTCCAATTGGAGCGGGGGCTGGGCTTGTACGTGAGGTTGTTGAAGGCCCAGTCGGTGACCTCCACGAACTGGCCGGCCTCGACCTTCACCACGGTCGCCTTGATCTCGGCTCGGCAGCGGTCAACCGTCGAGGAGTAGGGCTCACAGTCGGTGCGCCATTCGCGTCCGTTGAGGAGGTGGATGCCGGGCGTGGTGTAGACATCCACCTCTGCCGCCGCCTCGGTCTGTGGCAGTGCCACGATGCCCAACGTCGCCGTCAGCAACGCCGCAAGTCCTGCGCCGATCCGTTTCATCAAGTCTCGTCCTTCATCGTGTTGTCACTGTCAGGCCGTCGGCTGTGACAATAACCGCTGGTCAGGGGCGTGCCCAAACATTGCCTCCAGTCTTACCTGAGCTTGGGCAGGCTCCCCGTAAACACGCTGGACAGCGCGAAACCAGCGCCGCGGGGTAGAATGATCGATTGTGGCTAATGATGATCTCTCCTCCCGCCTGACCGACCTCGGCCATTCCCTCGATTCGATCGAGGCCGTCGCGGACCTTGACAAGGTCCGCGCCGAGATCGCCGAACTCGAGGAGCAGGTGGCGGCCCCGGACCTCTGGGACAACCAGGAGAACGCCCAGCGCGTGACCAGCCAGCTGTCCGCGAAGCAGGGCGAGGTGGACCGGCTCGTCGGTCTCCGCTCGCGTCTCGACGACGCGGAACTGATGCTCGAGCTGGCCGAGGCGGAGAACGACGCCGACACCACCGCGGAGGTCCTCCGTGAGCTGGACAAGCTCGGCAAGGACATCGAGGCGCTCGAGGTCCGCACGTTGCTCTCGGGTGACTACGACCCGCGTGACGCCCTGATCACCATCCGTGCCGAGGCCGGTGGCGTCGACGCCGCAGACTTCGCCGAGATGCTCATGCGGATGTACCTGCGCTGGGCGGACCGCCACGGGTACCCCACCGAGATCTACGACACGTCCTACGCCGAGGAGGCGGGGCTCAAGTCGGCCACCTTCGCCATCAAGGCGCCCTTCGCCTACGGCACGCTGTCGGTCGAACAGGGTACCCACCGGCTCGTGCGCATCTCGCCCTTCGACAACCAGGGCCGCCGCCAGACCTCCTTCGCCGGCGTCGAGGTTCTCCCCGTCACGGAGGAGACCGACTCGATCGACATCCCGGAGTCGGACCTGCGCATCGACGTCTTCCGCTCCTCGGGCCCCGGTGGTCAGTCGGTCAACACCACTGACTCCGCCGTCCGCATCACGCATCTGCCCACCGGCATCGTCGTGAGCTGTCAGAACGAGAAGTCGCAGTTGCAGAACAAGGCCGCGGCGCTGCGCGTCCTCCAGTCCCGGCTCCTGGAGCGGGTGCGTCAGGAGCGCGAGAAGGAGATGAACGCGCTCAAGAGCGACGGGGGCAACTCGTGGGGTGCGCAGATGCGCTCCTACGTCATGAACCCCTACCAGATGGTCAAGGACCTGCGCACGGAGCACGAAGTGGGCAACCCCGATGCCGTGTTCGACGGCGACATCGACGGCTTCATCGACGCCGGCATCCGCTGGCGCAAGAAGGCCGAGACGGGCGCCTGACCCACGGCGTGTCGCTGGGCAGTGGGGAGCCCAGCTCACCTAAACTCGTTCGCGCTGAGAGTTTCTCAGCTTCTTCCCCAACCGCCGGAGTGCCCCTGTGATCACGTTCGAGGACGTCACGAAGTTCTATCCAGGACAGCAACGGGCTGCCCTGAGGAACGTCAACCTCGAGATCGCCCGGGGAGAGTTCGTCTTCCTCGTCGGGCAGTCGGGTTCGGGCAAGTCGACCTTCCTGCGACTCATCCTCCGCGAGTACCGCCCGACAAAGGGCACTCTGTACGTCGCGGGGAAGAACCTCAGCACGCTCGCCGAGTGGAAGGTCCCCGGGCTCCGTCGCCAGATCGGCACGGTCTTCCAGGACTTCCGGCTGCTCCCCGGCAAGACCGTCTATGAGAACGTGGCGTTCGCGCTGCAGGTCATCGGGCGCCCCGGCCGGGAGATCCGCCGCGTCGTCCCGGACACCCTCGAGATGGTCGGCCTCGCCGGCAAGGAGGACCGGCCCTGCGAGGAGCTCTCCGGTGGTGAGCAGCAGCGCGTCGCCATCGCCCGCGCCTTTGTGAACCGCCCCAAGATCCTCATCGCCGACGAACCCACGGGCAACCTCGATCCCGAAACCTCGGTGGGCATCATGAAGCTGCTCGACCGGATCAACCGCGTCGATACCACCGTCATCATGGCCACCCACGATTCGTCCATCGTCGACCAGATGCGTCGCCGGGTCCTGGAACTGCGCGACGGGGAACTCGTCCGCGATCAGGCCAAGGGCATCTACGGCTCGGCGTAGGGGAGAGTTCACACATCATGCGGCATTCACTTCGCGAAACCTGGTCCGGTCTCAAGCGCAACATCGCCATGACGATCGCGGTCGTCGTCACCATGTCCGTCTCGCTGGCACTCCTGGGGGCGGGCCTCCTGACGTCGATGGAAGTCGACCTCACCAAGCGCACTCTGTACGACAAGATCACCGTCCAGGTGTTCCTCTGCACTCCTGACACCCAGGGCGGCCGCTGCGAGCCCGGCAAGGGCGCCACCGACGCGCAGCGCGACTCCATCCAGCAGACCCTGGAGGCCAACCCGGAGGTTTCCGAGGTGGTCTACGAGTCCAAGGAAGTGGCCCTTGCTGAGTTCCAGCGCGTCTTCAGGGACTCGCCGGCCGTCAACTCCCGCACCGTGGAAGACATGCAGGACTCCTTCCGCGTGAAGCTCAACAACCCGGAGAACTATGCAGGCGTGTCCAGCGAGGCCCGCGGGCTCCAGGGCGTGCAGGCGGTGCAGGACCAGAACTCCATCCTGGAGCCCATCTTCAAGTGGTTCGGCGCCCTGCAGTGGGCCACGATCACCATGAGCCTGCTGCTCCTGCTGGCGGCTGCGTTGCAGATCGTCAACACCATCCGGATGGCCGCGTTCTCGCGGCGGCGAGAGATGGGCATCATGCGGCTGGTCGGCGCGTCGAACATCTACATCCTCCTGCCGTTCCTGCTGGAGGCACTGGTCGCCGCCCTCATCGGCGTCGTCATCGCCGCGGCAACCCTCACGCTGGGCTTCTGGTTCATCATCGACCAGAACGCTCGAACCTCAATCGCCGCTTTACCCTGGATTGGCTGGGGAGAGCTGGCGGCTGCCATTGTGTCCATTGCAGCGGTAGGTGTTGGCCTCGCCATCATCCCGACGCTGCTCGCAACCAGAAGATATCTGCGTATCTGATAAGGAGACGAGCGTGAACCGGGACCTTCCCCCCCCGCCCGCAGTTCGCACATGGATCTCAGGTCTGCCCCGTGGCATCGTCGCCGGCGTGCTGGCAGTCCTCCTGGGATTCGCGAGTTGGACACCAGCCCAGGCTGATGATCTGACCGATCGCAAAGCAGATCTCCAGCGCGAGATCGCGCGCCAGGCCTCCGTCATCGACGACGCTGAAGCCGCGCGGGATTCCGCCGTCGAGGACGCCCGAGTGGCCCGCGCGCAGCTGGCCGACGCCGGCGCCAAGCTGGCCAAGGCAGAATCGGAACTCCGCGCCGCGGAGGATCTCGACAAGCAGCGCGCCGACGAGCTCGCCGTCGCCGAACAGGAACTGGACATCGCCACCGAGAAGCTCGAAGTGGCCAACCATGAACTCGACCAGGCCAGGGCGGACGTCGCCGCAGCCCAGGCCGCCCTCGACTCGGTCAATCGCCGGCTGAACGAAGAGATCCTGGTCACCACCCAGCACAGCACCGGCCTGGTCACCCTCGCCATGATCTTCACCGACGTCAACGCGTCGAACCTCAACCAGCGTGCGCAGCTGGCCCAGAACCTCATGACCTCCTCGGCGGTGCAACTCGACGAGTTGGAGATGCGCCGCCTTTCCCTGGAGGACGCGGAGTCCCGGGCCGACGCTGCCCAGCAGGCTGCTGACGAGGCCCGCCAGGCCGCCGACGCCGCCCGCGATGTCGCCGACGAGGCCCGGCAGGCCGCCGCTCGTCAGCTCGACGAGAAGCAGTCGGTGCAGGAGCAGGCCGAGGCGCTGCGGGCCCAGGTCGCCAACCTGGTGGCCGCAAGGGACAAGGCCGAAGAGAGCGCCCGTCAGCAGGTCGTCGCCGAGGAGACGCGTCAGCGTGAACTCGTGGCCGAGAACGCCGACGTCGAGAAGCGCATCCAGCAGCGGATCGAAGCTCAGAAGAAGGCAGCTGCAGAGAAGGCAGCTGCAGAGAAGGCTGCCCGAGACAAGGCCGCCCGCGACAAGGCGGCCCGTGACGCTGCCGCACAGGCCGCCGCAGCCAACGCGGCGGCCGCCAAGAAGCCGGCCCCGAAACCGCAGGCCGCGGCAGCCGTTTCAGCGCCGAAGAAATCATCCAGCTCCTCGCGCAACAATTCCGTCTTCATCCGCCCCGTCGAGGGTCGCCTGACCTCCAGGTACGGCATGCGCCTGCACCCCGTGCTGGGCTACCGCAAGCTGCACGACGGTACCGACTTCGGCGCCGCGTGCGGGGCCCCCCTCCGCGCGCCCGCGGATGGCGTCGTGACGGAGCGCTACTTCAACCGTGGCTATGGAAACCGCCTGATGATCGACCACGGCTATGTCCGCGGGGCCTACGTCACGACCGGCTTCAATCACGCCACCCACTACATCGTGGGCGTGGGCACCCGGGTGAAGCAGGGCCAGGTCATCGGCTACGTCGGCTCCACCGGCTACTCCACCGGTTGCCACCTGCACCTGATGGTGTGGGAGAACGGCCGGGTCGTGAACCCGCTGTCCGGCTGGTTCAACTGAGGCGTGGTTTAATTACCGGATGCCCAGGGAGACCGGAAAGAAGCTCGTCGCACAGAACAGGAAGGCCAGGCACGATTACCACATCGGTGACGTGTTCGAGGCCGGCCTAGTTCTGACGGGTACCGAGGTCAAGACGCTGCGCGCCGGCCGCGCCACCATCGCGGAGGCGTACGCCACCGTCGATGAGCAGGGTGAGGCCTGGCTGATCAACGCCAACATCCCGGAGTACGAGTTCGGCACCTGGCGCAACCATTCGGCCCGGCGTACGCGGAAACTGCTGTTGCACCGCAAGGAGATCGACAAGCTCTCCCGCGCCACCGACGACTCCGGCCGCACGCTCATCCCGTTGTCCCTGTACTTCAAGGACGGCTACGCGAAGGTCGAGATCGCCGTCGCCACCGGTAAGAAGGACTGGGACAAGCGCCACGCCATCGCCGAGCGCGATGCCCAGCGCGAGATGCAGCGGGCCCTGGCGCACCGCAACAAGTACAACAACCGCTGAGACCCTCACCCGGGCCCGTCCAGGGTCGTTTTCAGGGTGCTTCCCGGTACTGCCGAGGCGACCCTCCGACGACAATGGATACATGAGCGAGTACCAGCAGTTCCCCGGAGTGACCGACCAGCAGCGAGACCGTGCAGTGGACCACCTGCAGGCCTGTTACGCGGACCGCTCCATCGACGAGGCTGAGTTGGATCGACGCCTCGACCTCGCGTTGAACGCCCGCGACCGCGTGGAGTTGAACCGGTCCCTGATGGGGCTGGCCCGCATCGCCCCTGCTGTGCTCACCCGTCCGAGGCCGGGTCAACCGTCTCCTGCCGAGAACCTCGGGGCGGGCCTGACCCAGTTGTCGGGCCTCTTCACCTGGTTCCTCGGGCCTGTCGTCGTGAAGGCGGTGGCCACGCCGGGCAGCCGCGTCTGGTGGGAGGCGAGCCGGGCCCTCAGTCTGCAACTGACGGCGGCTGCCGTGGCAGCCGCAGCGTTCCTGTTGGGGATCGTGTTCGGGGCGGAGGGCCTCATGTTCCTGGCGTGGCTGGCCTGGTTCGGCGGCACGATCTGGGCGTCCGTGCGTGCATTCAACGGACAGTCCGGTACCGGACGGCTCGAGCCGTTCCTGCTCGCGAGGTCGAATCGGCCGAAGCAGGCAATCCGCTGACGTGCGCTAGAATGGTGTGAACAACTCAACAGGGGGTGACTGGTTTCGACTCGGGACGGTAGTCCCAGGAGAAGCGGGCCGAGGATCCACGTTTATCTCGTAAACGCTGCGTGGAAACCAATAAGTGCCAACAACAACAGCACTGACTTCGCTCTCGCTGCCTGATCAGCGACCGAAGGGTCAGCCCGGACGAGCCTTCGGTCCGGTACCTGGCCTCATTTAGAAGGCTTGCTGAGTAGCTTGCGTATCAGGGGCTACTCGGGACTTTACTGATACTGGGTCTGTCTGCGACTTGCCGACGAAGAGTGCAGGGACCGAGAAGACGACAATGTCGGCTGCGCCCGGAGAAGTCCTGGAACATCTCTTGAGGACGCGGGTTCAATTCCCGCCACCTCCACCCCTGTGCCTCGTGCCCATCCGCTGACCAGCGGGTGGGCACGAGGTTTTTTGCTGCCCTCGTGACGCGCGCCCGTTAGGGTGGTGGGCATGCATACCGGTGCGATCGCCGTGGGTCAGTTGCTCGTCGCCACCCAACCTGGGCGCGGCGGCTACTTCGACCGCTCGGTCGTCCTGATCGTCGAGCACCACCTTGAGGGCACCGTCGGCGTCTGTCTCAACGTGGTCTCGGACATGCCGCCGGAGGCCGCCGCGGCTCACTTCGCACCGCTTCTCAGCCCACCTGGCATCCTCTTCGAAGGAGGCCCGGTCAACAGCGACGTGGTGCTGGCCCTGGGTAAGCCGGCCGCAGAGGGCGTGGAACCGCCCGGCTGGGAGAGGCTCGCGGGCGATGTCGGGCTCGTGGACCTCCGGTTCCCGAGCGAACTGCTCGAATCCTCCTTCATCGGTCTGCGGCTCTTCGTCGGTTTCTCCTCGTGGTCGCCCGGCCAACTCGAGGGCGAACTGATCCGCGGCTCCTGGTTCCGCACGGAGGTGCGCGCCGACGACGTGTTCGGCAATCCGGACGGCCTGTGGCGCCGCGTGCTGCGACGCATGGGCGGCCTCCCCGGAAGATGGTCCACCTGGACGGAAGAACCCGCTCTGAACTGACCATCGCGGGTCACCGAGATGACCCCTGCGCATGTAAGACTTCGGGGGTATGCCGCTACCGAGGAGGGCCGTTCGTGACCGACGACAACTTCGACGACGAGATCCTGGCTCCTCCCGCAGACGTTGTCGCTGAGGCAGCCGCCGTCGCCGACGACTCGGACGAATGGCACCCCTCGCACGGTTTCGCCGATGCCCGGCTGGCGGTACGGATCTGGATCGACGAGGATGTCCGGCAACTCACGAAGGTGCACGTCTCACCGCGCTGGCGTGAGATCCTCGGACCCAACCGCACGCTGGAGGACGCCTTCGAAGAGGCCTTCTTCGCCGCTTCGGTTCGATCCGCCGGTGCTTCTGATCCGCTGGACTTCGCCGTTCTACCGGAGCCAACTCCGGATCCCGAGTCGCCCCTCACGTGGGATGACTTCGACGCCGTGCAGGAGCGCATCGTGGCCCTGGGCGAGCGACAGGCGGCACTCAGGGACAGGCCGGACCACGAGATCAGGTGGGCGGACATCGAGGGTGAGAAGACGGTGGCCCAGCGTGGTCCCGTCTCCGTGTCGCTCACCTGGTCGGGCCTGGCCGAGGCCGTCCGGTTCGACCGGAACTGGTTGCGCACCGCCACCCCCGACCACATCTCAGCCGCTGTGCTGCAGACAGCACGCAGCGCGTATGCCAACTACCACCCGCCCCATTTCGTGCCCGGCGAACACGAGGAACTGGCCGGCGAGTTCTTCCAGGCACAGCGAGACCTGCTCACCATCATGGCGAAGGGAACCCGATGACGGACCACAACAAGGGCGACGAAGTACGCTTCGATTCACCCCAACTGCATGCCCGGATCGACGGACCCCTGGCGGCGGATCCCTGGGGAGCGCTGGACGAGGACGAATACGCCGTGCCCGGCGAAGTCACGGGCGCCGAGACGGACAAGAACCGCGAGGACCGTCGACGGAGGAAGGCCGCCGCGATGGCACTGCACGGTTCCGGCACCCGTGGGAGGAAGGGTGGCGGGGCAGGAGCGATGCCCCCCGCGATGATGCCTCCCAACGCCACCGTGGGTGGCGTGGGCGCCGCCCCGGGTGGGGCGGGCGCCATGCAGCCCATGATGTCGGCCGGCCCCGGCGCCGCGGGTGGTGGCATCCCCACCATGCTGCAGGGGGCGCAGGCCGGCAGGCTCGCCGGCCCGTCGCTGTTCGGACCTTCGGGTTCCGGTGCGTCCGGGGCAATGTTCGGCCCTGGCGGTTTCCCGGCGCCCGGTGGGGGCCTGATGGCAGCCGGCACGGAGGACTCTCTGGACGCGGAACAGCTCCGGGAGGCCCTCCGTCGCAGCGGTCTCGATCAGCTGGTCGCAGTGGACAGTGACGGTCGCATCATCGAGGACCCGCTCGTCGACACGGACGGAGACGGCGTCCCGGACACCCCACTGAGCAAGGTCCGCCAGCGGGATGGCAAGAACAACGCTCCCACCGCAGGCGTCCAGTCCACCGGCCTGCAGTCGGTCTACCAGCAGGGACCCGGCAGCGGCTCCTACGCCCCGGGCGCCATGGCGCCCGGCACCACGGCACCCGGCACCACGGCACCCGGCACCACCGTTCCAGGCACGACGTTGCCCGGCAGCAGCGGGCCGGGTGGCACCCAGGCCCCGTCGACCAGCCACTACCCGGGCGGTCCGGTGGCCGCCGGGGATGCCAGCGGTTCGGAGACCGATCCCAGCACCAACTCGCCGGGCTCGCAGTCTGGCGGTGGTTTCGAGTACGACGGGGGCCACCAGACGGGCGTGCGTCCCCAGGACGGCACCACGTACACCTCGACGAGCCCCACGTACACCAGCACGGGCAGCCAGACGGGCACCCGCCCATCGGGCAGCACCTCCTTCGCGCAGCCCACCTCCACGTACAGTTCCACCGGTGGTTCCGACTACTCGGTGAACACAGATCAACTGCGCAGGGAATCCACCAACTGGAGCGACCTCGCGGACCGGTCGAAGCCCATGCAGGACACGATCATGTCCACGCCGGAGCCCGGAGCCATGTTCGGCGTGATGACTGAGGCGGTGCCGCCCTACCGCACCGCGGTGGAGAGCAGCGTGCAGGCCGCCTCTGACGCTGGGCTCGAGGCCGAAGCTCAGGCGATGGCGCTGGACGCCGCCTCCAACAACTACGACCAGAACGAAACGCAGGCCACTGACAGCCTCGGAGGGATGAACTCGTGAGCAGCCCACGCTATGACGCGATCAGCAACTCGTTGTCCTCCGCGCGCAGCCTCGCCTGGACGGCGATGCGCAACGACGTGGTGGAGAACTTCCTCGTCCTCAGCCGCCTCGAGAACCTGGGCCAGACCATCCGGGCACCCTGGATCGCAGCGGAGGCGGTGGGTCTCTGGATCAGCATCAACTCCCGGTTGACGGCCATCAGCGCCCACCACGCCTGGCTGGGGGCCAGCAGGCGTTCCCCTGATCTCCTCGGGGAGGCGGCGGGCCAGTGGGGCAACGTCGTGCAGCAGCAGGACCAGATCGTGGCAACCGTCCGCGCGAACAAGGGCCGGATCCGGAACAGCGAATGGACCGGCGACGGGCAGGACAGCCACGTGGCGGATGTGACGCGTAAGGAGCGCAAGGAACTGGCCTTCGCGGAGAGCGTCGAACGCATCGTCACGGGTTGCAAGCAGGCCAGGATGGTGACCAACATGCTGCTGGAGCGCGCGGTGACCATGTGCGCCACCACCGAGTTGCAGTGCGCCGTCGCCAGGACAGGGCCCTCGGCCACGTCGCCGCGTGCCCGCAACTGGCGGATGCGTAAGGTCGAGGCCATTCTGGGCCAGCTGGAAACCCGCTACGCTGCGTTGCACCGCGGTGATGGGTGGAAAGACGCTTCGCTGAGGATCGCGACCATTTTCGACGAGAACGCCGAGACGTTGCGGATGCTGCACACCATGCCGGGAGGCCCGCTGCGGATGACCGCAGTGTGACGGCTACGGCCTCTCGCTACCATTGACGGCAGAGCAAGGAGGCTGGGGTGACCGAGGCCAAGGGCAAAGCCCGGATACTGGTGGTGGACGATGACGCGGCGCTCTCAGAGATGCTGCAGATCGTCCTGCGCCAGGAGGGGTTCGAGACCGTCCGGTGCGGGACGGGCAACGAGGCGTTGCAGGAGTTCCGCCAGTCCCGTCCTGACCTCGTGCTTCTCGACCTCATGCTGCCGGGGCGCGACGGAGTCTCCGTCTGCCGCGACATCCGCGCCGAATCCGGCGTACCGATCGTCATGTTGACCGCCAAGTCCGACACCTCGGACGTGGTGGCCGGTCTCGAGGCGGGGGCCGACGACTACGTGGCCAAACCGTTCAAGGCGAAGGAACTCATCGCCCGGATCCGTACCCGCTTGCGCCGCACCAGCGGGGAAGTGGGCTCGGACATCCTGACCATCGGAGACCTGGCGATCTCGGTCTCGTCCCACCTCGTGAAGCGGGGTGAGGAACACCTGCCCCTCACCCCGCTGGAGTTCGAACTGTTGCTGGCCCTGGCACGCCGCCCGGCCCACGTCTTCACTCGCGAGGCCCTCCTCGACGAGGTGTGGGGCTATCGCAACTCGGCAGACACCCGCCTGGTCAACGTGCATGTACAGCGGCTGCGGGCCAAGATCGAGAAGGACCCGGAACACCCCGAAATCGTGATCACGGTCCGCGGCATTGGATACCGCGCCGGTGAAACGCAGAACTGACAGCACCCGGGCACGTCCCGCGCGAGGGCTCAAGGCACTGTGGTGGGGTTCCCTGCCGCTGCGGGTGCTGATCTCGACGCTCGGCCTGTCAATGGTCTTGATGACGCTGGCCGGGGTCGTCCTGATGCGTCAGGCCACGGCGGGCGTCGTCGAGACGAAGCGACAGGCGGCGCTGAACGAGGCGTCGGGCGTCTACGCGTTCATGCAGGAGCAGTTGCGCACGCCAGAGGCGCGGGGCGCCGCCATCCATGAATCGCTCAGCCGGCTGGCGGACCTCGCCGACGCCCAAGCGGCGCAGTACCGGGTGGTGATCCAGGGGCCGGTCTCCAGCCTCACCTCCACCGGCATCCGCGCGGAGTCTGTACCGGTCGGGTTGCGTGACCGGGTGGAGCAGGACCAGGGCATGTTCATCACCCCGACGCGGGTGGTCTTCACCGACCCCACGATGCAGCCGGAGCCCGGCTGGGCCATCGGTGCCGCACTGATCGGCGAGACCGGGGAGCGCTACCCGGTGTTCTACATCTTTCCCATGACCACCGAGCTGCAGACCCTGAGCGCCCTGCAGGGAGCCGTCATCGCGGCCGGCGTGGCGCTGGTGGCAGCACTCGGGTTGATCTCCTACCTCGTCACGGTGCAGGTGGTGAGGCCGGTGCGGAAGGCCAGCACCACCGCGCTGCAGCTGGCGTCCGGTCAGCTGGGGGAGCGCATGCTGGTGCGTGGTACCGACGATCTGGCGCTGCTGGCCACCTCCATGAACCGGATGGCCGCTGAGCTCCAGCAGCGGATCCGTGAGCTGGAGACGCTGTCCACGCTGCAGCAACGCTTCGTCAGCGACGTGTCCCACGAGCTGCGCACCCCGATGACCACCATCAAGATGGCCGCGGATGTGTTGCACGATGCGCGTAGCAACTTCGACCCCATCACTGCGCGTTCGGCGGAACTGATGAGCCTCGAGATCGACCGGTTCGACCTCATGCTGGCGGATCTCCTGGAGATCTCGCGGTTCGACGCGGGTGCGGCAGTCCTGGCCCTCGACGAGACCGACGTCGCGTCGCTGGCCGCCGCAGAGGTGGCAGGGAGCCGGTCGATGGCCGGGGCCCTGGGTGTCGAGCTCCGGTTCGAACAGGTGGACGAGGACACCACCGCCGAGGTCGACACCCGTCGGGTCAGGCGGATCCTGCGCAACCTGATCACCAATGCCATCGAGCACAGCGAGGGCAGGCCGGTGGTGATCAGGGTGGCTTCGGACCACGACGCGGTGGCGGTGACCGTGCGCGACTACGGCGTCGGCTTCAAGGCGGAGGACGCGGCCCGCGTCTTCGACCGGTTCTGGCGCGCAGATCCCAGTCGCACCCGGCTGGTGGGTGGCACGGGATTGGGGCTTGCGATCGCGATGGAGGACGCCCGGTTGCACCGCGGGTGGTTGACGGCCTGGGGCCGGCCGGGGCGCGGTGCCCAATTCCGGTTGACGCTGCCGCGGGAGTCAGGGCACGAGTTGACGAGCTCGCCGCTGGCCGTCGTACCGGCTGATGACAAGGAGGTGAGCGCATGAGACGCGCTGTGGCCGCTCTCACGGCACTCCTGCTGTCGCTGACCGGTTGCACCACCATTGCGACGTCCGGGCCCGTCGAGCAGGTGCCTCTGGCCGCGCAGCCGCGGGGCATCGACATCGCCCCGGAGCCGCCGAGCGAGGATATGACGCCGGTGCGTCTCGTCGAGGGCTTCCTTCAGGCCATGGCAGACCCCGACGGCGAGTACGCCATCGCCCGGCAGTACCTCACGAGCGAGGCGGCCTCGGGCTGGGCCCCCGTCGACGCGGTCGTGTTCGATGGCGAAGTCACCGGCGGAATGGATGCCGCGGCGGCCACCGGCACGGCCATCGGACACCTGGACGAGACCCATCGCTACACCGCGCACACCGAACCGTTCGAGCATGATTTCGGCCTCGTCGAGCAGGAGGGCCAGTGGCGGATCAGCGCCCCGCCGGACGGGCTCCTGCTGACCCGGTACAACTTCGAGCGCTACTACTCGCGTGTCACGCTCTATTTCATGAGCCGCGTCGGCGCGCACGTGGTGCCAGACCCCATCCACCTGCCCGAATCGCTCCTCACCCCCAGCAACGTGCTACAGGCCCTGTTCAGGGGCCCGGCCGAGGAGATCAGCCGCTCGGTCATCGACGCGCTGCCCCGAGGGGTCAGGCTCGGGGATGGCGGCGCCACCATCGACCAGAGCGGCGTGGTGACCGTGGACCTCGCCCGCCTTCCCGTGGTCCTGGGCGACGACGACCTGCGCCGGCTGGGCGCCCAATTGCTGTGGACGCTCACGTCCATCCCACGCGTCACGGGCATGATCGTCACGAGGGAGGGTGGGCGGACGGTACCCATCCCGGGCGCTTCGGCCAACGGCGTGCTCGAACTGGCCACACAGCAGGGCTACCAGGTGCTGTCCCGGGCAGCGGCCACGGACCTGTTCGGCGTGCGTCGCTCACGGGTGGGTCGCATCACCGGCCAGGACGAATTCGAGATCATGCCCGAGATCGGCTTCCGGGTGGCGGACGTGGCTGTCTCCGTCGACGGGGGCAGCATGGCCGTCATCAACGAGGACCGCACGGAGCTGTCCACCGGCGGACTGGGTGGCCCCGTCTCGAAGGTGGACCTGCCGCTGAGCAATCTGCGCTCCCCTCAGTTTGTGCTGGGCACCTTGTGGCTTCTGGGCAACGACATGACCGGGACTCCCCGCATGGCCACCATCGACCGGGACGGTCAGGCGCAACTGGTCAGCGCCGATCTGGGAGTGGGCCGGATCAGCGACTTCTCCGTGTCTCCCTCCCGCGCCCGGGTCCTGATCGTTGCCGACGTCGGAGGGGTGCCGACGCTCGGCGTGGCCTCACTCTTGGGGGCAAACCCCATCTCCGCGACCCAATGGCGGCCCTTGGAGATCGTCGCGCCTGCCGGTGACGCATTGACAGACCCGGTGGCGCCCACCTGGCAGGCGGAGACGTCCCTGGCGGTGGCCGCCACCAGCGCCGGGGTGCGCTCGATCTTCACCGCGCAGCTGGACGGCTCGGTGGTGCAGGACCTGGGCGCGATCACCGGCGCAATCGTCGACATCGCGTCGAACGTGCGTCTGGGCGGCGGACCGATAGCGGTCACGACCGACCTGGACGTGACCTGGCGCTACGAGGCCCGCACCCGGTGGACCCGCCTGGCGGACGAGGTGACCGCGGTGGCCTATCCCGGCTGATCTGTGGACAACGGTGGAGAGGCCCACCCGTTGGCCACAGTGGGGGTGTGTCGACCTTCTTCCACGCCGCCGCTGACCTGCTCCTCGGAGCATCGTGCCCGGGCTGTCAGGCCCCAGGCTGGGGACTGTGTGCCGGTTGCCGCGCATTGCTCTCGGATCCGCCGCAACTGATCGACCGCGGGCTCGACGTGCCGCTGGTGGCGGCATGTCAGTACCGCCCTGTGCTCGAACACGTGATCCCCCGGTACAAGGATGATGGCGCGCTGCATCTGGGCGCAGCGCTGGGGGACCTCCTCGCCCGTGCCGTGGCGGGGCTCAGGCCCCCGCCGGACGCGGTTCTGGTGCCCGTGCCGTCGCGACCCTCTGCAGTGCGGGACCGGGGATTCGACCATGCACGGCGGCTCGCCGCCCGGGCCGCCGGGCGCTGTGGGCTGCAGTGGAGGCCGCTGCTGTCGCGGTCACGCTCGGGGAAGGACCAGTCAGGGTTGGGGAAGCTCCAGCGCAGCAGCAACCTGGCGCACTCCATGGTGGCGCAGGCAGACGGGGCGCCGGTCGTCGTGGTCGACGACGTCGCCACCTCGGGTGCCTCGCTCCGGGAATCGGTCCGCGCGCTGCGGGCGGCGGGCGTGCCGGTGTGGGGAGGTGCCGTCATCGCCCAGGCGGAGAAACTTCCGGGACACACCAGCAAACGAGTGACGCACCCTTGAGGGTGAGGGTAGCGTTGGTGCATGGACACGCCGCAGGCCCACCTCGCTGGGCGACCTGCGGCGTTGTGCATACCGACCGGGATCCCTCCCGGTCGTGTAGCAAGTCGTCAGTGGGCATAAGCCCTGATAGACGGAGGATAAAATGGACATCGTCGTCACAGGTCGTCAGTGCACGATCAGCCCCGAAGTCAAGGAGCTCGTCAGCGAGCGCTTGGCCACCATCGAACGGTTGCGTGACCGGGTCATTCGGGTTGAAGTCGAATTCCAGGCATCCGAGGGGACGAAGAACCCGTCCGACGCGACCACGGTCCAGTTGACTCTGCGGAGCAGGGGACCCGTGATCCGTGCCGAAGCCAATGCCGAAGACAAGACCGCTGCATTTGAGATAGCCCTCGACCGACTGAAGTCCCAGCTTCGTCGGGCGGCAGACCGGCGCAAGACCCACCGTGGCCTGCGCGCCGGCGCCGTTCCCGAGTTCGCTCCCGCACCGGAGCCGACCGAGGAGGAGGAGCAGGGCGTGCCCGTCACGAACGTCGCCGGCCTTGTGGTGACCGGCGACGGCCCGCTCGTCGTGCGCGAGAAGGTCTTCGAAACTGCGCCCCTGACGTTGGCGCAGGCGCTGGATGAGATGGAACTGGTCGGCCACGACTTCTTCCTGTACCAGGATGCGGAATCCGGCCGTCCCTCCGTGGTCTACCGCCGCAAGGCCTACAACTACGGCGTGATCCAGCTCGATGTGAGCTGAGCCACGGCCCCACAGCGCTCGCCCCGACCGAAAAGTCGGGGCGAGCGCTGTTCTGCGCCCCTTGGCGAGTGGGGTTAGGATGGCTGGCGGTAGTCGGCACCGGCCCGGCACGCAACGCGACACGAAGGATGCGCCCCGTGGGAATCATGGACTTTCTGAGCGGCCTCGGCTCGGGAGCACAGCTCCGAAAGCTGCGGAAGGTGGCCGACCAAGTCAATTCCATCGAAGAAGAGTTCCAGGCGATGTCTGACGCGGAGCTTCGCGAAGAGACGCAGAAGTTCCGTGACCGGATCGCGGACGGAGAGTCCCTGGACCGCATCATGCCGGAAGCCTTCGCTGCCGTCCGCGAGGCGTCGGTCCGCGTGTTCGACAAGCGTCACTTCGACGTGCAAATCATGGGCGGCGCCGCCCTCCACTGGGGAAACATCGCAGAGATGAAGACCGGTGAGGGCAAGACACTCGTCGGCACCCTCCCGTCCTACCTGAATGCCCTCAGCGGCAGGGGCGTGCACGTCGTCACCACGAACGACTACCTCGCCAAGTACCAGTCCGAACAGATGGGCCGCCTCCACCACTTCCTCGGCCTGGAGGTGGGCGCCATCCTGACGTCGATGACCCCCGAACAGCGCCGTGCCGCCTACAACTGCGACATCACCTACGGCACCAACAACGAGTTCGGCTTCGACTACCTCCGCGACAACATGGCACTTCGCAAGGCCGACATGGTCCAGCGCGGCCACCACTACGCCGTCGTGGATGAGGTCGACTCCATCCTGATCGACGAGGCCCGCACGCCGCTGATCATCTCCGGCCCCGCCGAGGACAACCACGAGTGGTACCCCGTGTTCGCCAAGATGGCGCTGACGCTGCGCCGTGACGTCGACTACGAGGTGGACGAGAAGAAGCGCACCATCGCCGTCCTGGCCCCGGGCATCGAGAAGGTCGAGGACCGACTCGGCATCGAGAACCTCTACGAGTCGGCCAACACACCGCTCATCTCCTACCTGAACAACTCCATCAAGGCCAAGGAACTGTTCAAGCGTGACAAGGACTACGTCCTCGCGGGCGACGAGGTCCTCATCGTCGACGAGCACACCGGCCGCACGCTGGCCGGCCGTCGCTACAACGAGGGTCTGCACCAGGCGCTGGAGGCGAAGGAGGGCGTCAAGATCAAGGACGAGTACCAGACGCTGGCCACCATCACACTGCAGAACTACTTCCGCATGTACGAGAAGCTGGCCGGCATGACCGGTACCGCGAAGACGGAAGAGGGCGAGTTCCAGAAGATCTACGGTCTGGGCGTCATCACGATCCCGACCAACCGACCCATGGTCCGCGTCGATCAGGCGGATCTGATCTACCGCACGCAGGAGGCCAAGTACGAGGCCATCGTCCGCGACATCGCGGAGCGGCACGCGAAGGGCCAGCCGGTCCTCATCGGTACGGCATCCGTCGAGAAGTCCGAGGTGCTCTCGGCGCTGCTGAAGAAGGCCAACGTCCCGCACAAGGTCCTCAACGCCAAGCACCATGAGAGCGAAGCCGCCATCGTCGCGGAGGCCGGCCGCAAGGGTGCTGTCACGGTCTCGACGAACATGGCCGGCCGAGGCACCGACATCATGCTGGGCGGCAACCCCGAGTTCCTCGCGGACCTCCAGCTGCGCAAGGAGGGCCTGGACCCCCAGGAGACGCCCGAGGAGTACGAAGCCAGGTGGAACGAGACGCTCAAGGCGCTCGAGGACCAGGTGAAGGTGGAGCACGAAGAGGTCGTTGAGCTCGGCGGTCTGTACGTCGTCGGCTCAGAGCGTCACGAGTCGCGGCGCATCGACAATCAGCTGCGTGGCCGTTCCGGTCGCCAGGGGGACCCGGGCGAATCGCGGTTCTACCTGTCGCTCAGCGACGACCTCATGCGCCTGTTCCGTCCCGAACTGCTCGAGCGCGCGCTGCTCATGATGAAGGTCCCCGACGACGTGCCGATCGACATGAAGTCGGTGTCGAAGTCCATCGAGGGGGCGCAGAAGCAGGTCGAGGGTCAGAACTTCGAAATGCGCAAGAACGTCCTCAAGTACGACGACGTGATGAACCGCCAGCGCCACGCCATCTACGGTGATCGCCGCCAGGTGTTGGACGGCGCCGACGTCTCGGCCCAGCTGAAGGCCGCCACCGAGCGTGTCGTCAGCGACGTGGTGCGTCAGCACACCGTCGGCATCCCGGAGGATTGGGACATCGAGACGATGTTCACCGAACTCAAGACGCTGTATCCGGTGACCATCGACATGGACGACATCGCCGACGACCTGCCCGAGCAGGGCGAACTGGTCGAGATGTTCCTCGAGGACGCGGATGCCGCCTACAAGAAGCGCGAAGAGCAGTTGGGTGAGGACACCATGCGCGAGTTGGAGCGCCAGGTCCTGCTGACGGTGCTCGACCGCAAGTGGCGTGAGCACCTCTACGAGATGGACTACCTCCGCGAGGGCATCGGTCTGCGTGCCATGGCACAGCGTGACCCGCTGGTCGAGTACCAGCGCGAGGGTGGCGACATGTTCAACGCCATGATGGACGCCTTCATGGAAGAGGTCGTGGGTTACCTCTTCAACCTCGAAGTGGCTGCACCGGCGGCCGAGCCCCAGTTGAACGTGGGGCTGGTGACCGACGGCGACGGGTCTGCGGTCGGTGTCGATTCCCTCACCGAGAGCCTGCCCTCCAAGACGGACCACAAGGTCAAGACCCCGAAGATCCAGGCTCCAGTTGAGGAGCCACGCCAGGAGCTCCCGGCCGCATTGGCCCGGGGCCTCGAGCGCAAGACCGACAGGAACCTCTCCTACTCGGCGCCGGACGAGACCGGTGAGGCCACGCGCACCGGGGTGACCGTGACGAAGTCGGAGCCGAAGGTGGGCCGCAATCAGCCGTGCCCCTGCGGTTCCGGTAAGAAATACAAGGTCTGCCACGGCCGGCCCGCCGGAGCGGTCTGAGGCATCCTCAGGCCGCCATCATGGCGGCCGGGCGCAGCACGGCGAGTTCCGTGCAGACCCACCGGTCCCGGTGCACGTCGAGGCGGATCGCGCAGCTGATGACGCGCGAGGCGCAGAGGAGTGACACCGTCGCCTCCACCGCGCGGGGCGTGGGCATCTGCGTCTTGAGCGGCCCGATGGCCATCCGGCGGAAGAGCCCCGCGTCGGCGTAGGACGCCAGCCGGATGAACGACGTGGGCGACAGCAACGGCCGCACCTGATGGAGGGCCCTCCGGCCTGCCATCGCTTCGAGGAGCACGTGGATCAGGCGGACGGCCTGGGGCGGAGCCTGCTGGGGGGCGGGGGACGGACGCAGGGGCGTGATGCTGGAGGGGTTCATGCCGGAGACGCTAGATGGCCGCCCTCTCCCGGGTCACGCCTTTCAGGGCAACGGACAACACCGCACTGGCAACGGACAACACCTGGCCGGATCCGGACAACACCTCGACCCCGTCGGACAACACCCTGTGAAGCTCAGCCTCCGAACATCAGCAGCAGCCCGCCCATGGTGAAGACCACCATCATGGTGAGCAGGGGCAGATGGATCATCAACTGGGCCGGGGCGCTCCGGAGAGCGATGTCGTGCGTCACCAGCACGCCGAGAGCGTGGCCGCCCACGATGAGCAGCACCTGCGCCACGGCGATGAACGTCGGGTACATGAACAGCGCAGTGTCCGGTGCGGCTTCGATGGTGCCGAAGAGGTTCCAGCCACGACCCAACGGGTCACTGAACCGGATGAGGGTGCGCTGGCCCTCGAGGTAGAGCATGGTGCCGTAATGCGAGAGCGCGTAGCCCACCACCAGCGGAACGAGCCCGGGAGCGAGCGCATCCATCGAGAGCCCGCGGTACGGCCGGGTACCCAACCAGAACAGCCCGTAGATGAGCGTTACGGCGGCCAGGAGCGCCAGAGTGCTGACGGGCCAGAGCCATCCGTCCAGCTCCTGGGTGCCGCGGACCCAGACGCCGGTGTTGGAGAGGGCATCGAAAAGGGTGCCGCCCAGCAGCACGGAGGCCAACAGCGCCAGGTGCCGAGGGGCGCGCCAGGACGCCAGATTCCGCACCGGATTGGTCCAGAGGATGACGCCGCGAGCGTTGCGGGCCCACGGCGACATGTGGGCCACCGTCGTCGCATAGGCCTCAAAGGGTTCTGCCTGCTGGATCCAGCGCGGGCCCCGCAGCAGCACGCCCGCAGTGACCCAGAGGAGCCAGCCGACGGCGAACCAACGGAGCACAGGCACGGTGGCGCCGCCGGGTTGGACCAGTTCGAGGTAGAGGAAGGCCAACAGCGCGAGGGCCGCGGGAAGCACCGATGCCGTCGACTGGAAGGGCGCCGGGGCCGTGGCGCCCCTGAAGCGGAGGAGGAGACGCAGCGGGTTCGTGCGACGGTGGACGTCGCCGAACAGCAGCGCCAGCGGGACCAGCCCCACCCACACCAGGACGTAGACGAAGCCCAGTACGGGGTTGTCGATGCGGTCGACCCCGAAGAACAGCGCCGCAGCCATCAGCAGCCAGATGAGGGCGACGATGACCCTCAGCGTGCGGGAGACCACGGGGGAGTCGACGAAGCGCGTGAGCCGCGGCATGTCGCGCCCCTGCTGTTGCTGGAAACGGGGCCGCTTCCACGCGAAGATCGCCACCCAGAATGTGATGATCAGCACGACGGCCCCGCCGGCCACCACCAGAGGGAATGGGAGGGGCAAGTCTGAGCGTGAGGCGATCCCGTGCAGCGGAATCACGACACCACCAAGTCTGCCCAGATGCTGTCGGACGTGTGGGACTCGAGTTCGTAACTGCCCGCCATGTCGGCGGTGAAGGTCCACTCGATGGTCTGTCCCGGCTCCGTGAACTCCTCCAGCTCATAGCCGTGCAGATGGGCGTGGTCCGCGATGGCCGTGGTGATGCGCATCGTGACCTCCGCCCCGAGCGCCACCTCGATCCGTTGGGTCGCGCCGGGCGGGTCCGTGATCTCCAGCTCGATGGTCTGCGGGGGAGCGGAGGCCGGCGCGCCGCAGGCGACCAGCGTGACGGCGGTGAGGAACACGACGACGAGGCGTGACAAGAGCTTCATGGCAGCTCGAACCTACCCCGAATTCCGGGGCCCGCGCAGCAGACCCCTCCTCTGTGTCACAGTGCGGGACTAGGGTGGGGTCCGTGAAGCGTCAACTGGTGTTCATCCCCATCGCGTCGGACGAGCTCGGCATGCTCCGGGGCGAGCCCGCCGTCGAGAACCGGACGGCCTACACCGTCACGCCCGAACTGTTGGCGGAGCTGGAGTACGGCGAGGATGAGTCCGAAGCGGCCGAACACGCCGCCATGGTGCTCGCCTCGGTGGCAGGTCTGGCCCACCACGGGGAGCGCACCATCGTCGTGGCAGAGGTTGATGAGGCAGCGGTGCTGCCCGGCGAGGACCCGGCCAACGGCCAGATCGTGCTCGCGCAGTGCCCGCCACGCGCCATGATCGCCTGGTTCAGCGAGGAGCCAGGGGTGGACGTCGCAGACGCCGCAGCCATCTCAAAAGGGCTCACCATCGACCAGGCCTGGGGACAGCCGCAGGTGCAGGCGCTGCTCGAGAACCACGAACTACTCTGGAATGACAAGGTCGAATACCAGGGAGGTAGCTGACATGCCGCGCTCAATCTGGAAAGGCTCGGTGTCCTTCGGGTTGGTCTCCATCCCGGTGAAGCTCTACGGGGCCACGGAGGACAAGGACATCAGCTTCCGGCAGGTGCATTCCACCGACGGGGGCCGCATCCGCTACCAGCGCGTGTGTGAGAAGTGCGGCGAGGTGGTCCAGTTCGCGGACATCGCCAAAGGGTATGAGGCTGCAGACGGGCGCCTTGCCATCCTGACGGATGAAGATTTCGAGAACCTCCCCCTGAGCACGCTCAAGAGCGTCGACGTGGTGCAGTTCGTGGACGAGCACGAGGTGGATCCCACGTTCTTCCAGCGCACGTACTTCCTCGAGGCGGAGGCAGCAGGCCAGAAGCCTTACGTGCTGCTGCGCGAGGCGCTCGCCAAGGAGAACAAGGTTGCCGTGGTCAAGGTAGCGTTGCGCAGCCGCGAATCCCTGGCGCTGATCCGCGCGCAGGGCGACCTCCTGCTGATGCACACCATGTACTGGCCGGATGAACTGCGTAACGGCGAGTTCGCCGCTCCGTCGCAGGAGGTCAAGATCTCTGACGCGGAGATCGAGATGGCCAAGCTCCTCATCGCGCAGCTGGAGGGCGAGTTCGACCCGGAGGCCTACACGGACTCCTACCGCGCCGCGCTCCTCGAGGTCGTCGAGGCGAAGCTTGCGGGCGCCGAGTTGCCTGAGCAGACCGACCGGTCCGCACCGACGGGCGACGTCATCGACCTCATGTCCGCACTCAAGGCCTCCGTCGAGGCCGCGAAGAAGCGGCGTGAGGAGGCCTCATCTAGCAAGGCCGGCTGAGGCCGCCGTCTCACGTCAGCGGCTGAGCCAATCTGCCGCGCGGCGCTCCAGGCCGGCGAAGGCATCACGGATGTACGGCTCGACCTGGGCCTCGACCTTCTTGCCCACCAGCGGGATCTTCACCTTCAGGTCACCGGTGTAGCGGCCCTGCGTGGTGCCGTCGCCCTGGGGCAGCATCTCGGCGTCGGCCGTCACGTCCACGGGCATTCCGGGGACGTCCACGTCCACGGTGCCGCGGACGCTGCCGTCTGCGGCCACATCGCCGAAGCGGAACACCTGCTTGAGCTTCATGGAGGAACCGATGAACTTGGCGATGGAGGCAGGGACCGGCAGCGACATGATCAGCGTCGTCGCGTCCGGGGTGATGTCGACGCTGTGCTCGGTGGCACCGGCGTGCACAGCGACATCGGCGATGAAGTCCTCATTGCGGAGGAGACCGACGACGCGCTCGGGGTCTGCGGCATAAGTGTGGGTGTAGTCCAGATCCATGACCCCAGACTACTTGCCCGTGAGACTTATCCACGGCCAGCCAAAAGCGGGTTCGCCAGTCCCTAGGATGAGGGCCATGAGAATCGACCTGCACACTCATTCGCGCGTCTCGGACGGCACCGACACGCCGACAACGCTGGTGATGAAGGCGTTCCAGGCGGGGCTCGACGCCATCGCGCTGACAGACCACGACACGTTCGGCGGAGTTCTCGAGGCGCAGGAGGCAGGCAAGCGCATCGGTTTGAAGGTCCTGTGCGGGATCGAGATGTCCACAGAGGTGGAGGGTCGCGCGGTCCATCTGCTGGGGTACGGCTGCGACATCTACGACCGTGACCTGGGCGAGGAACTGGCGCGGATCCGGCACGGCCGCAGCCACCGCCTGCCGATGATGATCGAGAAGCTCAACGCCGCAGGTCTGGAGCTGACCATCGACGACGTCAACCGGGTGGCGATGGGCGCGCCGGCCGTCGGCCGTCCCCACGTGGCGGATGCGATGGTGGCCAAGGGCTACATCGCAGACCGTGACGAGGCCTTCAGGGTGTGGCTCGACGAGGACCGGCCCGGTTACGTGAAGCGGTATGCGGCGTCGCTCGAGCGGGCGATCGAACTGATCCACGGCGCCAAGGGTGTCGCCGTCATCGCCCATCCGTGGGCGCGCAAGGGACGTGAGGTCATCGACGCGCCCTACCTCGAGCAACTCGTGCGGGACTACGGGTTGGAGGGCATCGAGGTGGACCACCCGGACCACGACGACGACGCCCGCTCACTCCTGTTCGAGATGGGTGGCCGCCTCGGGCTGCTGCGCACGGGCTCGAGCGACTACCACGGCCTGGGCAAGAAGAACAACCCACTCGGCGCCAACCTGACGCGCACGTCCGCCTTCCGCGACCTGCTCGCCCGGGTCAGGCGCAGGGGCGGCCAGATCGTCTGAGCCTGCACGGTTGGCTAAGCTTGGGCCACACCCACTCACCCCAGGCAGGTTAACCCTATGTCCACCGAAGAGATCTCCCTCGACATCGACGCGTCGCTCGCACGGTCAACCGCGCGCAGCAAGGAGATCGAAGCGGCCCTCGCCAAGGATCCGTCGCAGTTCCGTATCCTCACCGGCGACCGCCCCACCGGGCACCTGCACATCGGCCACTTCTTCGGTTCGCTGCAGAACCGCGTCCGGCTGGCACGGCGGGGCGTGGAGACCTTCGTCATCATCGCCGACTACCAGGTGATCACGGACCGCGATGGCGTGGGCCCCCTGCGCGAGCGGGTCTACTCGTTGCTCACCGATTACCTGGCCATCGGCCTGGACCCGGCCGATGTGACGATCTTCACCCACTCGTCGGTGCCCGCCCTCAACCAGCTGATGCTGCCCTTCCTCTCCGTCGTGACCGACGCCGAGCTGCGGCGCAACCCCACCGTGAAGTCTGAACTCGACGACACGGGCGAGCGCCCCATGTCGGGCCTCATGCTCACCTACCCGGTGCACCAGGCGGCCGACATCCTCTTCTGCAGGGCCAACCTGGTGCCCGTGGGCAAGGACCAGTTGCCGCACATCGAGCAGGCGCGCGTGATCGCCCGTCGCTTCGACGAGCGGTACGGCCGGGCGGACGCGTCGAGGCCGGTGTTCCCGGAGCCGGAGGCGTTGCTCTCGAAGTCCGGCACGGTGCTCGGCCTGGACGGCACGAAGATGTCGAAGTCCAAGGGCAACACCATCGAGCTGCGGATGAGCGCCGACGAGACCGCCAAGCTGCTGAAGCGCGCCGTCACGGACTCGGACCGCCACATCGCCTATGATCCGGCGAACCGTCCTGAGGTGTCCAACCTGGTGAACCTCGCAGCGCTGTGCCTCGGCAGGGAGCCGGAGGACGTTGCGGCCGAGGTCGGCGACGGTGGTGGCGGCGGGCTCAAGAAGCTCGTCACGGAAGCAGTCAACGAGTACTTCGCCCCCATCCGTGCCCGCCGCGCGGAGCTCGAGGCTGACCCCGGCCACCTGCAGGCCGTGCTCGCCGCGGGCAATGAGAGGGCCAACGCAATCGCCGACCAGACCCTCGATGAGGTCCGGTCGGCGATGCAGATGTCCTACTGAGCTGAGACTCAGCTCTCGGGCTTGACCTCAACCCCGGCGCGGGTGCGGCGGCGGCGACGTCGCGGCTTGCGCTCCGCCGCGGGCTGGGCCGCCGGCTGGTCGCCCTCGGCCTCCGTCGCGCGGTGGCGGCGACGACGCGGGGCGCCGGCCTCGGCTGCGGTGCGCTGGCTGCCCCGACGTTCGCCGGTACCGCGAAGGCTGGTCTCAGCCCGTTCCTTGGCCGCGATCGTGCCGGGCACTCGGCCCTTGGTGCCCTCGGGGATGTCGAGGTCCGTGTAGAAGTGCGGTGATGACGAGTAGGTCTCGGCCGGCTCCGCGAGCTCGAGGTCCAGCATCTGGGCGATCATCTTCCAGCGGTGCAGATCCTGCCAGTCCACGAGGGTCACGGATACGCCGTTGTTGCCCGCGCGGCCGGTACGGCCGATGCGGTGCACGTAGGTGGCGTCCGTGTCGGGGCATTCGTAGTTCACGACGTGGCTCACGTCGGGGATGTCGATACCGCGGGCCGCGACGTCGGTGGCCACCAGCACCTGGATGGTGCCGGAGCGGAACTTCTTCAACGCACGCTCGCGGGCCTGCTGGTTGAGGTCACCGTGGATGGACGCGGCGGCGAAGCCGCGATCGACCAGTTCGTCGGTCAGTCGCTGCGCGGCACGCTTGGTGCGGCAGAAGACCATCACCTTCGTGGTCTCGCGGCCCTGGAGCAGGCGGGCGACCATTTCCGGCTTGTCGAGGTCATGGGCCTGGTACACGAACTGCTCGATGTCCGGGACCGTCATCTTTGCGTCGTGGCCCTCGGCGCGGATGTTGATGGGCTTGTTCAGCGTGGCGCGGGCCAGCGCCAGGATGGGCGCTGGCATGGTCGCGGAGAACAGCAGGGTCTGGCGGTTCTTGGGCGTCTTGCGCAGGAGCCGCTCGATGTCGGGCAGGAAGCCCAGATCGAGCATCTCGTCGGCCTCGTCGAGGACGAGCACCTGCACGTTGCCCAAGTCGAGCGCCCCGCGGTCTGCGAGGTCCAGGAGGCGGCCAGGGGTGCCGACTGCGATGTCGATGCCCGTGGCGAGAGTGTCGAGTTGCTCGTCGTAGCCGGTGCCGCCGTAGATGGTGAGGACGCGCATCTTGAGATGCTTGCCTGCCATGTCCATGTCGCGGCCGACCTGCAGCGCGAGTTCACGGGTGGGACACACGACGAGGGCACGGGGCTTGCCGTGCGCGGGCTTCTCGCCGTCCGACAGGGTGACCATGCGGTGCAACAGGCTGACGCCGAAGGCGAGGGTCTTGCCCGTGCCGGTGCGCGCCTGGCCGATCACGTCTGCGCCCTGCAGGGCGAGCGGGATGGCGAGCGTCTGGATGGCGAAGGGATGGACGATGCCCGTCTCTGCCAACGCCGAGGTGATGGATTCGTGGATGCCGAGGTCAGCGAACGTGTCGCTGCCTGCAATCTCGTTGTCGCTCAGGGTACTGACCTTTTCGAGTGAGCTCACGGCGCGGGAGCCGCGACCGGAGACGGGCAGAGTGCGCCCGCGAGGGCCCACTCTACCGCAGGCGGTGACTCAGACCGCTCCGAAGCCTACGGTTCGCGTGCTGGCGCTGCCGATGTCGATGTAGCCGACGCGCGAGGCGGGGATCACGACCCGGCGACCCTTCACGTCCGTCAGTTCCAGGAGCCCCGAGTTCTCCATTGCTTCCCGCAACTGCTGAACGATCTCGTCGGACGAGGAAGTGGTCTCGATGCTGACTTCGCGGGCGACGTCGGTGATGCCGATCTTGATCTCCATGCGGCCAACTCTAGCGGCGCCGCCAAGGGCCGGGCGTCACTGCTCGATGCGTGCGACCACCACGGTGATGTTGTCCTTGCCGCCCTGCTCGTTGGCCCACGCGACGAGCGACTCGGCCAGCGCGGGAGGGTTCGGGCAGCGGCTGACGCAGGCGCTGAAAAGCGCCGACATGTCCTCCGGGGAACTCGCGTAGTTCCACAGCCCGTCGGTACAGAGCATGAGCCAGCCGTTGCTCTGGGGCTGGAGCGTGACGACCGACGGCGTGACGTTGGTCGCCTGGCGGCCCAGCCACTTGGTGATGGCGTGCGCCTGGTTGGACTGCTCGGCGTCGGCGCGGGACATGCCCAGCATGATGCGTGCCTGCGCCATGGAGTCGTCGACTGAGAGGAGGTCTGTTGAGCCGTCGTCGCTGAACCAGTAGGCACGGGAGTCGCCGATGTTGCCGACGGCGATCATGCCGGGCAGGATCGCGGCCGCGATGAGCGTGCACGCCGAGGGGTCTTCAGCCGCGGCGAGCACCTCGTCGTTGGCGGCGGCGAAGGCCTGCACGAAGGCCACGTTGGCTGCTGTCCCGGCGCCCAGCGCGGTGATCAGCGTCTCGACCGTCGCCTCCGTGGCCACCAAGGAGGCCAGTTCGGAACCATGGGCGGTGGTGACACCGTCGGCGACCGCGAGCACCGCCTCGGAGCGGGGTTCTGTCCGAACCGCCAGGCACATGGCGTCCTGGTTGGAGCGGTGCCGCCGGCCCGCGTCGCTGCACCCGGCCACCCAGGGGGCGGGCTCACGCACGTAATGCGCGCGCTCGGAGCGGGGGTGCGGTGTCGACTGGTCCGTCATGAACACCATCCTGTCAGGCGAGGGGGCCGGGCAGCGCCGGGCTCGTGGCTGTTGGCAGCGTGGACTGCCAGAGGTCGCCTAGATTCTGCACCCGCTCCAGCATGGCGGTGGGATGTGTCCGGACCGGCGTGTCGGGGCCCAGGGCCGCCACCTCTTCCCAGGTGAGGGGAGTCGCCACTGAGGGCACCTCGAGGCCGCGGACCGAATAGGCGACCACCGTGTTGCGGGCTGCGAGGTTCTGGGCGAAGTCGACGAAGACCAACCCGGCCCGGGCGTTCTTGGCCATGGTGGCCACGAAGCGCTTGGGATGCCGCCGGGCGAGGTGCCGGGCCAACGACTGGGCGAACTGGTACACCTGCGAGGCAGGGGTGGGCGCGATGGGCACCGTCAGCTGGAGCCCCTTGTTCCCTGAGCTCTTGGGGTGCGACTCGAGCCCCACCTCCGCCAACGTCGTGGCGGCGATGATGGCGCCCTTGGCGATCTCGTCCGGCGTGACGCCGGGACCGGGGTCGAGGTCGACAACCAGTGACGTCGCCCGGGGTTCGTCCTCGCCGTCGATCACGATTCCCTCCTCGTGGGCGGTCGCCTCCGTCGTGCGCCACTGCGGCGTGTGCAACTCGATCGACGCGATGTTCGCCAACCAGGCGAGATCCGCCCGCTGGGTGGCCGTCACGTAGCTGACCGTGCCGGCGCTGGTGGCGACGTCCACGGTCTGAACGAAGTCCGGTGTGCCGGCGGGGGCGTTCTTCTCGTAGAACGAGTCGCCGGTGGTGCCGTCGGGGAAGCGCACCCGGGTCAGGGCCCGGTCCCGCAGGTGCGGGAGGAGGACCTCGGAGATCTCAACGTAGTAGTTGATGAGTTCGCCCTTGGTGAACCCGCTGGGGAACAGCGGCTTGTGCAGATTGCTCAGGTTCAGCGTCAACCCGTCGATCTCAGTGGTGATCCGCTCGTTCATGCCCGACCTCCTGATCCCAGCATGGCATGGGTCCGGTGTGAATTTGTCGCCCCAGGATGGTTGCATGGTGCCCATGAGTTTCCGAGTGGTGCCGCCCCGCCATGTCGTCATGCCGGCCCTCACGGCCGAACAGGCGGAGTTGGCGAGGCCCACCAACGGTGTGACGGTGGTGCTCGGCGGGCCCGGTTCGGGCAAGACCACCCTCATCACGGAGGCGGCTGCGGCCAGGGTCGCGGCGGGGTCCGCTCTGGAGCGGCTGGTCGTGTTGGCCCACTCCCGTGCCGCGGCGCAGACGCTTCGCCGTGACATCACCCGCAGGCTCGACAGGGCACAGACCGAGGCGCACGTCACCACCATCCACGGCCTGTCCCTCGGCCTGCTGCGCCGGTTCTGGCCCCACGAGGACAGCCCCTGGCGCCTGCTCCGGGCGCCGGAGCAGGAAGCCCGGATTCGCGAACTTCTGGAGGGGATGGGCCCGGAGGCCTGGCCGGACGAGTTCAGGGCCGCGGTCGGCACCCGGGCGTTCGCCCGGCAACTGCGAGAGGTGCTGGCGCGGGCGCGCCAGCTGTCACTCGACGCGGAGTCCATCGCGGCCATGGCCACCGCGGGCGGCGACGAACTGTTCCGGGCGGCCGCCGGTTTCATCGAGGAATACCTCACCGTCGCAGATTTCGCGGGCACGCTGGATTACGCCGAGCTCGTCTACCGTACGCGGCTGCTGCTCACCGAGCAGTCGGTCGCCGGGGGAGTGCGCGCCGCGTTCGACGCCGTCCTCGTCGACGACGCGCACGAGTCGGACCACGCACAGGTCGGTCTCGTCGGAGACCTCGCCCAGTTGGGCCTGCCAGTGTTGGCGGTGGGGGATCCGCACTCACGGATCGGCGGCTACCGTGGCGCCAGCCCCACCGCGATGGCAGACCTGGCGGCCCTCCCGGGGGCCCGCCGGGCCCAGCTGACGGGCGGCTTCCGGAGCCGGGCCGCGCTGGCGGAGTCGCTGGAGGTCCTGCGGCAACGCCTCGATCAGCGTCTGGCCTCGCCTCCCCTCGGGGCCGTGCTCGGCGGCGGCGACATCACGGTGTCGGTCTACGACAACGAATCGGCGGAACTGGCGCACGTCGCCGCGCAGTTGAGATCCGCCGTGGCGCAGGAGGGTCTGTCCTGGGCAGACCTGGCGGTGGTGACCCGGGCCGGGCGCGCTCAGCTGAGCGCCGTGGCCAAGGAACTCGTCCGGCTGGGCGTCCCCGTCGATGTCTCCGGCGATGAGATCGCGCTGGCCGAGCAACCGGCTGTGTCCGTGTTGCTGCTCGCCCTGCGGATCTGCGCCGACGGTGGCGCTCCGGAGGCGGACGAAACCCGCCTGCTGTTGTCTTCGCCGCTCTGCGGCCTCGACGGCGTGGGCCAGCGACGGCTGGGCCGCGCGCTCCTCGCCAGGCACCGGGCTGATGGCACCTCGGCGGTGCTCCTCAGCCGGTCTCTCTCCGAGCCGTCGCTCCTGGAGGGCATCGACCTCCCAGAAGCGGCCCAGGCCGCTGCGCTGGCCGGGTTGCTGGCCGAGGGGACGGCCCTGGCGGAGCGGGGCGCAGAGGTGCAGGAGGTGCTGTGGCACCTGTGGTCGGCAACGGGGTGGCCGGAGCAGCTGCGGGAGCGGGCGCTGCGCGGATCCCGTCGGGCAGACGCGGATCTGGACGCCATGGTCGAGTTGTTCGAACAGGCCTCCCGTGCAGATGAACTGCGCGGTGCCGCCGGTGCGCGCACCTTCATCGCTGAGCTGTCCGGCCAGGAAATCCCGGCAGACACCGGCCGCGAACTCGACATCGGCGGCCGTGGCGTGCGGGTGGTGACGGCGCACCGCACGCGCGGCCTCGAATGGGAGCGCGTCTGGGTGATCGGCGTCCAAGAGGGGCTGTGGCCCCGCCTGACCCGCGCCGGGCTGCTCGTGGACCCGGATCGGCTCGGCCCTGATGGGCTCGCCGCCCCGGGGCAGGCATCACACCTCTCCGTTGAGCGGCAACTCTTCTACGTCGCCTGTAGCCGTGCCCGCGCCGGCCTGCACGTCTCGGCGGTGCAGGGCGTCGACGGCGAGGGTGGGCGCCCCTCCCGGTTCCTCGGTGAGCTCGGAGTGGAGGTCCACCGCGTCACCGGTCGGCCGGGCCAACTCCTGTCCGCTTCAGCCCTGGTGGGCGAACTGCGGCGGGTCATGACGGATGAGACAGCGGCACCGGGCCTCCGGCGCGCCGCGGCGCTGCGGCTCGCGGCCATGGCCACGGTGCAGAACCCCGACGGGGCGTCGGCCTTCCCGGGTGCCTCGCCCGGCACCTGGTGGGGGATGCGCGACACGAGCGGAACGGCGCACGAACACCGTGGCCCCATCCACCTCAACGGGTCCTCGCTGGCGCAGTTGCTCAGTTGCCCGCGCATGTGGTTCCTCTCGCGGCGAGCGCAGGCGGAGCCGTCCCGGCAGTCGCGCGCTTCGGTGGGTGACGTCGTCCACGTCGTGGCCAAGCACGCCGCCACCGAGGGGCTCACCGCCGCACAGATGCATGCCAGGCTGGATGAGGTCTGGGAGAAGATCCCGTTCGAGACCGAGTGGTTGTCGGCCACTGAACGCTCGGAGATCTTTGCCGCCGTTGAGCGGTTCGCGAACTACCAGACCACCAACCCGCACGAGCTCCTGGCCGTCGAGAAGTCCTTCGAAGTGGGGCTGGACGTGGCAGGGGAACGGGTGGTGCTCAGGGGCACCGTCGACAGGCTCGAGCGCACCGCCGACGGCAGGCTCCGCGTCGTGGACCTCAAGACGGCCAGGAAGGTGCAGCGGCCACCGGAGGTGGTGGACAACCCGCAGCTCGGCATCTACCAGCTGGCGGCCAGCCTGGGCGCCTTCAACGACGTTGCGGGCCGGGGTGCCGGCGTCGCGCCGCCCGCACTGATGTTCCTGCGGGGCGGTGAGACGCTCCCGTCGATGGTGGAACAGCCATCCATCGACGACGTGCCGGCCATCGAGGGGGAGGAACTCACAGTGGGGCCCACCTGGGTGCACGACAGGATCGCCAGGGCCGTGGACATCCTGCGCAGCGGCCGGTTCGAGGCGGCCGAGTGCACCGCGTGTCGCTACTGCCCGTTCAAGGCTTCGTGCCCGGCACTCGCCGCGCCGGGGAAGGCAGGCCACCGATGACCATCCACCCCATCCGTTCCCGGCTGTTCACAGATCCTCAGCAACTCTGTGACGCGCTGGACATTCCGTTCTCGGACGAGCAGCTGGCGTGCATCACCGCGCCGCTCGAGCCGGCTGTGATCATCGCCGGCGCAGGCAGTGGGAAGACCACCGTCATGGCCGCGCGGGTGGTCTGGTTGGTGGGCACCGGTCAGGTCCGTCCGGAACAGGTGTTGGGACTCACCTTCACCCGCAAGGCGGCGGCAGAATTGGCCGGACGGGTGGCTGATGCGCTCGCGCGCGCGAGGGTGCTGACCGGCGCGGAGGGCGAGGGCGCCGAACTGGTGATGACCTACGATTCCTTCGCCGCCCGCCTGGTGAGCGAGTTCGGCCTGCGCATCGGCATCGACAGGGACCCGGTCATGATCACCGGAGCCAGCCGGTTCCGCCTCGCCACGAGGGTGGTGGCGGATGCACCGGGGCCCTTCCGGAGCATCAGCCGCCTCAGCCACCACTCCATCCCGGAACGGGTCCTCTCCCTGGACGCGGAGATGGCCTCCCACCTGGTGACCCCCCGCCAGATCCTCGAGCAGTCGGCGCGGAGCGAGAAGGCCTTCCTCGAAGCGCCGCTCTTCCGGGGAAAGGTCATGCGCGACGTGGCGAAGGCGCTGGACGCGACCGAGGAGCGTCGCGAGCTCCTCTCGCTGGTCATGCGCTACCAGGAACTCAAGCGCCGTCTCGGCGTCGTCGAGTTCGCGGACCAGTTGCGCGAATCCGTCCGGCTCGTCACGGAGGTCCCGGATGTGGGCCGCGAACTGCGCCACCGGTTCCGGGTGGTGCTCCTGGACGAGTACCAGGACACGTCCTCCGCCCAGGCCGAACTGCTGCGGCGTCTCTTCACCGGGCCGGTGCACTCGGATGCGATGGGCTTCCCCGTCACCGCTGTCGGAGACCCCTACCAGGCCATCTACGGGTGGCGGGGCGCCGCCTCAGGCAACATCCTCGAGTTCCCCCACCAGTTCCGTCGCTCAGACGGTGCCCCCGCCGAACGTCAGACGCTCAGCATCAACCGGCGCAGCGGCCACCGCATCCTGGAGGTGGGCAACTCGCTGGCTTCCGGGCTGCATGCCGCTCCGGGCGAGGAGGGTGTGTCGCTCGTGGCTCCTGAGGGGGCGCCGGCCGGCGCGGTGGCAGCCGCCATGTTCGACACCTTCCGCGACGAGGTCGACTGGATGGCGGAGACCGTCATCGCGCAGCATGACGACGGCCGGTCCTGGAAGGACCAGGCCGTGTTGGTCAGGCGCAACGCGGCGCTGGCGCCCATCTTCGAGGCGTTGCGTGACCGCGACGTGCCCGTCGAGATCGTCGGCCTCGGTGGGCTGTTGGGCCTTCCCGAAGTGGCCCCCATCGTCGCCACCCTCCGCGTGCTGGACGACGTGACGGCCAACCCGGAGGTTGCCATGCTGCTCACCGGGCCGCGGTGGAACCTCGGGCTGACCGACATGGAGGTGCTGGGGGCGCGGGCACGCGAACTGGCCACGCAATCCGCCGTCGACCCCCTGGAGAGCGACGACCTCATCAGGGCCGTCACGCAGGCAGACCCGGGCGAGGTGGTGTGTCTGCTCGACGCAGTGGCGGACCCCGGGGACGCGCCGCTGAGCGCGGAGGGACGCCGACGGCTCGGCCGCTTCCACCACGAGATCACCACCCTCCGCCGGCATGCCTCGGAGCCGGTGGCAGACCTCGTCACGAGAGTGATCGCCACCCTCGGGTTGGAGGCCGAACTCATCGCCACCGGAGGCGACACCACCCAGGTCGCCAGGTTCGTCGCAGAGGTGGCCAGCTATGTCGACGTGGATGGCGACGGCAGCCTCACCGGTCTGATCGCCTACCTCGATGCCGAATCCGAACACGGCGAAGGCCTCATGCAGGCCGTGCCCAGCGAGGAGGATTCGGTCAAGCTCATGACCGTCCACCGCGCCAAGGGCCTGGAGTGGGACACGGTGTTCCTGCCCAGCCTGGTGGACAAGGTCTTCCCCTCGGAGTCGAGGTCCGGGGTGTGGCCCCAGCGGGCCGACGTGCTGCCCGCGCCGCTGCGCGGCGACGCGGGCTCGATTCCGCAACTGGGGGAGCACACCAAGAAGGGCATCGACGCGTACCGCGACGCACTGAAGGACGAACACCGCCTCTCGGAGGACCGGCTGGCGTACGTCGCGGCCACCCGCGCCAAACGCCTGTTGCTGGCCTCGGCCCACCTCTGGACGCCCGGCAACATCCGTCCCCGGGCAGAGTCCGCGTACTTCACCGTGATCCGCGAACTCTGCGAGGCGGCCGGCACGTATCTCGACAACGCCTCCCGCTCGTCGGATACCAACCCCATTCCGGCAGAGCCGGTCCGGGCCGTCTGGCCCGTCGAACTCGACGAGGCCGGTCTCGCGCGGCGCGCGTCGGCCGCTGAGCTCATCACCCGGGCCACCGAACTGGCCGATGCCACCGAACAGGAGCAGCTGAGATGGACGTGGGAGTCGGGTGTCGTAGCGGACGAGGACGCCGCCACTGTCGCCGCCTGGGACGAGAGCATCAGGCACCTCACCGAACTGGCCCAGCGCCGCGGAGACCGCTCGGTGGCGCTGCCGGACGGGCTGTCAGCCACCGCGCTGATCGCCCTGCAGACGGACCAGAGCGCGTTCGCGGCCGGACTGCTGCGGCGCATGCCCCGCAGACCTTCGACGGCCGCCCGCGTGGGTTCCAGGTTCCATGAATGGCTTCAGGAACGCTTCCTGCTCCCCGCCTCGCTGGAGGAACTGGAGGCTCAACCCACGGTGGCCACGGGGGAACTCACCAGGCTCATCGAGGCTTTCGAGGCCGGTCAGTTCGCGCACCGGATGCCGATGGGCGTCGAGGTGCCGTTCCTCATGCGCCGCGGCCCTCACGTGCTGCGCGGTCGCATCGACGCTGTCTACGCCTGGCCCCGGGACGGGCTCGAGTACCTGGTCGTGGACTGGAAGACCTCCAACCAGGCAGCAGATCCCCTACAACTCGCGGTGTACCGGCAGGCCTGGGCGGAGGCCCGTGGAGTGGACCCGGCTGTCGTGGGTGCGGCGTTCTACCATGTGCTGACGGACCAGTTGCGGTTCGTGGAGGCCCCCGTCGGCCTCGTCGACGGGGCGCTGGAGGTTGCTGATTCATGAGCAGGTGGCTGGGTCGCTCCCCGCTGGACCGGCTGCCGATCGGGCGCGGTGCAGCTGAAGTGGAGGCCCTGTGGAGGGGCGCCGTGGTCGTCGAGGTGGACGCCCAGGGCGCCATCGCGTCGGAGCAGGGACGCCCGCGCGCACTCCGGTCACCGGGGGAGCGGCAGCCTGAAGACATCCTGTTGGGCATCGTCGACGGTGTGGCCTGGTTCGCCCGCGGCGTCGACGCCGTCTCTGGCGAGGCCATGAGTTGGCGTGACACCCATCCGGATTCACTGGACCCGTTGGCCACCGGCGTCGCGCTCGCCCGGTGGCACGCCGGGCAACCGCCGTGCGAGAACTGTGGTTCGGGCACCAGGCCGGATCAGGCCGGTGCCCGGCGCATCTGCACCGGCTGCGGAGCACTCCAGTTCCCCCGCATCGACCCGTGCGTCATCGTGGCGGTCACAGATCCCGACGACAGGCTGCTGCTGGCCAGGCAGGCGCAGTGGGCGCACGGACGTATCTCGGTCATCGCAGGGTTCATCGAAGCGGGTGAGTCTGTCGAACAGGCGGTGCACCGCGAGGTGCACGAAGAGGTGGGGGCACGGCTGACGTCCCTGACGTACTTCGGTTCCGAGCCGTGGCCGATGCCTCGTTCATTGATGCTCGGGTTCCAGGCCCGTGCCGAAGATGCGCAGATAACAGTGGACGGCGACGAGATCTCTGAGGGTGCGTATTACACCCGGTCAGATCTCGCCGCCGCCTTGGCTGCGGGTGAGGTGATCCTCCCTGCTGGGGCCTCGCTTGCGCGGGCCCTCATCCAGCGCTGGCTCAGTTCCGGTTGAGCCTGCTGGTTTCGTCCTGGATCCGGCTGGCCACCTCAAGGAGCTTCTCCTTGTGGGCAGCGGCGTGGTGGGCGCAGAACAGCAGCTCACCGCCGGACTGGAGGAATACGCGCAGGTAGGCCTGGGCGCCGCAGCGATCGCAGCGATCGACAGCGGTCAGGGTGGGATCCGTTGCGAGTTCGGTCATCATGGCCTCCTGCCTTATCTTTCTTACCTTCTCATGAATCAACGTACCCGGGGGGCGGAATGTTCCCTGGACGTCGCGGCCGCGTTTCACTGACCCGGTCAGTCGGTGCGCACGGGTAACCTGTCTGGGTGCAGACCCCGAAGACCCCACCGCTGTCCCGTGATTATGAGGCGAAGAACCTTCTCGTCCTCGAAGGGCTCGAGGCCGTGCGCAAGCGGCCGGCCATGTACATCGGCTCGACGGACACCCGCGGCCTCATGCACTGCCTCTGGGAGATCATCGACAACGCCGTGGACGAGGCGCTGGCTGGCTTCGGCGAGGAGATCGAGGTGACCCTGGGCGCCGACGGTTCCGTGAGCGTGCACGACCACGCCCGCGGTGTGCCGGTGGACAAGGAGCCCCGCACCGGGCTCAGCGGCGTCGAAGTGGTCTTCACCAAGCTGCATGCCGGCGGCAAGTTCGGCAACTCGTCCTACACGGCAACCGGCGGCCTGCACGGTGTCGGCGCCTCCGTCGTCAACGCGCTGTCGTCGCGCCTGGATGTCCAGGTGGACCGCGACGGAAGCACCTGGGAGATGAGCTTCCGCCGCGGTGTCCCCGGCATCTTCGACGGCGAAGGCCCCGATGCGAACTTCACCCCCACCAGCGGCATCCGCAAGATCAAGAAAGTGGCCAAGGCCACATCGGGCACCCGGGTGCGGTACTGGCCGGACCGGCAGATCTTCCTCGCAGACGCGGAACTGTCCCTCCGCCACCTTCACGACCGCGCGCGTCAGACGTCCTTCCTGGTGCCTGGCCTCAAGATCGAGGTCACGGATGCGCGCGGCGGCGAACCCGTCGTCGAAACGTTCCTGCACGTGGGCGGGATCACCGAGTTCGCTGATTTCCTCGCGCCGGACGCCGCGCTCACCGAAATCATCCGGCTGGAGGGCAGGGACTCCTTCGTGGAGACCGTGCCCATGCTCGACGCCAGTGGCGCGATGACACCCACCGACGTGGAACGCGACCTCGACGTGAACATCGCGCTGCGCTGGGGCACCGGCTACGACACGGTGCTGAAGTCGTTCGTGAACATCATCGCCACCCCGAAGGGGGGCACCCATGTGCAGGGCTTCGAGCGGGGCCTGACCCGAGCGCTGGTCAAGTCCTACGAGGGGACCCGCGGGCTCCTGAAGGCCGGCGAAGAGGTGGTCAAGGAAGACTGCGTCGAGGGCATGACCGCCGTGGTGACGGTGCGTCTGGCCGAGCCGCAGTTCGAGGGGCAGACCAAGGAGGTGCTGGGCACGCCCGCCGTCAACCGGCTGGTGGCCCGCGTCGTGGAGTCGGAGATGGGCAAGTTCCTCACCGCCCCCAAGACGCGCCAGATGGCCCGCGCCCTACAGGAGAAGGTGGTCTCGGCCGCGCGCACGCGCGTGCAGGCCCGCGCGCACCGGGAGACCCAGCGGCGCAAGAATGCCCTCGAATCCTCTACGTTGCCGCCCAAGCTGAAGGACTGCCGCTCCACCGGAGTTGACAGCACGGAGCTGTTCATCGTGGAGGGCGACTCCGCACTGGGCACCGCGAACGTGGCCCGCAATTCGGAGTTCCAGGCGCTGCTGCCCATCCGGGGCAAGATCCTCAACGTGCAGAAGGCCTCCATCGGCGACATGCTCAAGAACGCCGAATGCGCCTCGATCATCCAGGTGGTGGGCGCCGGTTCCGGCCGCTCCTTCGATGTGGATTCGGCCCGCTACGGCAAGGTCATCTTCATGGCGGACGCGGATTCCGACGGCGCCCACATCCGCTGCCTGCTCGCCACGCTCTTCTTCCGCTACATGCGCCCCCTCGTGGAGGCCGGCCGCGTGTTCTCAGCCGTTCCGCCCCTGCACCGGTTCGAGCTGATCAACCCCAAGAAGGGCTACGACAAGTACATCTACACGTACTCAGATGCCGAGTACCAGCGCAAGTCGCTCGAACTCACCAAGCGGGGACAGAAGTTCAAGGAGCCGCAGCGCTACAAGGGCCTGGGCGAAATGGACGCGGACCAGCTGGCAGACACCACGATGAGCCCGAAGCACCGGATGCTGCGCAGGCTCACCGTCGACGATGCGGAAGCGGCTGAGCGCGTCTTCGAGGTCCTCATGGGCAACGAAGTGGCCCCCCGTAAGGAGTTCATCATCGAGGGTGCTTACGCGCTCGAAGCGGATCGCATCGACGCCTGACGCTGGTCCCCGCCCCCTGGGCCATCGTCAGTCAGCGACGAGGACGACCGAGAGGTGGCGCGGGCCGTGGACGCCCTCGACCCGGCTCAACTCGATGTCGCTCGTCGCGGAACCGCCGCTCAACCACGTGACCGGGCGACGGTCGCGGATCGCCGGAGCCAGCCGGGCGATGCCCTCGGGAACGTCGCTGACCACTTGGTACTCGTGCACCACGCAGATGTGGCGGTCCGGAAGCAGTGTCAGGGCGCGGCGGCCCTGACCCTCGCTGTGGTCGAGGGCGATCGTCCCCGAATCCGCCATGCCGACCGCCGCCGTCGTCACCACCGCGTCGATGGCGTTCAGCTCGGCGTGTGTCAACTGCGGGTCGTCGCGGTGCAGCGCGAAGCCGGCATGTTGGAGCGCCGTGACCCACGGCTCGGGGAACCCCGCCGGCACCACGATGCTCTTCGTGTCCAACGACTCCAGGGCTTCGACGATCATCGCCGCCGCCCCGTCGGGTGCGCAGCGGCGGACCGCGGCCTTGTAGTCCTCGACCTTCTCGACGAAGTCCGCGATCACGTCCTTGGTGCCCAGGGGGCGGCCGTAGGTCCAGTCCACGGGCACGTCGATCAGCGGATCCGTCTCGGTGACGTCCTTGGTGGCTCGGCGGATGCGTTGAAGCACCTCTTCACGTGCGCTCATTCTGCGTCTCCTTCGTGTTCGTCCTTCCACCACTGGCGGAAGGTCTGCGTGGGTGGGGCTTCGACGTCGCGGGCCTGCAGCCAGCGCGAGGCCAGTGGAATGGGCATGGGGCCGAGCCACTTGCCGCGGAAAATGCGGCCGGCGAAGCGGCTGCCGAGTTGGACCGACGCCAGGTTCCGGCCGTCCTTCATCACCCAGCCGGCGCCCTTCATCAGCAGTTGCTCACCGGTGGGGTGCTTGGCCGTCTTGTGTTCGACGGCCTTGTGGCGCAGGTGCACCAGGATGTCGGTGAACGGGATCCGCACCGGGCAGACCTCGTTGCAGGCGCCGCACAGCGTCGAAGCGAACGGCAGCGCGCGAGTGTTCGCGTCGTCCATGCCGCGCAGCTGCGGGCCGAGGATGGCGCCGATGGGGCCGGGGTACGGCGACCCGTAGGCGTGGCCACCCACCCGCTCGTACACGGGGCAGATGTTGAGGCAGGCGGAGCAGCGGATGCAGCGCAGAGCAGCGCGGCCCTCGGGATCGGCCAGGACATCGGTGCGCCCGTTGTCGAGCAGCACCACGTGGAGGTCCTGCGGTCCTTCGCCGGGCGTCACACCCGTCCACATCGAGGTGTACGGGTTCATGCGCTCGCCGGTGGACGAGCGGGGGAGCAACTTGAGGAACACCTCGAGGTCCTCCAGCGTCGGGAGTACCTTCTCGATGCCGACGACGGAGACCAGCGTCTCGGGGAGGGTCAGGCACATGCGGCCGTTGCCCTCGGATTCGACGATGACGAGGGTGCCGGTGTCGGCCACGATGAAGTTGCCGCCGGAGACCGCCATCTTCGCCCGCAGGAACTTCTCGCGCAGGTGAAGGCGGGCGGCCTCGGCGAGTTCGGCCGGGTCGTCGGAGATCGGCTCGGGGGCGGGTCTCCCGTAGCGGCCCATCTCCTCCTTGAAGATCTCGCGCACCTCGGATCGGTTGCGGTGGATGGCGGGCACGAGAATGTGGCTGGGCAGGTCATGGCCCAACTGCACGATGAGTTCGGCCAGGTCCGTCTCCCAGGCTGCGATGCCCTCTGCCTCCAGGTGCTCGTTGAGATCGATCTCCTGGGTGACCATCGACTTGATCTTGACCACCTCGTCGACGCCCTTGGCCTTGGCGATGTCCGTGACGATGCGGTTGGCGTCAGCTGCGTCACGTGCCCAGTGCACGGTGATGCCGGCTGCTGTCATGGCCTCCTCGGCCTGCAGGAGATAGCGCTCGAGGTGGCGTGCCACGCGGTCCTTGATCTGGGCCGCCGCGGTGCGCAGCTCCTCCCATTCGGGTACCTCCGAGGCGCGGACGATGCGCTTGGCCCGGATGGTCGACGTCGCGTGGGTGAGGTTCTTGCGTTGCTCCGCGTTCTGCAGGCTCGCCTTCGCTGCCTGCGGGAACTCGGGGATGCCCAGCCACGAGCCGGGCTCAGGGGTGCGGCGGTTCATCGCGCGTCCTCCTCGGTGGCGGCCAGGATCTCGGCCAGATGGATGGTCTTGACGCCGGAGCGGCCGCGGTGCAGCACGCCACCGATGTTCATCAGGCACGCGTGGTCACCGGCCACCAGGTACTCGGCGCCGGTGGTGCGCACATGGCGGGCCTTGTCGGAGGCCATGGCGATGGACACGTCAGGGTTCTTGACAGAGAAGGTGCCGCCGAAGCCGCAGCACTCCTCGGCCTTCGGCAGGTCGATCAGGTCGATGCCGCGCACGTCCCTCAACAGCCTCAGGGGGCGGTCGCCCACCTTGGTGATCCGCACCGAGTGGCAGGTGGGGTGGTAGGTCACGCGGTGCGGGAAGTAGGCGCCCACGTCGGTGACGCCGAGCACGTCGACGATGAACTCGCTCAACTCGTAGGTGCGGGCCGCAGCCGCCGTAGCGTCGCGTTCGAGGCCGGCGTCGCCGGCGTGCCGGGCGAGCATCGGGTGCTGCTCCCGCACGGAACCGACGCAGGAACCCGAGGGGGCGACGATGTAGTCGTAGTCCCCGAACGAGCGCACGTAATTGCGCACGGTGGGCACCGCCTCGTCCCAGTAGCCGGTGTTGGTCATGATCTGCCCGCAGCAGGTCTGGCGTTCCGGGTACGAGACGCGGCACCCGAGGCGCTCGAGGAGTCGCACTGTGGCGATGGGCACCGACGGTTTCATGGTGTCGGTGATGCACGTAGCGAACAACGCGACGTGGGGGTTGACGTTCATGGCAGTGGCCTTTCGGGGATCAGGGGAGCAGCCAGGAGAGCACGGGGGTGGACATGAGCCCGGAGAGCAGGCACAGCAGGGCGAGCAGCACGAAGCTCCACCCGATGATGCGGCGCAGGATCGTGGACTCGGCGCCGGCGATGCCGATGGCGGTGGCGGCGATCGTCAGCGACTGCGGCGAGATCATCTTGCCCACCACGCCGCCGGCCGCATTGGAGCCGACGAGCAGAGCGCGCATCGATTCGGTGCCGAGGTGCGAGCCAGGGCCGATCTCGGCGCCCACTCCGGATTGGAGGCTGGAGAACAGGATGTTGGCCGACGTGTCGGAGCCGGTCACGTAGGTGCCGATCCAGCCGAGGACCGGAGCCACGTAGGGGTAGAGGGCGCCGGCGCCTGCGAAGAAGAGGCCGAGCGCCAGGGTCTGGCCCGAGTCGCCCATCACGTAGGCCAGCGCCACGACGCTGCCGATGGTGAGCATCGCGAAGCGCAGTTTCTTCGCGTTGGTCCACAGCACGCCGAAGATCTCTCCGATGCCCATCCGGTAGATGAGGCCGGTGACGATGGCCACGAAGGCGAGCAGGATGCCCGGCGTCGACGCCCAGGCGAGCGTGTAGGACTGGTGGGCGGCCGGGTTGCCGGCGACGTCCAGCAGCCCGCCCAGGCCGGGCCAGGCGAACTTCACGTCGGTGGCGGCCAGCGCGGCCTTCACCGGCGGCAGCGCCGCGACTCCGAACACCACGATGACGAGCAGGTAGGGCACCAGTGCCATCATGATCCGGCCTCCGGTCAGTGCCTCGCCCGAGGTACGGCCGGCATCGACCGGAGCGCCCTTCTCGACGGCGGGGTCGATCTTGATGCCGATCCGTTCGGCCGCCTCCGCGCCACCCCTCGGGTGCCACACCTTGAGGAAGGCGATGGCCACGATGACGCTGCTCACGGCAGCGAACACCTCGGTGAGGTTGTAGAGGGGCGTGGCGGACACGATCCACTTGGCGATGCCGAAGGTGACGCCGACGACCAGGCCGAAGGGCCAGCCTTCACGTAGGCCGCGCTTTCCGTCCATCACCGCGAGGAGCAGGAAGGGCACCACGAGGCACAGCAGTGCGGTGAGCCGGCCAGTGATGGGGGAGATGGCCAGCACGTCGTCGAACCCGCCCGTCTTGGCGGCCATCAGCACCGGGAGGCCGACGGCGCCGAACGCGACGGGGACGGTGTTGGCGAGCAGCGCGATGAGCGCAGAGCGCAGGGGCGAAAAGCCGATCGCGATCAGCATGGCCGCGGTGATGGCGACGGGGGCGCCGAAGCCGGCGAGGGCCTCGAGGAGGCCGCCGAAGCTGAACGCAATGAGGAGGCCGAGGACCCGGGGGTCATCGGAGATGAGGAAGAAGGTGCGCCGCAGGTCGTCGAAGCGGCCGGAGGCCACCGTGACCTCGTACATCCAGATGGCGGTCAGCAGGATCCAGATGATGGGGAACAGGCCGTAGACGAAGCCGTGCACGCTGGTGGCCAGCGCGGTGGTCAGCGGCATGCCGAAGGCCGTGACGGCGACCAGCACGGCCGTCGCCCAGGAGAAGGGGCCGGCGAGGTGGGCCTTCCAGCGCAGCGCACCGAGGGTGATGAGCATCGCGATGACAGGGACTGCCGCCACGAGCGCGGACAGCCATTGGGCCCCCAGGGGGTTTGTGACCGGTTGGAAAACTTCCAGCAACATCGGTGAACTCCGTCGTTCATATGGTCAGACCATTATGTAATGGTCAGACCATAAGCTCTGGAGAGGCGGCTGTCAACTGGATGGGACACAATGGGGTGCTATGACCACCGGTGGCTTTGAGAACGCGCTCGACTACCTGACGGGCGAGATCCTCTCCGGGCGCCTCGCTGCCGGTGACAGGCTGCCAAACGAGCGCGAGCTCTCCAGTCAGCTCGGGGCCAGCCGCAGCGCGGTCCGCGAGGCCATCAAGGTGCTCCAGGCCCAGGGCGTGCTGAGTTCGGCCACCGGGCGGGCCGGCGGCACCACCGTCGGGACGGGGCAGGGAGTCGCCTTCGGGCGGATGCTCAAACTGCACGTCGCGCTGGAGGCAGTCTCCTTCGCCGAGATCACCGAGACGCGCGTGGCGCTGGAGCGCGCTGCCGCGCTGGCTGCCGTGGGCCGGCCGATGGGAGAGGTCAGGCGCCTCGCGGAGGAGATGGTCGGCGTGACCCGGCCAGCCGCGTTCAACGACTTGGACACCGCGTTCCACGTGGCCATCGCGGCTGCCGGCGAGAACCGGCTCATCCGCGACATGACCATTGCGATCCGCGAGGCGGTGGCAGAGAGGATCCTCAGCGCTGAAGAGCGCCTGGCGCAGTGGGAGGAGCTGCGCGCCAGGCTGGTCCACGAGCACCTACACATCGTCGACGCCCTGGAGGCCGGCGACGGGGAGCGCGCCGCCCAACTGAGCGAGGAGCACGTGCGCAACGCGCTCGCCGCGCTCAGCTAGACAGCAGCCCCCGAGGTGGCGAGCAGCGAGCTAGAGGACCTGGGTCAGGAGGCCGGTGTCAACGTCGTAGATGAAGCCGCCGACCTCCGCGTGACCCTTGATCAGCGGGTGGTTGGCGATCATGTCCACGTCTGAGCGCAGCCGCGCAGCCTGATCGGGGTTGGCCCCGAACGAGAGCCAGGACGTGTCCGTGCCGGTCTTGGCGGAGATGACCCTGCGGAGGTCCTCATCGGTGCCGGAGGCCATGGCGCAGCGCGTGTGCGGCACCACCATGATCCGGTCCACCTGGAGGAGCTGCACGCTCAGCACGCAGCCGGTGACCACCGACGTGGTGACCCGTCCGCCGGGGGAGCGCAGGATCTTCGCGTCGCCGATCCGCAACCCGACCATGTCGAGTGGCTCGATGCGCGAATCCATGCAGGTCACGATGCAGACGCCCGCCTTGGCGATGCCGTCGAAGTAACCATCAGTGAAATCCGCTGCGTAGGCTTTGTTGGCCGCCATCAGGTCGTCAAAGTCGCTCATGCGAGGTGCATCCCTTCGTCGCGGAAATGTTACTCCCCGAAGAGGGTGTCGCCGGGCTCTGTCCGGGGAGCGACGCCTGCATCACGGCCCGCCAGCATGGTCACCGGCTGAGACAGCGGAGTGCCGGAGCCGTCGCGTCGGCCCTGTTCGCGCGGCAGTTCCACCGGCGAACCGCTCGACGCCGCGGCGACCACGGGGCGTGGGCCGATGGCCGCGATGAGGAGGGTGTCCTCGCCCTTCAGGAAGCGGTGCGCGCGCACCCCGCCCGTGGCCCGGCCCTTGGCCGGGAACTCGGACAACGCCGTGACCTTCGCCAAGCCGGTCTCGGTACCGGGCAGGGAGGTCGACGAGCCGGAGATGGTGACCACGTCGTCCGTGGCGGGGTCGACCACTCCGAACCAGACGGCAGTGGCGCCGGCCGACAGCTTCATGCCGGCCATCCCGCCACCGGTGCGGCCTTGGGGCCTGACGCTGGACGCCGGGAAATGCAGCAGCTGGGCGTCGGTACTGAGGAAGGCCAGATGCTTCGACTCGTCGTGCAGCTCGACGGCGCCGACCACCTCGTCGCCGTCCTTGAGGGCGATGACCTCCCACGAGTCGCGCACCAGGAGATCCGGGCGGACCCGCTTGACGATGCCCTGACGGGTACCGATGGCCAGCCCCGGCGACTCAGTGTCGAAGGTGGTCAGGCCCAGTGCCCGCTCACCGGGCTCGAGGGGCCACAGTTCGTGGGCGAGGCTGCCGCCCTGGAGGCTGGTTCCCGAAGCCGTCAGCGGGACGGTGGGCAACTCTATGGCGCGGCAGCGGATGACGCGGCCGCGGTTGGTCAACACCCCGAATTCGCCGTGGGCGCTCGTCTTCACCCGGGCGATGACCACATCGTGCGCGGCCCGGCCCTCGGTGGGGAGCGGGCCGAAGTCGCTGGTGCGCGCCACCAGCCCCGTGCCGCTCAGGAGCACCCAGCAGGGATGGTCCGGCACCTCGAGGGGCCCGGCCTTCACAGTGGTGGGCACGCCGGAGGAGGCCAGCAGGATGGTGCGACGCGGGGTGCCGAACTCCTTGGCCATCGCGGCCAGCTCCGTGCTGACGAGACGGCGGAGCACCGCCGGATCCTCGATGATCTCGCGCAGGCCGGCGATGGTGGTGGCCAGTTCGTCGGCCTCCTTCTCCAGCTCGATGGTCGAGAACCGGGTGAGGCGGCGCAACTGCATGTCGAGGATGTAGGTGGCCTGCGCGTCGTCCAGGTCGAAGGCGCCCATGAGGCGTTCCTTCGCTTGGGCGCCGTCGTCGGAGGAACGGATGATGGCGATCACGTCGTCGATGTCGGCGATGGCGATGATGAGACCACGCACCAGGTGCATGCGTTCTTCGGCCTTGGCGAGGCGGTGGTTCGTGCGGCGCAGGGTGACGTCGAGGCGGTGGTCGAGGTAGACCTCCAGCATCTCCTTCAGCGTGAGCGTGCGCGGCTGGCCTTCGACGAGGGCCACTGCGTTGATTGCGAAGGTGTCCTCGAGCTTGGTGGCCTTGAAGAGCTGCTCGAGCAGGGCCTCGGGGTTGATGCCGTTCTTCACCTCGATGACCAGGCGGGTGCCGTGGGCGAGGTCCGTGAGGTCCTTGACGTCGGCGATGCCGGTGAGCTTCTTGTCCTGGACGCCCTTCTTGATCTGCTCGATGATGCGCTCGGGGCCGATCATGTAGGGCAGTTCGGTCACCACGATGCCCATGCGCCGGGGGCTGACCTTCTCGATGCGGGTGGTGGCGCGCAGCTTGAGGGAACCGCGGCCGGTGGCGTAGGCGTCGCGGATACCGTCGAGCCCGACGATCTTGCCGCCCGTGGGGAAATCCGGGCCGGGGATGTGGCGCATCAGCTCGTCGAGTTCGATGCCCGGGTTCTTCAGGAGTTGCTGGAGGCCGGCGATCACCTCGACGAGGTTGTGGGGCGCGATGTTGGTGGCCATGCCCACCGCGATGCCTGCGGCGCCGTTGACCAGCAGGTTGGGGAACGCGGCCGGCAGGACGACGGGCTCGGTCTCCTTGCCGTCGTAATTGGGTTTGAAGTCGACGGTGTTCTCGTCGATGCCCCGGGTCATGGCCTGCGCGGGCAGCGCCATCCGGCATTCGGTGTAGCGCATGGCGGCCGGGCCGGCGTCGAGGGAGCCGAAGTTGCCGTGTCCGTCGATCAGGGGGAGACGGACGGACCACGTCTGCCCCATGCGCACCAGTGCGTCGTAGATGGCGGTATCGCCGTGGGGGTGCAGGAGGCCCATGACCTGGCCTACGACACGGGCGCACTTGACGTGGCTGACGTTGGGGCGGACCCCCATCTGGTCCATCGAGTAGAGGATGCGACGCTGGACGGGCTTGAGGCCGTCGCGCGCGTCTGGCAGTGCCCTGGAGTAGATGACCGAGTAGGCGTATTCCAGGAAGCTGGTCTCCATCTCCTGGGTGACGTCGACGTCGAGGATGTGTTCTTCCTCATTGAGTTCGTCGTCGATCGTCCGCTTGGTCATCGGGCGCTCTCCTCAGGTTGTGGGACTACAGCAACCTGGAGAGCTTATCGCCCAAACCGTCGCCGTCAGGCGCACGCACCTCCGGCGCCGTGTCGGGTTCCCACCTTTCGTCGCTCTGCGGCACCTCCATGGGCAGGCCGTGGGCCAACGTGTGCTCGCCGGGCGTCAGCTGGCGGATGGCGCGGGCGCGGACATGCTCGGGCTGGAGGCTGGCGAACTCGGCGTACAGGTCCGGATCGTGCTGGCCGTCGTCGCCGACGAGGAGCCAGCGGATGTTGGGGAGGTCGCGGGCCAGTTCACGCAGGCAGCGGCGCTTATGGTCTGGGCCACTGCGGAACCAGCCGGTGTTGGTAGGGCCCCAGTCCGTCAGCAGCATCGCGCCCTGCGGGATACCGTGCCGGGAGATGAACCGCTTGATCATGGGGAACGTGTTCCAGGCCCCCGTCGAGATGAAGATGATGGGTGCGCCGGGGTGCTGGGCGAGCAACTGCTGGTACAGCCGCGCCATCCCGGGAACGGCCTGGCGGGCCTGCTCCGTCACTACGAACGAGTTCCAGGCGGCGAGCATCGGCCGGGGGAGCGAGGTGCTGAGGATGGTGTCGTCGATGTCGCTGACGATGCCGAAGTCCACGTCGTCACCGATCACCTGGACGCTGGCCAGCGCGGAGGCGCCACCTTCGCCCTCGAGGGTCACCGAATGCCAGCCCGGCGCCAGCCCTGGATTCCGGACGCGCACGTCGATGAAGCCGCCCCTGTCTGCCTGGACGGGGATACGGACATCGCCGATCACCACGGTGACCATGGCGTTGACCTTGGCCGCGGCCATGAAGTTGCGCCAGCCCCGGCGGTAGATGAGGGCCGAGGCTGCCTGCACGATACCCAGCGTGTCCGAGGGTCGCAGCACGACCCTGGCGAGGATGCGCAACTGCTCGCTGGTGCCGTAGCCGGTGTAGGAGATGATCGACTCCTGCCAGCCCCTGCGGTCGAGCGCGCTGTTCAGCAGTGAGTTGAGACGGTCTTCCATGCGGGCTGCGATGAAGGGGCGAGAGGCCATGAACCAAACCTATCCGGCTCCGTGACAGAATGGCCCGGTGACCGCCGACAACCAGACTCTCCCCACCGGCCTCATTGACGAGATCGCCGAATGCGGGTTCTATCCCAGCCTTGTTGCAGAGACGGTGCTGATGGGATTGCAGGGGCGACCGGTGCTGCACTACCTGGTGCAACACGAGGCGACCTTCGCGGGGCACGAACTGCACCGGCACATGACGGTGCTGGTGCTCACGGAGCAGCAGCTGCAGATCTGCCACATCGACGAGGGGGAGGGCGGCCGCGCAGAGGCGCTCGCCACTTCTGAGGTCGTCGCCCTGCGGGCCATCGATTCGGTCGTGGTGACGCGGGCCATGGCCAATCCCGAGACGCGCTCCGGGCTGAACGAAGCGTGGCTGACGATCGTCTGGGGGGCCGCTCGTCGGCTCGACCTGGGCCCGGCCACGTGCGAGGACCCCACCTGCGAGGCGGACCATGGCTACACGGGTGTGTTGCAGCCCGACGACATCACCGTGCGCATGAGCCCCGCGGCGGACGGTGAGAACGCCAAGCGACTCGTGGATTTCGGGGCCGCCCTCCAGCTGGTGGTCGCCTGATGTCCACGTTCGTGGATCCGCGCTACGGGGACCTGTCGCTCGCCAACCTCCTGCCCAGCGTCGTGGCTCGGCTTGATGGTGAGATCCCCCTGATCGAGATCCCCGAGGCCCGGCAGTACGTCGTGCTGCTGATCGACGGGCTCGGCTGGCACCAGCTCAGGGAGCACGCCGCGCACGCGGAGACCATGGCCGGCCTCCTGGACCGGGGCCACCGCCTCACCTGTTCCGTGCCGTCCACCACGGCCACCTCGCTGACGTCGCTGGGCTGCGGCGCCACGCCTGGTGAGCACGGGGTGGTGGGCTACAGCTTCTATGAGCCGACGGTGGGCCGGGTCATCAATTCGCTCACCTGGGAGGGCGGCCCCGACGACATCGAGGGCTTCGCTCAGAAGCCCACCGTGTTCCAGCGCCTGGCCTCCCAGGGGCGGCCCAGCGCGGCCGTGACGCTGGGGCGGTTCGCCGGCAGCGCACTCACCAGGGTCGCCTTCGCGGGTACCCGGCTGTTCCCGGTGGCCAATGAGGGCGATGTGGACGAGATCACCGGCCACGTGACCGAGGCGCTTCGCGAATCGGACGTCGTCTACCTCTACGAACGGCTCCTGGACTCGGACGGTCACTCGCACGGTACGGGCAGCTGGCAATGGCTTGACCGGTTGGCCGTCATCGACGACCACGTCGCCCACCTCGTGGAGACCCTGCCGCCGTCGGTGTGTCTGCTCATCACCGGCGACCACGGCATGCTGAACGTCCCTGAGGACACCCGCGTCGTAGTCGAGGATGAACCGCGGCTCGCCGGCTACTCGCACCTGGGCGGCGAGCCCCGATTCCGCCACATCTACGGCGAGGACCCCCGGGCCCTGGCCTGGGCCTGGGAATCGGTGTTCGGTGAGCGGGCGCTGGTGCTCCGCCGTGAAGAGGCCATCGAGGCGGGCTGGTTCGGACCCAACGTGTCCAACATGAGCTCCGCGCGCATCGGGGACGTGGTGGCGGCGATGACCGGTACCTGGGCGGCGATGACGTACGCCACGCCCGGCGAGTTCTCCCTGGTGGGCATGCACGGCTCCCTCACTGCGGCCGAGATGGAGGTCCCCCTGCTGATGCACGGGGGTGGCCGGTGAGCCTGCGCATCGCGATCCTGATCGACGACTTCTTCCCCGCCTCGGGGGGCATCTCCAGATCCGTGCAGACGCAACTGGAGGAGCTCACCCGCCTCGGTCACGACGTCACCCTCATCGCGCCGGACCGGCACCTGGTGCCGCCACCCGGGGCACGGACCATCGCCTGCCCCGTGCTGTACAAAGAGGGCCTGCCCTCGCACCTGAGTGTGCTGCAGCCCACGGAGCGCCGGGCCCGCAGGATCTCCGCGCGGGCCGCGTTCGACGTCGTGCACTCCCAGACGGAGCGGGGCGCGGTGGTGCTGGCCGCCCGCCTCGCGCGCCTGCAGAACATCCCGCACGTGCACACCTTCCACGCCAACATCGCCGGCACCCACAGCACGCTGCCGGTGCAGGCCGTGTTCGGGTCGCTCGGCTACGAGGTGCTGGTCACCCGCGCGCTGGCGCTGGCCTCCAAACGGCCGCCGCGCTTCACTTCGGCGTTGCCGCCCCGCACCGCGGAGCCGGACAACAACGGCTTCTTCACGCGGATGGATTGGCGGTCCCTGGGGTGGATCGCGGCCCACGTCGATCTTGTGACCAGTCCCGCCCAGTACATGCTGGACAACATCGAGGCCGCCGTCGCGCAGCCCATCGCCGGCCGGGAGATCCGCAACGCGTCGGCCGACACCTTCGTCGGCGTCGAGGCCCCGCGTAGGACCGACAGCAGCGCGGTGCGCTTCCTGAGCATCGGCAGACTCGCCAAGGAGAAACGCCTCGACGTGGCCATCCGGGCCTTCAACCGGGCCGCGATCCCCGGCGCCGAACTGGTCATTGTCGGCGACGGCGACCAGCGAGCCCGTCTGGAAGCCCTCGCAGGGCCGGGCGTGCGGTTCCTCGGGGCGCTCTCCGAGCGTGAGTCCGTGGCGGAGCAGTACCTGACGGCGGACGCGATGGTGCTCAGTTCGTACCGCTTCGACGTGCAGCCCATGGTCATCCTCGAGGCCGGTGCCGCGGAGTTGCCGGTGCTGTACTGCGACGACCGGCTGACCGCCGGACTGAGCCCGGCCACCAGCCGCCTGGTGGCCCCGGACATGCAGGCGCTGGCCGTCGGGCTACGGGAGATGGCGGAACCCGGCCGGCTTGCGGCGCTGCGCCGCGGTTACCGCGAGGTGGACGTGCGGCTGCGGCCACGCGACATGGCCGACGCCTACGTTGAGGTCTACGAAGAAGCGATCAGGATGCCGAGGAGACATGGCTGAACTTGTGTTCCACAGCGGACCGATGGACTGTGGCAAGTCCACGATGGCCCTGCAACTGGACCACGTCCATTCCACCCATGGACGGCGGGGACGGGTCTTCAGCTCTCAGGACCGGGCGGGGCATAGCGTGATCACCTCCAGACTGGGGCTGAGCGCCCGCGCCATCGAGGTCTCAGCGGAGTTCGACTTCTGGCGCTACGTCATCACCGAACTGACCAGCGGCCGCATCGTCGACTACCTGGTGTGTGACGAGGTCCAGTTCTACACGGCGGAACAGATCGATCAGCTGGGGCGGATCGTCGACGAACTCCAACTCGACGTCTACGCGTTCGGGATCCTCGCCGATTTCCGCACGGAGCTGTTCCCGGGCTCCAAGCGGCTGGTGGAACTGGCAGACAGGCTCGAGATGCTGTCGCTGGGGCCGCTGTGCTGGTGGGGCGCCCGCGGAACCCACAACGCGCGCACCGTCGACGGGTTGATGGTCACCGAGGGTTCGCAGGTTGTGGTGGGTGACACCGCGGCGGGCGAAGAGGTGCGCTACGAGGTGCTGTGCCGCATGCACCACCGTCGGCGGATGACGGCGACGAGGGCACGGGCGACGCTGTCGCCGGACCCGTTGCCTTTCGACGACACCGCGCTGTGACAAGCCACTGACCCCTCCGCGCAATCGCGCACTCGCTCTTCGCAATACCGCGTCCGCGGTTCCCAATGCCCCGGGGGGCGTGTCGCTCTACGAGTTCGAAGTCTAGAACGGTCTCGAGCCGTCCCGCCGACCCCGCCGTCGGGCGCAGTGAACCGTTCGTGCGCCAAGTGAGACTCCTACTTCTGCGACAGCCCCAAGGTTGCGTGGGACGTTGAAGCCGCCGCTGTGAACGCCAAGGCGGCCCCCGGCACAGCAATGCTCGCGGAACCTGCCACTTCGGTGATGGCTCACCAGTGGTGGACGCCACCTTCACGCTGGTCCAGGAGCCCACCCCGGTGCACTCAGGCTCGCGCCACCTGGTGAGTGCTGAGCACGCCTATGCCGCCGAAGGCTCGTTCGATGCCACGGTGACCTTCTCCGATGGGCGCGTCGTGACCGGCAAGGTCGGCGTTGAGGCCGGGTACGCCGCTCCCGTCGAATGGTCGCCCGACGTGTGCGTCGCTCCGGGCGTCGACGTGCTGAACGCTGAAGCCACGATCCAGGACAACTCGCGCCTGGTCGCGGATCTTTCCGGCCTCACCCCCAACAGCTTGGTGACCATCCAACTCTCGCAGGAGCCCATCACAGCCCCCGCGCCGGGCGCGACCAAGTTCGAGGATGCTTTGATCCAGGGTCGGTTCATGACCGACGCTGACGGCACCGCCCATCTGGTGCTGCCGGTGGTGTATCGCACCCTCGCCGGTAAGCACCTGCGCCGCGTGACCGATGTGGACGGGCGCTTCTCGGAGCAGGTCATCACCGAAAACTCGTCGTGGGCGTCGCTCACCGGCGAGATCATCACCGGCGCGACAGCCGGTGGCCAAGACGCTGTCTGCGGGCAGGGCTGCCACGGACATTGACCTCGATGTGTCGGCGCGTTATGTGCGCATCGTGATCACGGAGAACCACTCCACGACGGATCCGCACGCCACCGTCGGCGAACTGGAGTTCCGCTCCGTGTCGAACGAGCCCCCGTGGTCGTCGATCCGGTGCCGGAGAGTTGTTCGGAGGACCCGAGAAGCGAGGCTGATCCACACCTGAGCCGGGCGTCCGCGCCCGGCCCGGGCGTTCAGCTGATCATTGACTGAAACGGAACCCCGGGCTTCAAAGCAGAACTGCTTGAAGCCCGGGGTTCTTTCGTGCCGTGCCCCCGCCTGCTACTTGGTGGGGCCGCCGAACATGATCTCGTCCCAGCTGGGAACCTTCGCCCGACGGCGACGGCGGCTGGGCTTCTGCTGCTCGTCCTCAGCCTCGACGAGGGCGTCCTGGGTGGGTTCATCCACCTCGGTCACCGGCTCCTCCTCGATCACCGTTGTGACCTCATCCTGCGGTGCCTCCTCGGCCGGGTTCTCGGGGGCGGTGAGGTCTCCAGCCGGTTCATCCACGACGGGTTCCTCGACGTCTTGTGCCTCGGGAGCGAGCACGGGGGCCTCCTCCGGCTGGACAGGGTCCAGGATGCCGGTGTAGATGCGTACCGAGTCTTCGCTGATGCCGCTCAACATGTCATACAGGCTGTCGAGTTCGGAGGTGTCCTCGTTGCTGTCGTGCATCAACTCCGACGAAGGCACCTCGTCGCCGGGGTGGGAAACGGGTTGCGTGGCCCGCACCAGGGCGAGCTCATCGTGGAAGTCGATGGTGTTCTCTTCCTCCGGGGGAGCGTCGCCGCGCGCCTCCTCGCCGATCATCCAGCGGGCGTCGGAGTTGTGGGCCACCGAGAAGCGACCCTTGGGGTCGAACACGAACTCGGCCAACCTTGACTCCGCCTCGACGTTGGATGTGAGGCGGGCGATGATGCGCCACTTGAGGTCTGACTGGCGCCACGCGTCCCACGTGACGTCGTCGGCGTCGATGCTGCGCGTGCGGAGCCTCGTGGCGATCAGTTCGCCGAGACGCCTGTGTGTGCCGGACTCGCCCCGACGGCGCACCGTGGACACCTGGGCCGTCTGGGCGACATGTTCGCGCTCCGCGAGCACTGGGCCGGCGAATGCGTCGATGCGCTCGGCCGGCATTCCGCTCTCCGCAACCAGATCTTCGATGGAGGCACCCGCACGGACACGGGTCTGGATCTCCCGTGGGGTCAGAGAGTGGTCCATTGGGCTCCTCGTACGGCTGGCTACTGTCTGGGACAACTTACCAGCGTACGCCCTCGTCGCGCGGTAGGCAGAGCGCTGGGAGTGCACATTCTCAACCACAGGCGCCGAGCGGGTATCCCACATTTTGGCGGGATGTGGTACACATAGCGCGATCGCGGCAACGAAAGGACATACACGGATGGCAACGGACTACGACGCTCCCCGCAAGACCGACGAGGAGATGAGCGAGGATTCGCTTGAGGAGTTGAAGTCGCGTCGCGCTGACAAGAACTCGGGCAAGGTTGACGAGGACGAGGTCGAGGCGGCCGAATCCTTCGAACTCCCGGGAGCTGACCTCTCCCACGAAGAACTGACCGTGCGCGTCCTGCCGCGGCAGGCGAACGAGTTCACGTGTGCTTCATGCTTCCTCGTGAAGGCCCGCCCGCAGCTCGCGGAGGAACGCAACGGCCAGTACTACTGCGTGGACTGCGTCTGAGAGCTGGGTCAGGTGAGGCGTGAGCGCAGCTTGCCCGGGCCGTTGTGGCTGTAATTGGCCATCCAGCGGCGATGCACGTAGCGGTTCATGACGAGCTGCGCCACTCCCACCCCCAGGCCGCTGGCGGCTGCCCAGATGAGGCCGTTGACCAGCGGGGCCTCCGGGTCATTGGGGTCCGGCGGCGGTTCACCGGTGGCGGCCTCCCAGACCTTCGTGATGGTCTTCTGCACCACCATCGTCGTGACGGCACCTGCAGCTCCCGCATAGAGCTTCCACATGATCTTCTCGGTCATTGCCATGAAGGTTCCTTTCGCCGGCACCAGATCCATGCCCATTATGCCCACGGGTTAAGGTGACTGTCGTGAGCTATTCCGAACGCCTGCACATCCCCTGGTGGTGGATCGTGATCGGCCTCCTGTTCGTGGCAAGTATCGCCGTCGCCGTGCTCGCCTACCTCGAACTGTGGTTGGCCATCAGCGTCGTCGCGTTGACCCTCGTGGGCGTCGGGCTGGGCCTCGTCGCCTACAGCGCCACCCGCCTGAGCGTCAACGGCGAAGCCTTCACCGCGGGGCGCAACAGGCTCGAGCGGGAATACATCGGCGAGGTGACCGCGCTCGAGGGCGAGGCGGCCCGTCAGGCGCTCGGCCCCGGCGCCGACAACCGCGAGTTCCTCTTCACCAGACCCTTCATCGACGGCCTGGTGCGGGTTGAGTTGGCGGACCCGGCAGACCCGCACTCGCGGTGGCTCGTCAGCACCCGGCGCCCCGCAGAACTCGCCGCAGCGCTCAGCGAGATTGCGCGATGAACATCAACACCGTCGCTGCCGACGGGCACCTCCCCAGCTACGCGCACCCGGGCGACGCCGGCGCTGATCTCCGTACGACGGAGGACGTGGTGTTGGCGCCGGGGGAGCGCCGCCTCGTGGGCACTGGAGTCGCGGTGGCCATCCCCGACGGTCACGTCGGGCTGGTCACGCCCCGGTCAGGTCTCGCGGCGCGCGCCGGTCTGAGCATCGTCAACTCACCCGGGGTCATCGACGCCGGCTACCGCGGCGAGATCAAGGTATGCCTCATCAACCTGGACCTGCACAACCCCATCCGGCTCCTCGCCGGGGACCGGGTCGCGCAGTTGCTGATCATGCCTTTCGTGACGGCCTCTTTCACGCCTGTGGACGATCTCGATGAGACTTCGCGCGGGATCGGTGGGTATGGTTCAACTGGTGGTTTCACCACACCCTGAGACCAGAAGGAAGACCTGTGATTTTCGGACGCAAGAAGCGCCCCGCTGAGGCCGAACAGAACCGGTCGGCCACTGAAGTGGTGGACGAGCGCATCGCGGAAGAAGTGGAAGACCGGCCGGCAGAAGCCGAGGCGCGGCCCGAAGTGACGCCGATCGAGGCCCAGGCGGCCCTGTGGGACGCCGAATTCGACCGTGACTGGGGCCCCTTCGACATCGAAGAGGTGGACCTTGAGGCCGACGCCGACGAGGTGCAGCGCCTGGATCTGGGCACGCTCGTGCTCACGCCCTTCGAAGGCATGTCCCTGCAGCTGCAGGTCAACAAGGACACCAACACTGTGCAGTCCCTGCTCGTGGGCGACGGTAACCAGTCGGCGCTTGAGGTGGCGGTCTTCGCCGGCCCCGGAAAGTCGTCGATGGTGCCTGAGATCCGCTCCGAGATCATCCGCGCCACCCAGCAGCAGAAGGGGCGCATCGAACTGGTCGAGGGTCCCTTCGGTGCCGAGGTCCGCCGGTCGCTGCCGATGACAGACCCGAACGGCAATCCCGCCATGCACGTGTCGCGCACCTGGTTGGTGCCCGGCCCCGGATGGGTGCTCCGGGGTGTTCTCCTGGGGAAGGCAACGTTCGAGCCCAACAATGAAGACATCCAGGTGGCGCTGCGGGAGTTCTTCAGCGCCCTCGTCGTCCGTCGCGGCACCGCGCCGGCAGCACCTGGCAGCCTGCTCCCCATGACGGTGCCGCAGCAGGCCCAGCAGCAGGCGGCGCAGGAGGACTGAGAAATGACTCGTACGTCGCTCCGAGAGCGGCTGCGGCGCTGGGTGACCCCGATCGAAGAGTTGGAGGCCACTGAGCTGATCCAGCGCGCCGAGGACAGCGGGGCACAGCAACTGGTACGGTGCGAGCCGCGCAGCCGTGTGAAGCTCCGCGGCGAGATCGTCTCCATCACCTCTGATGCCGAGAACGGTTGGCTCGAGGCGGAGGTCAACGACGGCTCCGGCACCGTCCGCCTCATCTGGATGGGCCGCAGCCGGCTCGAATGCCTCATGCCTGGGCGCCACATCCGCGTCGCGGGCAGGCTCGCCGACGAGGACGGAAATCCGGTGATCTACAACCCGGACTTCGAGATCATCCCCTAGCTTTCCTCAGGCTCGGATTCCGGGTCGAACAGCTCGGCCAGGTCCGGCTCCGATTCCTGGGTGACCAGGAACAGCAGTTCATCGCTCGCCTCGAAGGCACGGTCGCGTTCGGGCGTCAGCGGCGCCCCGTCGCGGATGATCGCGACGAGCACGGCATCGCCGGGCAGTTGGATGTCGCGGATGCGGTGGCCGATGAAGCGCGAACCCACGGGAAGCCGGATCTCAGAGAGATGCGTCGTCGACTTGGTGAAGGTGAGCAGCCGCACCAGGTCGCCGGTGGAGACGGCCTCCTCGACGAGGGCCGACATCAGGCGGGGGGTGGAGACGGAGACGTCGACGCCCCACTGGTCGTCGAACATCCATTCGTTGCCCGGGTGGTTGACCCGGCCCACGGTGCGGGGCACGCCGAATTCGGTCTTGGCGAGCAGGGAGTGGACGAGGTTGGCCTTGTCATCACCGGTGGCCGCGATGGCCACGTCGTAGCGGTCCAGCTCCGCCTCCTCGAGCGAGCTGAGCTCGCAGGCGTCAGCCTCGAGCCAGGTGGCACCGGGCACAGCCCCGCGGTGAATGGCGGAGCGGTCCTTCTCGATCAGTAGGACCTGGTGGCCGTTGGCGATCAGTTCACGGGCGATGGAGCGGCCCACGTTGCCTGCTCCCGCGATGGCGACGCGCATCTCGTCCTCCTAGTTCCGGCCGGGGGCGTTGGCGAAGAGCGTCTCGAGTTCATCGACCCGCTCGGTGTAGCAGGCGACGAAGATGAGGTCGCCGTCCTGATAGATCGTGTCGCGGTCCGGGACCAGGCCGCGTCCCACCCGCAGGAGGAACGGGATGGGCGCGTCGGCGGCCGCCGACAGCTCGCTGACCCGTCGGCCCACCCAGCCGTTGTGCACGTGGATCTGCATGAGGCGGGCGTCCCCGGTGGGGTCTGACCACACCGGCTGGCTGCCCGCGGGGAGCAGCCGGCGGAGCATCTGGGTCACGGTCCACTTGACCGTCGCGACAGTGGGGATGCCCAATCGTTCGAACACCTCGGCGCGGCCCTGATCGTAGATGCGGGCCACCACGTTGTCGACGTGGTAGTTCTCCCGCACCACGCGGGCCGAGAGGATGTTGGAGTTGTCGCCGGAGCTGACCGCAGCGAAGGCGTCTGCCCGCCGGATGCCGGCGGCCTCCAGCACCTCGCGGTCGAACCCGATACCTTCCACGGTGAGTCCCTTGAAGTCGTTGCCCAGCCGGCGGAACGCTTCAGGGTTCTGGTCGATGACCCCCACGCTGTGGCCCCGCTTCTCGAGACCCGTGGCGAGCATGGCCCCCACGCGGCCGCAGCCCATGATGACGATATGCACCCTTGTCTCCTCCGACGGTCGGGATGAGCACCCGTGTGTTCAGAACATAGCACCAGGGTGCGCCGATGACATTTGGGGGGAACAGGTCTACGTTGAGCGTTGTGAACGTGATCTCGGCGCTCAAGCGCATGGTGGTGGGACGACGTCTGGCCAACGCCCAGATGGGCGAGACGCTGCTGCCGAAACGCATCGCGCTGCCCGTGTTCGCCTCCGACGCGCTGAGCTCCGTGGCGTATGCGCCCGACGAGATCCTCATCACGCTGTCACTGGCAGGCATGGCGGGTTTCCTCTTCTCCTGGGAGATCGGCCTGCTGGTAGCCATCGTCGTGGCGGTGGTAGTCGCGTCGTATAGGCAGACCGTCCACGCCTATCCCGGCGGCGGCGGAGACTATGAAGTGGCGCGCGAGAACCTCGGCCGGCATGCCGCGCTGACGGTCGCGTCGGCCCTCATGGTGGATTACGTGCTGACCGTCGCGGTGTCGGTCTCCGCCGGCGTGATCAACGCCAAGGCTATGGCGCCGTTCCTGCAGGGCTACGAAGCCTGGACGGCGGTGGGCGTGATCGCGTTCCTCACCCTGGTGAACCTGCGCGGCGTGCGAGAGTCCGGCAGCGCGTTCGCGGTCCCCACCTACGTCTTCATGGTCTCCATGCTTTCGATGATCGCCATCGGTCTCCTGCGCATCTTCGTCCTGGGCCACGACCTCAAGTCGGAGACCGCAGACCTGATCGTCGTGCGGCCCGACGGCGCGGCCGACCTGGCCGGCTGGGCCCTGATCGCCATCCTCGCCCGCGCCTTCTCTTCGGGTTGCGCGGCGCTGACCGGCGTGGAGGCCATCAGCAACGGGGTGCCGGCGTTCCGGCCGCCCAAGAGCCGCAACGCCGCCACGGTGCTGGCGCTGCTGGGCCTCATGGCCATCACCATGCTGGTGGGCATCATCTCGCTGGCCAACCTCACCAAGGTGCACCTCATCGACGAGCTGACCGGCACCCACTACGTCGACGCCGCGGGCAACACCATCCACAGCGCCGCCACCACGGTGACGGGGCAGTTGGCCCGTGTGGTGTTCATGGACTGGTTCCAGCCCGGCTTCTACATCATGATCACGGCCACCATGCTGATCCTGTTCCTCGCGGCCAACACCGCCTTCAACGGGTTCCCCTCCCTGGCGTCGATCCTGGCCAAGGACGGGTACCTCCCACGCCAGCTGCACTCGCGCGGTGACCGGCTGGCGTACTCCAACGGCATCGTGATGCTGTCGCTGGGCGCCATCGCCCTGGTCCTGGCCTTCAACGCCTCGGTCACGGCCCTCATCCAGCTGTACGTCGTCGGGGTGTTCATCTCCTTCACGGTGGGGCAAGTTGGGATGGTGCGGCACTGGACCGTCGCGCTGCGTACCGAACACGACCCCGAGGCGCGCCGCCAGATGGTGCGGAGCCGGGTGATCAACTTCATCGGCGCCTCCCTCACCGGGATCGTGCTGCTCGTGGTGCTGATCTCCAAGTTCACGCACGGTGCGTACCTCGCCCTCGTCGCGATGGGCGCGATGTTCCTCGTCATGCTCGCCATCTCGAACCACTACAAGGCGGTGTCGAGGGAACTGGCCCTCACTCCGGAATCCGATCGCGCCCTCCCGAGCCGGGTCCGCGGGGTCATCCTCGTGCAGCGGGTCAACCTGCCCACGGTCAAGGCCATCGCGTTCGCCCGCGCCACCCGGCCCACGACGCTCACCGCGGTGACCGTCGCCATCGACGACGACGAGGTGGAGCAGATCCTGGACGAGTGGGAGGACGAGGACTTCGGCGTCCCGCTCAAGGTGATCGCGTCGCCCTACCGCGAGATCACGGGGCCTTTCATCCGGTACGTCAGTGAGCTTCGCTCGGAGAATCCGCGCGACGTCGTCAGCGTCTACATCCCCGAGTACGTCGTCGGACACTGGTGGGAACAGCTGCTGCACAACCAGACGGCGCTGCTCATCCGCACCAGGCTGCACTTCATGCAGGGCGTCATGGTGACGTCGGTGCCCTATCAGTTGCGCAGTTCGGGCAGGCGCCGCGACCTGACCCGTCGCGCGTCTCAACCAAGGATCGGTAGATGATGACCGAGGTCATGTTGGAGCGCGTGGCGCACGGCGGGTATATCGTCGGGCGGCTCGACGGGAAGGTCGTCTTCGTCACCGGCGGGTTGCCGGGGGAGCGGGTCCGGCTGGAGATCACGGACCGCGGCAGCAAGTTCGACCGCGGCCGCGTGACGGAGGTGCTCGACGCGGCGCCCGGGCGCGTGGTCCCGCCCTGCCCCATCGCAGGCAGGTGCGGTGGCTGCGACTGGCAGCACGCCGATGCCGACACGCAGCTCGCCCTCAAGACAGCGGTGGTGGCCGAGCAGCTCGAGCGGCTCGCCGGGCTCACCTGGGACGGCGAAGTCGAGGCGGTGCCCGGAGGTCTGCTCGACTGGCGCACCCGCGTTCGCTACGCCGTCGACGACGACGGCTCGGTCGGCCTCCGGGCCCGGCGCTCGCACGACATCGTGCCGCTGCCGGACCAGGGTTGCCTCATCGCCGCCCCCGGGCCCACTCTGGAAAAACTGCAGGCGTTCGCAGATCCCGGCGTCGACCTGGAGGTGACCGTGGCGGACCGGAGCGTGACGTTGATCAGCGGTCGTCGCCTCAAGGGACCGGATCCCGTGCAGCAGAAGGTGCTCGGACGGACCTACACCGTCGCCGCCAGCGGATTCTGGCAGGTGCACCCGGCCGCCGCCGAAACCCTGAGCCGAGCCGTGCTGGACGGGCTGCGTCCCGAGCCGGGGGAGCGGGCCATGGACCTCTACTGCGGCGTCGGCCTGTTCGCCGGTGCATTGGCCGACGCCGGCTGCCTGGTGCTGGGGGTCGAGGCTGGCCGCGGCGCAGTTGAACTGGCCAGGCGCAACGTACCCGAGGGCGAGTTCTACGCCCTGCCCGTCGAGCGCGCTGACCGGCAGTTGCCGGAGTGGGCGGACCTGATCGTGCTGGACCCACCGCGCAAGGGCGCGGGAGCCGGCGTGGTTCGGGCGGTGGCGGCCCGGCGCCCACGGGCCATCGCCTATGTCGCGTGCGACCCGGCTGCACTGGCGCGCGACCTGAAGACGTTCGCCGCTGAGGGCTACGCGCCCGTTTCCATCCGGGGCTTCGACCTGTTCCCGATGACGCACCACGTCGAGTGCGTCGCGATCCTCCACCCAGCCTCTTAGGCAGCGGCTGACCCCCTAGGATGGGCGAAGGATGGCGACGCCGCCGCGCGCCCGCAGCTTGTGCGGTATCTTGATATCAAGAGAACCTGGCGTCAGCCAAGTAAAGGAGAAGGATGAGCGTCAACAGTTTCGGGGCGAAGTCGAGCCTCGACGTCAACGGCACCTCGTACGAGATCTTCCGGCTCGACTCCGTGCCGGGCTCCGAGAAGTTGCCTTTCAGCCTCAAGGTCCTCCTGGAGAACCTGTTGCGCACCGAAGATGGTGCCAACATCACCAAGGAAGACATCGAGTTCCTGGGGAACTGGGACCCGACTGCGGAACCCGACCACGAGATCCAGTTCACGCCGGCGCGCGTGATCATGCAGGACTTCACCGGCGTACCCTGCGTCGTCGACCTGGCCACCATGCGCGAGGCCGTCGTCGCCCTGGGCGGTGACGCCTCCAAGGTCAACCCGCTGTCGCCGGCCGAGATGGTCATCGACCACTCCGTGATCGCCGACGTCTTCGGCACGCCCACCGCGTTCCAGCAGAACACCGACATCGAATACCAGCGCAACCGCGAGCGTTACCAGTTCCTCCGCTGGGGCCAGACCGCGTTCGACAACTTCAAGGTGGTGCCGCCCGGCACCGGCATCGTGCACCAGGTCAACATCGAGCACCTGGCCCGCGTCGTCTTCCCTCGCAGCGTCGACGGTGTGGTGCAGGCCTACCCCGACACCTGCGTGGGCACGGATTCGCACACCACCATGGTCAACGGCCTGGGCGTCGTCGGCTGGGGTGTGGGCGGCATCGAGGCGGAGGCGGCCATGCTGGGCCAGCCCGTCTCCATGCTCATCCCGCGCGTCGTCGGCTTCAAGCTGACCGGCAAGCTGAGCGAAGGCACCACCGCCACCGACCTCGTGCTGACCATCACGGAGATGCTGCGTGAGCACAAGGTGGTCGGCAAGTTCGTCGAGTTCTACGGTGACGGCGTGGCCGAGGTCCCGCTGGCCAACCGCGCCACCATCGGCAACATGAGCCCCGAATACGGCTCGACCATCGCCGTGTTCCCGATCGACGCGAAGACCACCGACTACCTGCGCCTGACCGGCCGTGATGAGGAGCAGATCGCCCTCGTCGAGACCTACGCCAAGGCCCAGGGCCTGTGGCACGACCCCTCGATCGAGCCCGTCTTCTCCGAGTACATCGAACTGGACCTCTCCACCGTCGTCCCGTCCATCGCCGGGCCCCGTCGCCCCCAGGACCGCATCAGGCTGGACCAGTCGAAGACCGCGTTCCATCAGGAACTGGTCGCCTACGTGGGCGAGCCGGAGGCCGACTACAACGGCTACGACAGGGCCGTGAACTCCACGATGGACGCCTCGGACCCCACCGAGCCCACTCCTGGCGAGACGGACAACTCGCCCGCGCCGCACGGCGCAGGGAACGGCGCCTCGCCTGACCGTGTGGTCAAGAAGGTGCCCGTCACGCTGGCGGACGGCTCGAGCTTCGATCTCGATCACGGCGCGGTCACCATCGCGTCGATCACCTCATGCACGAACACCTCGAACCCGAGCGTGATGATCGGCGCCGCACTGGTGGCCAAGAAGGCCGTCGAGAAGGGCCTCACCCGCAAGCCGTGGGTCAAGACTTCGCTGGCGCCGGGCTCACAGGTGGTCACGGACTACTACGAGAAGGCCGGCCTCACGCAGTACCTCGACGCCATCGGGTTCAACCTCGTCGGCTACGGCTGCGTCACCTGCATCGGCAACTCCGGTCCGCTCATCACCGAGGTCTCCGAGGCCATCAACGAGCACGACCTCGCCGTCTCGGCGGTGCTCTCGGGCAACCGCAACTTCGAGGGTCGCATCAACCCGGACGTGAAGATGAACTACCTGGCCAGCCCCATGCTGGTCATCGTCTACGCGCTCGCCGGCACGATGGACATCGACCTCTTCTCGGAGCCGCTCGGCCAGGACCAGGACGGCAATGACGTGTTCATGGCCGACATCTGGCCCACCCAGGCGGAGATCGAAGAGGTCGTCGCCGGGTCGATCAGCGCGGAGATGTTCTCCTCGCGCTACGCCGACGTGTTCAGCGGCGACGACCGCTGGCGCTCGCTGCCCACCCCGGACGGCGACACGTTCGAGTGGGAGCACGACTCCACCTACGTCCGCAAGCCCCCGTACTTCGAGGGCATGCCGGCCGACCCGGCGCCCGTCGAGGACGTCTCCGGCGCCCGGGTCCTGCTGAAGCTGGGCGACTCGGTCACCACGGACCACATCTCTCCGGCCGGCTCCATCAAGGCGGACTCGCCCGCCGGCGAGTACCTGACGGCCAATGGGGTCGAGCGTCGTGACTTCAACTCGTACGGTTCCCGTCGCGGCAACCACGAAGTGATGATCCGCGGCACGTTCGCCAACATCCGGCTGCGCAACCAGATCGCACCGGGCACCGAGGGCGGCTTCACACGTGACTTCACCCAGGCCGACGCCCCCGTCGCCACCGTCTACGACGCGGCCGTCAACTACGCCGAGCAGGGCACCCCGCTCGTCGTGCTGACGGGCAAGGAGTACGGCTCCGGTTCCTCGCGTGACTGGGCGGCCAAGGGCACCGCGCTGCTGGGCGTCAAGGTCGTCATCGCCGAGAGCTACGAGCGGATCCACCGCTCCAACCTCATCGGCATGGGCGTTCTCCCGCTGCAGTTCCCGGCGGGCGAGAGCGCCGATTCCCTGGGCCTGACCGGTGAGGAGACCTTCTCCTTCGAAGGCATCTCCGAGCTCAACAACAACGTGACGCCGAAGACCGTCAAGGTCACCGCGGTGAGCCCCGACGGCAAGGAGACCGTGTTCGAGGCTCTCGTCCGCATCGACACGCCGGGGGAGCGCAGTTACTTCCAGCACGGCGGCATCCTGCAGTACGTGCTGCGTAATCTGGCCAACGCCTGATCTGAGCACAGACGAACCGGGCCGGTTCCCTTTCGGGAGCCGGCCCGGTTCTCGTGTGGTGCCGCCCGGAGCGTTGCCGCATGGACATCTGGGCCACCAACATCGTGATGTTCAAGTAGCAGACGCTGAACGGGGGAGCATAAGCTCCCGTTCAGGAGAGTGGCCCCTTCAGCTAGGCGATGCCGGCTGCGGGGGCTGCCTGCTTCTGCGGGCATCATCCCCCTGCGCGCCCGGGAGGGTTTGAACATCGTCATCTGACCGACATCTGCAGTTCACGTCGCCGTGGGCGCCGCGTCATCTGGTCAGGTTCTGCTTGGAGGGAACCGATTGGAGGATCACATGTTCGCATCGATGAAGCGTTTCGTGTTGGTCGGCGCGGTCGCAGCGCTGATCGTTGGCTTGTTCACCGGCCCCGCGAAGGGGGGCACGGAGGGGACCCCGGAGATCCGGAGCTGAACCCCTGGCCTCGCGGAAAGGTGAGGTCGATTGGAGCAGGCACTCGATTTTGTCCGGGCGTTCAGCTTCAATAGAAGGTATGTTCGATGAAGATGAAGTTATCCGCGTGTACGTGCCGCCGGGTTGGCCCGGGGCCGTGCGCCCGCCGGGGTCCAGCGGCTGGCTGAAGACGGCGGAATCTTTCCTGCTGGACTCCTGCCCGTCGGAATACCGGGGGTACCAGGTGTTGCGCCGTCACCCTGTCGTGCTGGCCCGGATGGCGCGGGAGTTCGTCGCGGCCCAATTGGTGGCGACGCGCAGCAGTCTGGCGGGTGTGCGCACCTCGTTGTCGGGCGTGGTGGACACCGCAACGGTCGATCAGGCCGCGGTCGTCCTGCAGCAGGAAGAAGCCCGGCTGGTCCGGGTCGCCAGGGGAGTGGAACTCGTCGAACAGGCGCTCCGGGACGTGCGTTTCGTCCCCCGGCTGTGACCTCCGCCCGCACGTTGACCCGGCCCATTGGTTGTTAGGGCCTACTATTGACCGCATGTCTCTGTTGGATTCGGTGCACAGCCCCCATGACCTGCGGGCGCTGTCCAGGAAACAACTGGTGCAGTTGGCTGACGAGATCAGGCGCTTCCTGATCACGAAGGTCAGCCGCACCGGTGGGCACCTGGGCCCGAACCTCGGCGTCGTCGAATTGACCATGGCCATCCACAAGGTCTTCGATTCGCCGTCAGATCCCATCATCTTCGACACCGGTCACCAGAGCTACGTCCACAAGATTCTCACCGGCCGCGCCCCTCTCTTCGACACCCTCCGCCAGCAGGAGGGCATCTCCGGGTACCCGGAGCCCGATGAGTCGGAACACGACTGGGTGCGCAACTCGCACGCCTCTTCGGCCCTTTCATGGGCCGAGGGTCTGGCCAAGGGATTCCGGATCAGGGGGGAGGACCGCACCGTCGTGGCGGTCGTCGGCGACGGAGCGCTGACCGGCGGCATGGCCTGGGAGGCCCTCAACAACATCGCTGACGCCGGCGACCTACGCCTCGTGGTGATCGTCAACGACAACGGGCGCTCCTACACGCCCACCGTCGGCGGGTTGGCCAACCACCTGGCCGGCCTCCGCACGGATCACCGCTACGAGAAGACGCTGAGCGTCATCAAGCGCGGCGTGAAGCGCGTCCCCGTGTTCGGGCGGCCGGTCTATGACCTCATGCATGGTTTCAAGACCGGCGTGAAGGACGTCCTGGCGCCCCAGACGATGTTCTCGGACATCGGCATCAAGTACACCGGCCCCATCGACGGCCACGACATCACGGCCCTCACCAACCACCTTGAACAGGCACGCCAGTTCGGTGGCCCGGTGATCGTGCACTGCGTGACGCGCAAGGGTCGGGGCTTCCCGGCCGCTGAGGAGCACGAGGAGGACCGCTTCCACGCGGTCGGCAAGATCAACGAGTTCACCGGAGAGCCGCTGTCGGCGACGGTGCAGGCCACCTGGACGGACGCGTTCGCCGAAGCCATCGTGCAGCTCGGTCAGCGACGCCCAGACCTGGTGGCCATCACCGGGGCCATGCTCAACCCCACCGGGCTGGGCCGGTTCGCAGCGGCGTTCCCGGACCGGATCTTCGACGTCGGTATCGCCGAACAGCACGCCGTGGTCTCCGCTGCCGGCCTGGCGCGCGCCGGCCTGCATCCGGTGGTCGCCCTCTACGCCACGTTCCTGAACCGGGCCCTCGACCAGGTGCTCATGGACGCGGCGCTCCACAAGGCCGGCATCACACTGGTGCTGGACAGGGCCGGCGTGACCGGCACGGACGGGCCCAGCCACAACGGCATGTGGGACATGACGCTCCTGGGCATTGTGCCGCATCTCCAACTGGCCGCACCCCGCGACCAGACCCGTCTGGTGGCAGCGCTGGACCATGCCGTGGAGGTCGACGATGCGGTCACCGTCGTGCGCTACTCGAAGGAACGTCTGCCGGACGAAATGCCGGAGATCGCCCACGTGGGTGAGGGGATCAACCGCGTCGACGTGCTGATCCGGCCCGAAGAGGCGAAGGTCCTTATCGTGGGCTACGGGCAGTTCGTCGGGGTGGCGATGGATCTCGCCGAACGCCTCGATGACCAGGGGGTGTCCGCCGCAGTCGTGGACCCGCTGTGGGCCCTGCCGGTGAGCCCAGACCTCGTGGCCCTGGCCAGCGGCTACGACCTCGTGGTCACCTTGGAGGACAACCTCGTCGACGGTGGCGTCGGCCAGCGGCTCGGGGCACAGTTGGCGATGGAGGACGCACCGGTGAAGGTGCGCAACTTCGGCATCCCCAAGGAATTCCTCAAGCACGGCTCACGCGACGAGGTTCTGGAGCGCATCGGGCTCACCGCTGCCGCCACGGCGCTGTCGGTGCTGGGCGACCTGCTGTCTACCGAGGTGGCCGACGTCACCGTCGAGGACGCTCAGGCCTGACCGAGCGCCTCCGCGATGGCGGGGGCCAGGAAGTCAGCCTGCCACGGCCGCGCGCCCAGCTCCAGGAGCACCTCTCGCGTCACCTCTGAATGACGGTAGAGCGCCTCCTGCAGCACCGCAGGCGGTGCGATCAGGCTGGGCTGGAGCCCCCCCAGGTCGCAGGCCAATTCGTCGACGGCGGGCCGCACCGCTGCCCAGCGCAACGCTGCCTCAGGATTCGCCTTGTCCCAGGACCTGGGGTGCGGCACGCCGGGGGTGTGCAGGTGTTTGGCCGGGTACTGTTCGGGCGGCAGGTGCCGCACACGTTCGAGTGCGGCCAGCCAGTGCCGCACGTAGCGCTGCCCCGGCTGGGAGCTGAAGCCCGGGAGGTTCTGGACCTGCGCCGCGCTCGGTACCGTGTCGCGGGCCAGGGCGGCGACCGCCAACACGGCCGAATCATGGAGGATCCAGCCTGGCGGCCTGTCGCGGCGCCTGGCCACCTCGTCCCGCGCCAGCCACAGTTCGCGGGCCACGGCGTACTGCATCGGCGTCCTGAGGGTGGTGAGGCCGCTGAGGCGCCGCCAGGGGTCCTCACGGGGCTTCGGCGGCGTACTGAAACGCGCCAGCATGTCGTCGTTCTCCTGCGCGGACCATTCTTCGCGACCGGCCAGCACCAGGTGGGTGGCCAACACCTTGGACAGTTCGAGGAGGTAGTCCACGTCGAGTGCGGCGTAGATCAACCAGGATTCGGGCAGAGGTCGCCGCGACCAGTTGTCTGCGGAGTGCGCCTTGCGGAGTTTGATCCCGAGTTCGGCCTCGAGGAGGGCTCCGAGCGATGCGCCGGGTTTTGCGAGGAGACGCGCGGCGAGTTCGGTGTCGAAGATCCGCGGCGGGATGATGTTGATCTCCTGCATGCAGGGCAGGTCCTGGGTGGCGGCGTGGACGATCCAGGTGGCGGTGCCGCACGCGTCGACGAGTGAGCTGAGGTCAGCCAGTTCCCCGTCCTTCTCGAAGGCGATCGGATCGATCAGCCACGTCCCCGAGCCTTCACGGCGGATCTGGAGCAGATAGGCCTTCGCCCAGTACCGGTGGCCGTGCGCCCGCTCCGTGTCGAAGGCCACCGGCCCTCTGCCGGCGCGCAGGGCCGTGAGGCACTCCGCCAAGAGTTCAGGGGTGTCGACGACGGGCTTGAGGGGCTCGCGGCTGCTGTTCACATATGTCATAGGTTGCGGCCCACCGGCAGGGTGGCCACGCCCGGCGGCAGGGGAGGTTGCCCAGCCACCTGCCCCAACAGGTCCTGCCAGGCCGCGAGATGGGGCGTGAGGGAGTGTGCGCCGTCGAGTTGGGGGGTCCACGAGGAGCGCAGTTCGACGTCGGCCCTGTCCGGTTCCTGAACCATCTCGCCGAACCCTCGACCGTACGAGGCGGTCACCGTGCCGGCCAGCGCCGAGGCGTCGCAGCCGTGGCTCTCCAGCGCTTCGGTCAACCATGACCACGCCACTTCAGGGAGAAGCGGGTCTGTGACCATGTCCAGGTCCACCTCGGCGCGCACGTAGGTCACGAGGCGGAAGGTGCCGGCCCATGCGTCGTTGCCCGCGGGATCGTGGAGCAGGATCAGGCGCCCGGTTGCCAAGGGCTCGTCGTCGTCCAGCAGCTCGGCGGCGATGGCCACCGAGTAGGGCGCGATGCGCTGTGGAGAGCCGATCTCGTCCGCGGTGATGCCGGAACGCCAGTTCATGGCCGTCAACTCCCGGAGAGCGCGGCTGAACGGCTCTGGAGTGATGCTGGTGACATTCGCGGGCACGTCGCCACTCTAAGCGCGCCGCCGCCCTTTTCGGCGGTGGCGCGCCGAGAACGGCGGGTCAGGAACGGCGCAGGTTCAGGGATACGGAATTGATGCAGAAGCGCAGGTCGGTGGGCGTCTCATAACCCTCGCCCTCGAAGACGTGGCCAAGATGCCCGTCACAGTTGCTGCACCGCACCTCGACGCGGGGGCGACCGGGCAGCGACCTGTCCTCGATGTAGCGGACGCGTTCCTCCGCGAGCGGGGCGAAGAAGCTGGGCCAGCCGCAGTTTGAGTGGAACTTCTCATTGCTGCGGAACAGTTCCGCGCCGCAGCCCCGGCATTCGTAGACACCCTCGTCCTCGGTGTCGGTGTATTCGCCGGTGAACGGCCGCTCCGTGCCGGCCTCACGAAGGACGTGGTACTCCATCTTGCTGAGCTGCTCGCGCCATTCGGTATCCGGTTTGATCAGCTTCGGGACGTACTGGTCAGTCATGAAGACGATGATAATCGCCATCGCAAGCTGATCAGTCCTCCTCGCCCTCCAGGACCTCCGCGGACAGCTGGGTGGGGGTGCCGTCGAGCAGTTCCATCGCGCCGAACGCATAGCGGGCGAGGATGAGCTGCCTCAGATGGGGAGTGGGCCCGATGGGCGAGGTCACGGCGATGGCCCCAGCGCGCAGCGCCGCATGGGCGTGGGCCTGGTAGTCCGGCGTGGGGGCCAGGAAGACGCCTCCGACGGCTATGTGACGGCGCCCCTGCCCGCGCAGGGCGGCGACCGCGGAGGCGGTGGCCCTGCCGCTGCCCTCGTCGACCGCCAACTGAACCGGGATGCGGTGGTGGGCCGACCATTGCCGGGCGCGACGGGCCAGCAACGACGAGCCACGGACGTCGCCGCCGGCAGGCGCCGCGAGGATGAGTCCGTCGATCTCGAGGGCGCCGCCGCGGTGCAACGCTTCTCTGACCCGTTCGTCGAGGATGTTCAGCAGTTCGCTGGCCGGGCCCACGGGGCGACTGACAGCCAGGTGGATGTCTGGAGAACGCTGGAAAGTGTCGAGCACGGGGGCGTGATCTGCGGCGGAAACCAAGTCCAGGGGGATCAGCACCGCCTCTGCCACCTCGTCCGCGACGAGTTGGCTCACCACGTCTTCGAGCCGGGGCTCGGGGCCGCCGATGCGGCCGAGAAAGACCCGGAGGTCCCTGCGCGCAATGCGGAGGTCCTCGAGGATGGCCTCGAGAGACGAGTTCACAGCTTCGTCGTCGGGGCCGTCGGCCACGAGTACGATCGCGGGTGCTGTCATCGCCTCATTCCTCCGGGCCCTCGGTGGGCAAAACCAGCGTCGGAAAGCCCCACTAGAGTGGGCGATGGCGGTTTCGAACCGCCGACCTCTTCGGTGTGAACGAAGCGCGCTACCACTGCGCCAATCGCCCTAGCGAAGAAAAACTCTAGCGGATCGGAAACGAGAATGCGAACTGAGGTCCTGGAGGTCCCCACAACCACGGGAAATGCGCGGGCTCACGTGTCCTATCCGGCAGGCGCCGCGGGCCTCATGGTGCTCGGGCACGGGGCCGGCGGGGGAGTGGACACCGTAGATCTCAGGGCCGCACTGAAGGCGGGTCTGGAGGCGGGCTGCGTCGTGGCGCTGGTGGAGCAGCCCTACAGGGTCGCCGGTCGCAGGGTGCCGCCGCCCATCGCCAACGCCGAGCGGGCGTGGGTGCAGGTGGTCGGGCAGCTCCGGGCGCAGGTGCCCGGCGGCGTCCTGGTCGTGGGTGGTCGCTCGTTCGGGGCGCGGGTGGCGTGCCGGTCCGCGGCGGAGGTGGGTGCTTCGGCGGTGCTGTGCCTCGCTTTCCCGCTCGTGTCGCCCAAGGGCGCGGACCGGGGGTCCGAGTTGTACTCCGTGTCGGCCCCGGTGCTCGTCGTCCAAGGCAGGAAAGACCCGTTCGGGCTCCCGGAGGAGGGTGCGACGAGGCGCGTCGTCCTCGTGGACGGGACGCACACGCCGAGCCGGGAGCCCGAGCGGGTGGAGCAGGCGATCGCGGAATGGCTGGGTGAACGGGTCAGCGCCTGATCGCGCCGAGGAACCGACGATTTGCACTTTGCTGAATCCGTGGACTAATGTTCTCTACGCGCCGAACGCGGCAAACCGGAAGGGGAGCAGCGGTAGCGCAAGGCGGACGTAGCTCAGTTGGTAGAGCATCACCTTGCCAAGGTGAGGGTCGCGAGTTCGAATCTCGTCGTCCGCTCGGAGATCAAGGTCTCTCCCAGACCCACAAGGGGAGGGTAACCCTCCACCCGGTGGAGTGGCCGAGAGGCGAGGCAACGGACTGCAAATCCGTGTACACGGGTTCAAATCCCGTCTCCACCTCGGGCGGTTGGCGCAGTGGTAGCGCGCTTCCCTGACACGGAAGAGGTCGCTGGTTCAAACCCAGTACCGCCCACCAGATGTAACCCCTAGTCCGCTAGGGGTTACAGGTACCTTTTCACCACCTACACACCCCCTCATAGCAGGGGGTGTGTGCCATTTTGTGTGCCAATTGCGCGAGAGAGCACGAAACAGGGTGAGACTGTGTGCCGATTTCACGGTCTGAAGCGCCCCAGGTTTGATGCCGCTCCTGTTTGAGTCAAGGAGAATGAGCACCATGCCCAAGATGATCGATCCGGAGCTGAAGGCACGAGCTGTGCGTCTGGTGACCGAGCACGTGTCCGAGTATCCGTCGCTGACGGCCGCGGCAGCGGCCGTGGCGAAGCAGCTGGGGGTTGGGAAGGAGTCCGTGCGTCGCTGGGTGATCCAGGCCCAGGTCGATACCGGCGAACGCGACGGGATCACCACCGAGGAGCAGGCCGAGGTGAAGCGGTTGAAGGCCGAGAACCGACGCCTTCGAGAAGACGTCGCGATCCTGCGAGCGGCAACGACTTTCTTCGCGGGGGAACTCGACCCCCGCAACCGGTGATGGCCGGTTTCATCGACCAGATGAAGTCCGAGGGGTTCGCGGTCGAGTCGATCTGCCGGGTCCTGCGTGAGCAGGGCTGTCAGATCGCCGCGAGGACCTACCGCTCCTGGAAACGAGGTGGTGTGGCTGCCCGCACCCTCAGCGATGCGCACGTGGCCGACAAGGTCCGCGACCTGGCGTGGACCACCAAGCAGGCGCAGCGTCAGATGACCCCAGAGGGCCTCTACGGGCGTCGGAAGATGACCGCCCTGGTGCGTCGCCAGCCTGCCTTCGGTGACGCCTCGGCCGGCAGCGTGGACCGGGCCATGACCGTTCTCGGGCTCTCCGGGGTGCGGTGCGACAAGGGGATCCGCACCACTATCCCAGGCAAGGACGGAAACCGGGCAGGTGACCTGCTGGACCGGCTTCACCGCCCCGCGGCCGGATCACACGTGGGTTATGGACTTCACCTACGTCCGGACGTGGGCGGGGTTCTGCTACGTCGCGTTCATCGTCGATGTGTTCTCGCAACGCATCGTCGCCTGGCACGCCGCTGGCAGCATGCACACCGACCTGGTCCTTAGCCCGCTGCGGATGGCCGTGTGGCAACGAGACCGAGATGGCCGCCCGATCCAGCCCGGATCGTTGCGGGCGCACTCGGATGCCGGGTCGCAGTACACCTCGCTGCGCTACACCGAACGCCTGGCTCTGGAGCAGATACAGCCCTCGATCGGCAGCGTCGGGGACGCCTACGACAACGCCTTGATGGAATCCATCAACGGTCTCTACAAGGCCGAGTGCATCCGCACCACGATCTTCCATCCCGGCCCCTACAAGACCCTCGCCGACGTCGAGTACGCAACCGCCGGCTGGGTCGATTGGTACAACAACCGACGCCTCCACTCCAGCCTGGGATACGTTGCCCCTGTGGAGTACGAAACCGCCCACTACGCGACCCTCAACCGAGAGCCGCAACCCGCATGAGAGCGGCAGAGAACCTGGGGCGCTTCAGAACCGGCGGATCACACGCGGTGTTCAAGACCCCTTGGCCCGGTGATCCACGGGTGAACATCCAGAACAGCAACGGCCAGGCCAAGCCCTACCAGGTGCGGCAGGTGCTGGCCGCGATCGACAAGAAGGAGGCGAAGTGATGTCCCACACCGAAACGGCCGACGTGTCCCGCTACACCTACCGAGTGACATGGTCGGTCGAAGACAACGAGTTCGTCGCCACCTGCGCCGAGTTCCCCTCACTGTCATGGCTCGCCAACTCCCAGCCAGCTGCCCTGCAGGGACTGGTTGACCTGGTCGCAGACACCGTGGCCGACTTGGCGGCGGAGAGTGAGGCCGTCCCCGTACCGCTGTCGGAGCGGAGCTACTCGGGCAAGTTCAACCTCCGTGTCGGGGAAAGCCTGCACCGCCGCCTCGCCATCCGAGCTGCCGAAGAGCACCTCAGCCTCAACCAGTACGTCGTGCAACGCCTCTCAGAGGCCTCCTGAGCCACCTCTGGAACATCCGCAATTGCCGCTGGTGGTCAGTGCCAAGATGCGAGGCGGGCCGACACCTCCTGGTAGGTCGCGGTCCCGCTGGCGACCGCGATGACCAGGTCGTAGGCCTCGTCGTCGTGTGCATCCAGATCGATGCCGTTGAGTCCGTAGAACACCACCAGCGAGAGCCAGCCCAGGCGCTTGTTCCCGTCGACCAGGGCATGGTTACCGACCAACGATTCCAGGAGTACGGCTGCTTTGTCGTCGAGGCCGGGATACGCATCTCTGCCGAAGACGCTCACCCGTGGGCGGTGGACCGCGGAGTCGAGCAGTCCGATGTCGCGAACCGGGCCAACTCCGAGGTCTTCCACCAACGACAAGACGTCCTCGAGGGTGAGGTGCTCGATCACTGGCCCAACCGGTCGAGCAGGTCGGCGTAGCGCGTCCGAGCCGCGACGGACAGCAGCCGTACCTTGTCCTCACGGAGCCGTCGTGCGGCTGCTTCCCGGATAGCGCGCACGGTGGCCTCCTGTTTGCTCACCCCTTCGGCCTCGGCGAGCAGTGCGAGGGTCTTCTCGTCCTCAGGGTCCAGCCGGAGTGTCATAGCCATACCATCATGATACCAATGTGGTCTCTTGCTCATGCCGCCCCGGGGTTCGATCCTGCAGGGGAGTGATCGCCCGGGGCTCCCGTTCTGCAACCCTGGGCATCGGCCCGGGCCCGGCTTCCGCGTGGGACCGACGGCGGCAACTTAGGACGGGCTCGCGGGTCGGGAGGCAGGGTGTCGCCTGTTCTCGGCGGGTGAATCGCACTGGGCCTGATGGAGGCTCGGGCTATTGGATTCCGACCAGGTGTTGGTCGGTCCGTTTCGTAGCGTAGAGCGTTTCCTCGAACTCTGCTGGTGGGACGTCGGACAGATAGCTGTGCAAGCGCTGGTGGTTGTGCCAGTGGACCCAGCTCAGTGTGGCGAGTTCGACGTCTTCCACCGTCTTCCAGGGGCGTCCTTCACGGGCCGGGCCGCGGATCAACTCGGCCTTGTAGTAGCCGTTCACCGTCTCGGCGAGGGCATTGTCATACGAATCGCCGACGGTGCCGATCGAGGGCACCGCACCGATCTCAGCGAGGCGCTCGCCGTAGCGGATCGACGTGAACTGGGACCCGGCATCGGAGTGACACCGCAGCCCATCGAGCTGAGTGCCGCGTGACCAGCGGGCCATTTCGATGGCGTCGAGGACCATCGTGGTCCGCATGTGGGACGCGACCCGCCAACCGACGACCATTCTCGAGCAGGCGTCGATGATGAAGCAGACGTAGGCGATGCCGGCCCAGGTCGGCACGAACGTCAGGTCGGTGACCCACAGCTGGTTCGGTGCCGTGGCAGTGAAGTCGCGGCGGACCAGGTCGGGGTGCCGCGGCATGCCCGGGTCGGGCTTGGTGGTGCGGACCCGTTTGGTTCGCCGCACGCCTTCGATCCCGGCGGCGCGCATCAGTCGGGCGACCTGGTCGCGGCCCACGTCGTGACCTGCACGTCGGGCTGCCTTCCAGATCTTCCGCGCACCGTAGACGCGGTAGTTGTCCTCCCACAGCCGCCGCACGACTGGGCCCATCACCTCATCACGCTGAGCCCGTGCCGAGGGTTGCCGGCCCTTGATCGCGTAGTAGCTGCTTGGGGCCACCTGCAACACGCGGCAGATGAGCTCGACCCCCAAACGCCGTCCCGCGACGATGTCGTCGCGGTTGGCGTCGATGAACGCGGCTACTTCTTGTGCTGGCGGTCGAGCTCCGCCCCGAAGAAACTCGCTGCCCTCTTCAAGATTTCGTTGGCACGCCTGAGCTCACGGTTTTCCTGCTCAAGCGCCTTCAACCTCTCCGAATCGCCGGTGCTGACCCCGGCGACGTGGCCCTCATCGATGTCAGCTTGGCGAACCCAGGAACGCACCGATTCGGTGCCGTAACCGAGCTGGGCCGCGACGCGTTGCACCGTGCCGTGCCCGGTTCCCAACTCGGCACGCAGTGTCCTGACCATCCGCACCGCAGCGGCCTTCTCTTCAGGGCTGTAGCGACGCGTGGTCGGCTTCCCCGGGGTGGTGTCCTTCGGCATGAGACCATCCTCGTTTCAAAACGATGGAGACTCCAACCAACCCAGTGCGATTCAGGGCTGTTCGGGGTTACGGTGTGGGTATGTGTTGCGGAGCCTTCCGGGTTGGTTTTGCCCCCAAAGCGTCACGGGTCGCGTGGGGCTGGGCAAGCTCCAGCACCTGCCGTTTGTGTGCCAGTTGTGTGCCAAGCGGTTGTGGAAGAGCCTCTCGGAGGGGGTGTGTTCCGCACCCTGCTGAGCGTAAATGCGGCTCGATGAGACGAAAAGTGCTCTGCGGCGCATCCCTGACACGGAAGAGGTCGCTGGTTCAAACCCAGTACCGCCCACCAGAAGACACCCGGCCATGCCGGGTGTTTTTTCCATTTCCGGCTGATGCTCCACACTCAACATCGTGGTGTCAGGGGGCCCGTCCTGGGAATGGGTCGCCAGGGTTTCCCCATGGCGCCGCGGGCTTGATCCCCGTCGACCTCACGACTGATTCGGAGCGCGTCGTGTGGAACATGGACGTGATCGCCCTGGGCCGACGCGTCAGTGAACCGAGGCGGTAGCGCTCAGTCGTCGATGACCGGTCGACGGTCCTGGAGGCGCAGCAGACGGAGGCTGCGGAGGCTCAGCGCGACCTTCCGAAGTGCTTTGCGGCCGTCGACCGCCGAATCCTGGTACTCGAAGACGGGCAACCGCCAGCGGAACTTGATGGCCAGCATCCGCAGGGCGAAACCGCCGGCCAGGGTGACGGCCACCGCCACATTGTGGGCGACCCCCACCTCCAACAGACCCACGAAGAGCAGCGCGGCGATGACGGACACGGAGGCGTACAACTCCTCACGGAACACCAACGGGATCCGGTCACAGAACAGATCCCGCATGATGCCGCCCGCCACGCCGGTCACCACGGCACCGACGACCGCGATGATGATGCCCAGTTCCATGTCGAGGGCCACCCGCGCTCCGAGGATGGAGAAGACCACCAGCCCGAGACCATCGAGTGCGAGGAACAGTTGCCGGAAGTACTTCATGATCCCGGCGATAGAGATGGTGATGACGGCTGCGAGCACGACGAGCAACACGTACTCGGGATCGCGGACCCACGTGAGCGGATAGTGCCCGAACAGGACATCGCGGATGGATCCGCCACCGAGCGCCGTGACCAGCGCGACCATGATGACGCCGAAGAGGTCCATGCGTTCCCTGCCGGCGGCCAGGGCCCCGGTCATTCCCTCCGCAGTGATGCCGATGGCCCAGAGAATTGTGAGCACGTGTCTCCTCTCATGCAAGGACAATGATGCAGGACGGGGCGCGGTGGACAGAAAATGACCCGCCCCGGGGGCGGCGCCAGCCCGGCCAGCGCCTAGGGTGGCTGCGTGCACGTGCCAGACCACTTCAGCCTTCCCGAGGACCGCCTGCAGCAACTGCTCGCCGAGGTGCGTCCTGGCAATCTCGTGACCGTCCATGAAGACGGACCGCTGTCGACCTTCGTCCCCATGCACTGCGAATCCCGCGGCGGATCCCGCGTGCTGGTCACCCACCTGGTGCGCAACAACCCCCAGGCCCGGACCCCGATCACCGGCCGTGGGATGGCCATCTTGGACATCGCCGACGCGTACATCTCGCCCCACTGGTACGCCACCAACCAGGAACTGCCCAACGTCCCGACCTGGGATTACCTGACGATCCATGCCTGGGGCCCCGTCCGTATCGACCCGAGTCCCGAGGCAGCGCTTCGCGCCGCAAGCGCCCTCACCGAGCGGATGGAGGGGCCCGAAGTGCTCGACGCCGTCGGAGCGGAGAAATTGGGCCTCATGTCGCGCGCCATCGTCGGCGTTGAACTCACGATCGGCCGGATCGAGGCGAAGGCCAAGATGAGCCAGAACCGCCACCCCGACGACATCCGCAGCCTCATCCGGCACTTCGAGCAGCACGGTCCCGCAGAGGTGGCCGGCTACCTCCGCGAGGTGAGCCTCCCTCACGCAGAACGGCGTTTCGGCACTCTGGAGATGCTGGGCGACAAGGCTCGGCGCTGATGAGGTGGGACCGGCAAACCGCCCCGCCCGCGTAGAGTCGGGCCGTGCCCCGCCCCGTCGTCCTGGTCTTGATCGCCATCGCCTCCGTCCAGTTCGGGGCGGCGATCGCCAAGTCCATCTTCGACTCGGCCCATCCCGTCACCCTCGCGTTCCTGCGGGCCCTCATCGGCGCGGTCATCTTCCTCGCCTTCTCCCGGCCGCGGGTCACCGGACGCAGCGGTGGCGACTGGCTGGTCGTCGTCGCCTACGGCCTGTGCCTCTCGGGGATGAACATGCTGATCTACCTCAGCTTCCAGCGCATCCCCATTGGGCTGGCCGTCACGCTTGAATTCGTCGGCCCACTGGCCCTGGCCGTGCTCGGTTCACGCAGGTTGCTGGACATCCTCTGGGTCTCCCTCGCGGCGACCGGCGTGGTGCTGCTGGGCGCGGGCCCCACCGTCGTGGACCCGCTCGGCTTGGTGTTCGCCCTGGCTGCCGGCGCTCTCTGGGCGGGCTACATCGCCTTGGCGGGCCCCGTGGGCAGGCGGTGGGAGGGGATGAGTGGGCTCACCGTAGGCAGCCTCATCGGCGCCGCGGCCCTGGCCGTTCCGGGCACCCTGCTGGCCGACGGCGCATTCGGCGACCTCAGGGTGCTCGGTGTCATGGCCGCCGTGGCGCTGCTCAGCACCGTGATCCCGTATGCCATGGAACTGCAGGCCAGGCGCTCCCTGAAGGCCGCGTCGTTCTCGATCCTCATGAGCCTCGAGCCCGCTGCGGCCGCACTCTTCGCCTGGATGGTGCTGGGGGAGTGGCTGCGTTGGCCGGAATGGGTGGCGATGGCCTGCGTCATCGTCGCCTCCATCGGCGCGATCAGGACGGCGCGGCAGTGATGGGACCCAACTACCACGGTTGAGCTCCACGCGGCACAATGGGGGCGTCAGACCAACCGACCACACCACAAGGAGTGCCCCATGAGTGGAGTCATCACCGTCCACCGCAACGACCAGGCGGAACAGGTGGAGCTGACTACCACGACCACGGGGCTCGATCTCTTCGGTGAGGACCGCACGGTCGTCGCCATGCGTGTCGCCGGGGAACTCCTGGACCTGCAGCGCGAACTGGCCGACGGCGACGTTGTCGAGCCGGTCGCCATCGACAGCCCGGAGGGCCTCTCGATCCTGCGCCACTCGTGCGGCCACGTCACCGCGCAGGCGCTGCAGGACCTGCATGCCGACGCGCGGCTGGGTATCGGCCCGCCCATCACGGACGGCTTCTACTACGACTTCCAGGTGGACCCGCTGACCCCTGAAGATCTCAAGTCCATCGAGAAGAAGATGGGCCAGATCATCAAGGCACGCCAGCGTTTCGTGCGCCGCGTCGTGACAGACGAAGAGGCCCGCGCGGAGCTGGCTGACGAGCCGTTCAAGCTCGAACTCATCTCCGCAAAGTCCAGAGCTTCGGACGACGACGGCTCCTCCGTCGAGGTCGGCGCCGGCGAACTCACCATCTACGACAACCTCAACCGCGACGGCTCGGTGGCGTGGAAGGACCTCTGCAGGGGCCCCCACATCCCGCACACCGGCTACCTCGGCAACGGCTGGGCGCTCACCCGCACCTCCGCCGCCTACTGGCGCGGGGACCAGCGCAACGCCGGCCTCCAGCGCGTCTACGGCACCGCGTGGCCGTCGAAGGACGAACTGCAGGCCTACAAGACAAGGCTGGACGAGGCCGCCAAGCGCGACCACCGCAAGCTCGGCACCGAACTCGACCTGTTCAGCTTCCACGAGATGGTGGGCTCGGGCCTCCCGCTGTTCCACCCCCGCGGCGGGGTGATCAAGCGCGAAATGGAAGATTACGTGCGCACCCGCCACATCCAGGAGGGCTTCGACTACGTCGGCACGCCACACATCGCCAAGGAGGAACTCTTCTACACCTCCGGCCACCTGCCGTACTACGCCGATGGCATGTTCCCCCCCATCCTGGAGGACGCCGAGCGCGACGAGCAGGGCAACGTCGTGAAGGGTGGCCAGGCGTACCGCCTCAAGGCCATGAACTGCCCCATGCACAACCTGATCTTCTCGTCGCGTGGCCGTTCCTACCGGGACCTGCCGTTGCGCTTCTTCGAGTTCGGCACCGTGTACCGCGACGAGGCCTCGGGCGTGGTGCAGGGACTGACCCGCGTGCGCTCCATCACGCAGGACGACTCGCACAGCTACTGCACCAAGGAACAGGCGCCGGACGAGGTGCGCCACCTGCTGCGCTTCGTCCTGTCACTGCTCAACGATTTCGGGCTCACCGACGTCGCGCTGGAGGTCTCCACCCGCGACGAGGACGGCAAGAAGAAGGACAAGTTCATCGGTTCCGACGAGCAGTGGGCAGAGGCGACCGAGATCCTCGAAGGCATCGCCCGCGAATCCGGCCTGCCCGTGGTCGCAGACCCCGGTGGTGCCGCCTACTACGGCCCGAAGATCTCGATCCAGGCGAAGGACGCGATCGGGCGCACCTGGCAGATGTCGACCATCCAGTACGACTTCAACCAGCCGGAGCGCTTCAACCTGCACTACACGGCCTCCGACGGCTCGCACCAGCAGCCCGTGATGATCCACTCGGCGAAGTTCGGCTCCATCGAGCGGTTCATGGGCGTGCTCATCGAGCACTACGCCGGCGCGTTCCCCGCCTGGCTCTCGCCGGTCCAGGTCACCGCGATCCCGGTGGCCTCCGAGTTCGACGAGTACCTCGGCGGCGTCGTCGCTCAGTTGCAGGCGAAGGGCGTGCGGGTGGACTTCGACACCTCCGACGACCGGTTCGGCAAGAAGATCCGCAACGCCACGCAGGGCAAGGCCCCGTTCATCCTGATCGCGGGCGGCGAGGACCGCGACGGCGGCACTGTGTCGTTCCGGTTCCGTGACGGGTCACAGCGCAACGCTGTGAGTGTCGACGACGCGGTGACCACCATCGTCGACTTCATCGGGTCGCGCTCCAACGAGTCGCCCACCGCCGGCGAGTGACCATGGACGACATTGAGGCGTCCGGCACGCTGCCAGGTGTGCCGGACGCGTTCCAGCGCCTGTGGACCCCGCACCGCATGGTCTACATCGAGGGGGAGGGCAAACCCACGGGCGGTCACGACTGCCCCTTCTGCACCTCGCCCAAGCGCACGGACGACGACGGGTTGGTCGTCGCCCGCGGCGAGCACGCGTACGTGGTGATGAACCTGTTCCCGTACTCGCCCGGGCACCTGCTGGTGTGCCCCTACCGGCACGTCGCCGACTACACGGACCTGACGCCTGAGGAGACCCGCGAGGTCTCGGAGTTGACACAGCAGGCGATGCGCGTGGTGCGGTCCGTCTCGAAGCCCCACGGCTTCAACATCGGCATGAACCAGGGCGACGTGGCGGGGGCGGGCATCGCCATGCACCTGCACCAGCACATCGTCCCGCGTTGGAAGGGCGACATGAATTTCATGCCCGTCATCGCCCAGACCAAGGCCGTGCCACAACTCCTCGGCGACGCCCGCAGGCTGCTGGCCGAGGCCTGGCACCGCTGACGTGGACCTCAGCTCAGCTGTCTGGGCGGTGGGCCGACGGGTGCCCCGGCGGCTCGGCGACGCCTTCGCGCGCCTTGCCGCGCCACTCGTCTCGCTGAAGCGGCTGCCGGCCGTCGACGCGTGGGCGGATTCGGTGGAGCACGCAACCGGCGCCAGGCCGACGAGCGGGCAGCGCCGTCGGCTGCTGGCCAACTGGATCCGCAACAACCTCTGGTCACTGAGCCTCGCCGCGTGGAGCGACGAGGAGATCCTCCGGGTCGTGTCGATCGACGACGACCACCTGGCGAGGCTGCGGGAGTCCGTGGCCGGGCCCGGGCTGGTCCTGGCGCTGCCCCACATGGGTTCCTGGGATTTCGCCGGTGCCTGGGCGGCCAGGGTCGGGCTCAAGGTGGTCAGTGTCGCCGAACGCCTGCCCAACGGGGTCTACGAGCGTTTCGCCGAGGCCCGCGCCGGCATGGGCATGATCATCTACCCCGTCGACCAGCCGGATGTGATGCGTCTGCTGGCCGAGTACGTGACGGCCGGCCGGCTCGTCTGTCTGCTGGCCGACCGTGACCTCTCCTCCCGTGGCCTCAAGGTGCCGTGGCCGGGGGCCGACGCGCTCGTGGGCGTGCCTGCCGGTCCGGCGCTCCTCGCGCGGCGCACGGGGGCCGATCTCCGGGTCACCACCACGTATTTCGACGGTGACCGGCTCAGGCTGGAGGTCTCGGAACCCATCGAGGGTGACAGCGCCGAGGAACTGATGACGGGTGCCGTGGAGGTCTTCGCCGATGCAGTGCGGCGACACCCGGAGAGCTGGCTGATGCTGCGCAAGGTGTTCGTGTGAGCCTCCGCGTCGCGCTCGTGTGCCCGTACTCGCTGGACCAGCCTGGCGGCGTGGCGACGCACGTGCTCGGGCTCGCGGCCTGGCTCAGGAGCCGTGGCCACCGGCCCTTCGTGGTGGCACCGGGCACGGGGCCGTCGAGCGACGACGTGCACCTCCTGGGAAGGGCGGTCAGCCTGCCGTTCAACGGCTCAGTGGCGCACCTGGGCGTGCTGCCCGCTCAGGCGGTGAAGGCCCGCGCCGCGATCGACGGCGCCGACCTGGTCCACGTGCACGAGCCGCTGACGCCGGGAGTCGCCTACGCGGCGGCGCGGTCGGCTCGGGACAGGCTCGTGGTGACCCACCACGCCCACTTCCGGCCCGGCCTCCTCGCGGTTCCGCTCCGGCTCCGCGCGGCACTGCTGCCGCCCCGCCAGAGCGTCGCGGTGTCGGAAGCGGCCGCAGAGACGGCGCGCATTGTCACGGGCGCGGCTCCCGTCGTCGTGCCCAACGCGGTGGAGGTGCCGACCGGGCCGCCGGCGGCGAAGCAGGGCGACGTGGTGCTGTTCCTCGGCCGGCTCGACGAACCGAGGAAGGGGTACCCCACGTTCGCGGCCCTGGCCGATGTGGTTCCAGAGGCGACCTTTGTGGCCATCGGCCCCGGCACCGGGGGAGGGGCGCAGGTGCGAGAACTCGGCGCCCTCAGCAACGAGGAGCGCAACCGCTGGTTGGAGCAGGCCCGCGTGCTGGTGGCCCCCAACCGCTTCGGGGAGTCCTTCGGGATCATCCTGATCGAGGCGTTGGCCCGGGGGTGCGCGGTGGTGGCGAGCGACCTGCCCGCCTTCCGTGCGGTCGTCGACGACGACGCGGTGGCGTCCTTCTTCCCGCCGGACGACCTGGCCATGGCGTCGGCGCGGCTGCGCGCGAGGCTCGCCTCCCCGGCGGATCCGGTCACTGCCTGGCAGTCGGCGAGGCGCTTCTCGTGGGATGTGGTCGGACCGCAGATCGAGGACGTCTACGCCAAGGCACTCGCAGGCCCGTAGGCGGCGCGTCGAAACCGTCGGGCCTGTCTGCGCGATGGCCTAGGCTGGCAATGTGCAAGCATCGCTGGTTCCTCCTCAGGAGTTCGACACTGACGCGGTGCTCACCCTGCCCAACGTGCTGAGTTTCATCCGGCTCCTCGGCGTTCCGCTGTTCACGTGGCTGATCATCTCCGGGGAGGACGTCGCGGCCGTCGCGCTGCTGGCGGGGTTCGGGGCCACGGACTGGGTCGACGGCTTCCTCGCCCGCCGCCTCAAACAGCGCAGCCCGCTCGGAGCCAAGCTGGACCCCGTCGCAGACCGGCTGTACATCCTCGCCGCACTGGTGGCGCTGTTGGTGCGCGACATCGTGCCCGTCTACTTCGTGGTCGTGCTCGTGGCCCGCGACGTGATGCTGGCGCTCCTGGTGCCGGCGCTCAAGCGCCACGGCCTGGTTGCCCTGCCCGTCAACTGGGTGGGGAAGGCCGGCACCATGCTGCTGCTCCTCGCCTTCCCCCTGATCCTGCTGGGGGCCGGCTCGTCCCTCGGCTGGGCATGGGCGCACTGGACGGGGTGGAGCTTCGGCTGGGCCGGCGCCGTCGCGTACTGGGCAGCGGGTTCGTTGTACGTGCGCGAGACGATTCTTCTCGGGCGGGAGGCCCGGTGAGGCGTCGCCCCGATGCCAGCATGAGCCTGCTCACAGACCTGCAGGCTGAGGCGCTGGAGCCGGAGTACCGCAGCACAACCGCCCCCCGGAACCGGCCGGCGCGCCTGGCCGTGGCGGTGGCCCTCGTGGTGATCCTGCTCACCGTCGCCGTCCTCCAGACCACCCGGAGCACGGGCAGCGCGGCCGAGCAGCGGCAGGAACTGCTCGACAGGGTGGCCGGCGCGCGGGAGCGGCAGGCCGTCCTCGGCGACACCGCCTCGGAGCTCGAGGACGAGGTTCGCCAGCTGGGCGCCGAAGCCCTCGGAGACCCCGCTGAACGGGACCTCCTCCTGCTCCTGGACAGGCTCTCCGGCGCCTCGTCCGTCACGGGCCCCGGCATCATCGTGACCGTGGACGACGCAGATGACGCCACCTCCGCTCAGGGCATGGTGCTCGACGGCGATCTCACCCGCCTCGTCAACGGCCTGCGGCAGGCTGGGGCGGAGGCCATCAGCGTCAACGGCCGGCGGCTCAGTGTGCTCACGCCCATCCGCAGCGCCGGTGCCGCAATCACGGTTGACTACGTGTCCCTCAGCCCGCCGTACCGGCTGGAGGTCATCGGCAATCCTGATACGCTCCAGGCCAGATTCAACGAAACCACCGGGGCAGCGTGGTGGCACCTCATCGTGCAGAACTACGGGCTGTCCATGACCATCACCCAGGCCGACGACGACCTCACCCTTCCGGCTGACCCCGGCATGACGGTGCGCTACGCGAAACAGAAGTAGGGGACATTCCATGTACGCGATTCTCGGACTCATCGCCGGCGTGGTGCTCGGCGTCGTCCTCCAGCCCACGCTGCCGCCGGTGCTCGCCCCCTACCTGCCCATCGCGATCGTCGCGGCCTTCGACGCCATCCTGGGCGCCACCCGCGCCTACCTGGAGGGCATCTTCTCGGACCGGGTGTTCCTCGTGTCCTTCCTGTCGAACGTCGTGATCGCAGGCCTCATTGTGTTCGTGGGCGACCAGATCGGCGTCGGCTCCCAGCTCTCCACCGGCGTGGTGGTCGTCCTCGGGATCCGTATCTTCACCAATGCCGCGGCCATCCGTAGGGCGGTCCTGCATGCCTGAGCCCGTGGAAGAGGTGCCGGTGGAGGAGGCGCGGGAGCCGCGTCGGGCCGCCGCTAAGCCCCAGCGCAGTCTCCTGCGCGACTTCTTCCGGCCCAGCCGTGGCCAGTTCGTCGTCGGGCTCGCGTTGTTCCTGACGGCGCTGATCGTCGTGTTGACGCTGCGCTCGCAGGCCACCCAGCCGGAGTTCGCCAACGTCCGGCAGGCAGATCTCATCCAACTCCTGGACAACGTCACCGGTGAGACCCGCCGCCTCGAGGAACAGGTGCGTGAACTGGAGCGCTCGCGCACGGAACTGATGAGCGGCGCAGACCGCGACCAGGCGGCCCGCGAGGAGGCCGCCCGGCGTCTCGAGCAGGCCCGCATCATCGCCGGCACGGTTCCTGCAGTGGGTCCCGGGATCCGCATCGAGATCCAGGACCCGGGCGAGCGCGTCACAGCCGAGCTGCTGCTCAACGCCGTCGAGGAACTGCGCGACGCCGGCGCCGAGGTGATCGAGCTCAATGACGCCGTCCGGCTGGTGATGAACTCCTACTTCGCGACGGACGGAAGCGGGGCGGTGACGGCCGACGGGGTCGCTCTGGCTGAGCCCTACGTCATTGATGCGATCGGTGACCCGGCCACCCTGGAGGCCGGCGCGCGGTTCCGCGGCGGACTGGTGAGCGAGATCGAGGGAGAACGGGTCGGCGGCAGGGTGACGATCGAGCAACTGGAGGCGGTCGACATCTCCTCCGTGGTGGAAATTGCCGAGCCGCAGTTCGCGCGCCCCCGTTAACAGGCTTGCCCACGGGTGATAAGTTTCCTCACGTAGCCTTTCACATGGCCTGGACAGGGGAATGAGCCCACCCCGCTGAGACGAGGAAGTGACTCCGATGAAGTGCCGCACTTGTGGATCTGAGAGCCCGGTCGAGGCAAGGTTCTGCAGCAATTGCGGCGCCTCGCTGACTGACCCCACCGGTGACACCACCACGATGTTCCCGGTCACCGCCGAAGAACCCACTGAGTCCGTACAGCTGACAGACCAGGAGCGGGCAGCGGCCAAGACCCTGGCCGCCGGCAACGCCCTGCTGATCGTCAACCGTGGCCCCGGCAACTCGAACCGGTTCCTCATCGACTCGGACATCACCAATGTTGGTCGTCACCCGGAATCGGACATCTTCCTCGACGACATCACCGTCTCCAGGCACCACGCGAAGTTCGTCCGCAGCGGCGGCAAGCTGTACCTTGAGGACCTGGGGAGCCTCAACGGCACGTACGTCAACCGCACGCTCCTTGACGGGCGCACCGTGTTGCGCGAAGGTGACGAGATCCAGATCGGAAAGTACCGGGCCACGATCTCGCTGAGTGAGCCCGGACTGGGCTGATGTCGGGAGCGGCGCGGACCATCGGCGTCGTACTGGAGATGATCCGTCCCGAGTTCCCTGACATCTCCGTATCCAAGCTGAGGTACCTCGAGGCAGAGGGACTGATTTCACCGGATCGCCAACAGCCGTCCGGCTATCGCAGATTCTCCCAACAGGACGTGGACAGGCTGCTGTACGTGTTGCGTGCGCAGCGCGACCGCTACCTGCCGCTGAAAGTGATCCGTGAGGAACTGGAGGCGATCGACCGCGGTGAAGAGCCGCCGGACCACGATGCCCACCCGGTGGAGGAGTCGTCGGAGCCTAAGCAGCGGCGCGTTCCCAACACGGGGGTCGGGCTCATGGCCCGGCGACAGGTGCTCGCGGAGTCCGGCCTCGGCGAGGCCGCGCTGATCCAGTTGGAGCGGCTGCGCATCATCCAGCCGCGGCGGGGTTCCCAGCTGTACGGCCCGGAGGCGGTCGCGCTGGCCCGCTCCGCGAAGAAGCTCGCAGACTACGGGGTCGATCTGCGCCAGATGCGCGTGTTGCAGCAGGCGGCCGCGATGGAGGCTGCCCTGGTCGAGCAGATCCTCGAGCAGTACCGGCGCAGGCAGGGACCGCCCCCTGAGGTGGTGCGCGACCTCTACAGATCAGTGCTCCAGGCGCACGCCGCGCTGCTTCACGGCCAGATCCACTGAGCTAATGTGTGTCCATGATCGGCCTTGAAGTGCTCGGCATCCGGATCATTTCTCCGGAGGACCCGCCCGTGCTGCTGTTGCAGGAGGAGGGCGGTACCCGCTGCCTGCCTGTCTGGATCGGCGCCCCTGAGGCGGCGGCCATCGCGGTGGCCATGGAGGGCCGGCAGCCGGAGCGACCCATGACGCATGATCTGCTCGGTGCCGTCCTCCAACTCCTGGAACCGGGGGAGGGCATCGTCGTGATCGAGTCCGTCGACGACGGGGTGTACCAGGCCTCGATGCACGCAGGTGGTCACGAGATCGACGCCCGGCCCAGTGACCTGGTGGCTGTTGCTGTCCGGCTCGGCTGGCGCATCGAGTGCCCTCGGGCGCTGATGGACCGGGTGGGCGTCGAGGTTGACACCGCACCCACAGACGAGGTGGAGGCCTTCCGGGCGTTCCTGGACCGAGTCACCCCTGAGGATTTCGAAGACGATGGGAACCCGGAGCACTGACCATCGACGCGCAACCCTCAAGCTGAGGTCGAACCACATCGGTGTAAATATCACCGGTGTTGGGCGTGTCGTTGACCCGCGGCCAGAGGGACGGTTAGCGTCATAAGAGTCGTCGGTGATCCACCACCGGCGCGGTGAGCAAAGCGAGGAATCGTGACCAAGAAGGCAGCGCTGCAGGAAGTGCTCTTTGACGGCGATTTCGCCCCTGTGCCCAGCGACACGGGCTACCGGGGCCCCATCGCGCACCGCGTCGCCGGCATCACCTACCGGCAGCTCGACTACTGGGCCCGCACCGGGCTCGTCGTCCCCTCCATCCGTAACGCCGAGGGTTCCGGCACCCAGCGCCTCTACTCCTTCCGCGACATCCTGCTCCTGCGCGTGGTGAAGCGGTTCCTGGACGTGGGCATCTCGCTGCAGCAGATCCGGTTGGCCATCGAGCACCTGCGTGAGCGCGGCGTCGACGACCTGACGGAACTCACACTCGTGTCAGACGGCTTCAGCGTCTACGAAGTGACGTCCGCGAACGAGCTCTTCGACCTGTCCCGCGGCGGCCAGGGCATGTTCATGATCTCCGTCAGCAGCGTCTGGCGCGAGCTCGAGGGCACCCTCGCCGAACTGCCCGGGGAGCGAATCTCCGACGCGACCCCCGAGGATCATCCGGCGGACGAGCTGGCCATGCGCCGCCGTACCAGGGCCGTCTGAGCACCTGCCTGACCAAAGGGTCTGCCCGTAGCAACCGCTTCCCGGTAGTGTCCTTCGTGTGAAGGACTGGATCAAGAAGGTCACCAGCAAGCCCATGGTCGCCCATGCCATGGCGGCCAACGAGCGCTACGGCAAGCGGATGGGGCCACAGTTCGCCGGCGCCGTCACCTACTTCACCGTGCTGTCCATGGTGCCCATCCTCATGTTCGCCTTCGCCATGTTGGGCCTCACGCTCACGGTGCTGCGCCCAGATCTCCTGGAACAGGTCCAGAACGCCATCACCGCACAACTCGGCGACGAGGGCGTCGGCAAGGACATCGGGGAGTTCATCACAGAGACGCTTTCCGGCTGGCGCGGCATCTTCGGAATCGGCCTGCTGACCGCCGCCTACTCGGGAACCAACTGGGTGGGCAACCTCAAGCGCGCCGTGCGCGTCATGTGGGCGGACAAGTTCTCCGACGCCACGGTCAAGTCCAACTTCTTCGTCGAGCTGCTCATCAACCTGGCGATCTTCGTCGGCCTGCTCATCGCCATGGGCATCGGCGTGGGCGTGTCCCAGGTGGGCCACGGGCTCAGCCAACAGGTCATCGGCTGGCTGGGCTGGGAGGACGTCCCGGGGATCGGCATCCTGTGGCGACTCATCACCGTCGGGCTCACGTTCGTGGTGAGCTGGCTGCTGATGGCGTTCCTGTTCATCGTGATGCCGCGCAGGGCCGCGCGGCCCCGCGCCTGGCTCATCGGCACGCTGATCGGCGCCACGTTCCTGACGATCCTGCAATCAGTGGCTGGGCTCATCATGGGCGTCTTCCGCGGCAACGCGGCTGTCGGGGTGTTCGGCCCCATCATCGTGATGATGCTCGTGTTCAACCTCTTGGCCACCATCATCCTGATGACCGCCGCCTGGGTGGGCACCGATCACGTCTGGCAGGCCGAGAACGCCCGCAAGTACGCCGATGAGCACTCCGGGCTGGCCAACGAGATCGACATCGACACCGACGTCGAGCCGGTCCTCTCCGCTCGACGGGCCAGCCAGCGCTGGGCGGCTACCAAGACCCTCGACGATCTCCGCGGCGCCGCCGCCGCGCTCCCGGAACCGGACCCGGAGACCTATGTACGCCAGGACGTCGCGGCCCGTGGGATGAAGACCAACCTGGGGATCGGCTACGGCGTCGGCGCCGCCACGGGCCTCGGCATCGGCGCGCTGCTCGTCGGTCTCGTGCGCTTCGTGGTGCGCCGCTGAGAACCGGAAACCGGCCGCCCTGACGGGCGGCCGGTCTGTGCCCTCAGCGTCCGTTCAGACGAGCGGGCGGGTAAGGCTGGGTGCTCAGTGGGCCTGGGCCGGAGCCGGGAACTCCTGGCCGATGGCCGCCAGCATCTCCTTGTACCAGTCTTGGTTGATGTCGAAGGCCTTGCCTCCCTTGATGCGATCGAACGCGATGGCGGTGAGCACGTCGCCGTTCTCCTCGTCGTGGCCGATGACACCGGGTTCGCCGGCGAGGGCCTTGTCGACCGCCAGGTCCGTGCACTGCTTGATCAGCGCCAGGTCGGCGTCGTTGGCAGCGGCGGAGCGGCTGAAGTAGCCGGACTTCTGGATCAGCACCTTCTCTGCGTTGAGCTTCTTGGCGAACTGGTCGGCGAACCAGGCGCCGGGGTTCACGTCGTTGAGGCGGACGTGGCCGAAGGGATCGCGCGGCACCTCTTCGCCCGCTGCTTCCATCTCGGCGACGATCGAGTCGAGGCCGGCACCTTCCGACAGGAAGATGGTCACGTTGCCGACCTCATCCATGATCTTGTTCAGGCGCTCAGACTCCTTGGCGATGTTGATCTCGCCTTCCGGCACGTACACGCCGTGCACGTCCCACGCGTCCTTCGAGAGGCCGATCTCGGGGAGCCATTCCTGCTCGTTCAGCCATTCGCGGTACTTCTGCGCTGTGGCGGCGGTCAGCCAGCCGCAGTGGCGGCCCATGACCTCGTGCACGATCAGCATGCGCGAGCCGGAGTTGTGTTCAGCCACGACGTTCTGCGCGAAGATCGAGCCCTGCTCGGCCGCGGTCCAGGCGCCCAGCGACTGACGGATCGGGATGACGTCGTTGTCGATGGTCTTGGGCAGGCCCACGACAGTCAGGCCGTAGTCGTGCTCGGCCAGGTAGGCGGCCAGGTCTGCGGCCGTGGTGTTGGTGTCGTCGCCACCGATGGTGTGCAGCACCTCCACGCCGTCGGCGACGAGGCGGTCAGCGGCCACCTGGAGCGGGTTGGCGCCCTCTTCGACCAGGCCGCGCTTGACGAGGTCCTTGGCGTTGGTCAGCTTGACGCGGGAGTTGCCGACGGGGGAGCCGCCGAACTTGTGCAGGAGAGCGGCGTTCTTTCGGACGGTGTCGTCGACGACAAGGAAGTCGCCCTGGAGCAGGCCCTGGTACCCGTGGCGGTAGGCAATGATGTCAACCTCCGGCGCGACCTCGGTGTAGCGCTCGATGAGTCCGCCGATCGCCGAGGAAAGGCAGGGAGCGAAGCCGCCGGCCGTGAGGATGGCTACCTTCTTGACCATGAGTGTCCTTTCGTGTGTGGTGCGACGCGTAGCGCGTCAGAGGCCAGCCTATTGCACCGTCGAATGGGGCTCCTCATGGGGGCTTTGTCCACAGGCCGTCCGCGGACGCGGAACCTGACCCCTCCCATTGGAAGGATGGCGGGATGGGGCGACATAGAGACGAGCGTGGGCTGAGCAACTCGGTGCAGGCCGCCCTGCTATTCCCCGTGGGTCTCGGCCTGTTCCTCGCCCTGCTCCAGTGGGCGATGGTGTCGTGGGCGGAGGGCAGCGCCATCGCCGCAGCGCAGCAGGGCGCCTCCGTCGCAGCTGTGGAGGGCAACACGGCGGGGGAGGGCCGGGCCGCCGCCCTGCAGGCCGCCTCCAACGGCTCCCTGACGGGCGTCACGGCAGACGTCACCCGCGGCGCCCGGCTGACCACGGCCACGGTGACCGGGCGGGCGGTCGTGGTGGTGTGGCCCCGGGACATCAGCCGGACCGTCGTCGTGACGACGGAGCGGGTGACTCATTCATGATCCGAGGGGAGCGGGGCCTCGCGGTCTCGGTGGAGGCCTCCGTCGTGCTGCCTGCGCTGGTGCTGTTCATCGGCCTCCTGCTGACGTTGGCCCGGGGGGTGCTGGCGGAACAGCACGTCGGTGCCGCAGCGGCGGCCGGAGCGAGGGCCGCATCGTTGGAGCGGAGCGTGCCGGCGGCCCAGCGGGAGGCCCGCTCGGCCATCGAACAGGCTCTGCTGCAGCGCGACGTCGCGTGCCGGCACACGGCCGTGGACACCGACGCGACCGGGGTTGCGCGGGCGCTCGGCACCCAGGCGGCGGTCACGGTGTCGATCACCTGCGCCGTCGAGTTGGCCGACATCTCGCTGCCGTTCATTCCGGGCACGATTTCGGTGACAGCTGAACGTGCTTCCCCGGTCGACCCACTCCGGGGCAAGTAGCATCAGAGACATGGCAGCTCAGCAACGACGCATTGGACAGTTCTCCGTTTCACCCATCGGCCTGGGCGGGATGCCCGCCTCGTTCGAGGGGGCGCCGCGCGACAGGGGGATCGCTATGGTCCACGCGGCCCTGGACGCCGGGATCACCTTGATCGACACGGCCGACATCTACGCACCCTCGTGGGACACGATGGGCCACAACGAGCAACTCATCGCCGAGGCCCTGCGCGCCTACGGCGGCGACACCTCGAAGGTGGTGGTCGCGACGAAGGCCGGGATCACCCGCGCCGAGGGGGAGAAGTGGGGCCGCAACGGCTCCGCCGACTACCTGCGCAGCCGGCTCGAGGCGTCGCTCGAGAACCTCGGCGTCAGCCGGATCGACCTCTACTACCTCCACCGGCCGGACCGCAGCATCACGTACGCCGCCGAGGTGGAGGCCTTCGCCCAGTTCAAGCGCGAGGGCCTGGTGGGGGAGGTGGGCATCTCCAACGCCAATGTCGAGGAGATCGCCATCGCCCTCGAAGTGCTGGGCGACGGTGGGCTCGCCGCCGTCCAGAACGAGTTCTCGCCTCGCTTCAACCACACAAGCAAGCAGGAACTCGACTACTGCTCCGCCCGCGACATCGCCTTCCTGCCGTTCTCGCCCCTGGGTGGCACGGGCGGACCTGCCGCGAAGGTGGGCGAGAACTACCCGGTCCTCGCGGAGACGGGCGAGGCACACGGCGTGAGCCCTCAGCAGGCCCTACTGGCCTGGATGCTGGCGCTCGACGAGCACCTCATCCCCATCCCCGGCTCCTCACGGCCGGAGACCATCGCGGACTCGGCAGCCGCCATGAACCTCACTCTGACAGGCGATGAAGTTGCCAGGATCAGCCATGAACTCCTGGCCCGTGGGTAGCCTGGATCAATGGCTCAGTACTTCGATGTGCATCCTGACAACCCCCAGCCGCGCACCCTCGCGCAGGCTGCCCGGATCCTGGCCGACGGTGGCCTGATCGTCTACCCCACGGACTCCTGTTTCGCGCTCGGATGCGCCCTCGGCAACGCGGAGGGCATCGAACGCATCAGGCGCATCCGCAACCTGGATGACAAGCACCACTTCACGCTCGTCGTCGACGAGTTCGCCAAGCTGGGTGAGTACGTGCAGATGGACAACCGGGTGTTCCGGGCCGTGAAGGCGGCCACGCCCGGGCCGTACACGTTCATCCTGCAGGCCACCCGGGAAGTGCCCAAGATGATGATGCATCCAAAGAAGCGCACCGTCGGCGTCCGCATCCCCGATCATCGCACCACGCTGGATCTGCTGGCCACCTACGGTGCGCCCCTGTTGTCCTCGACCCTCCTGCTGCCCGGCCATGAGGAGGCGCAGACCGACGGGTGGGCCATCAAGGAACTGCTGGACCACCAGGTGGAAGCGGTGATCGACAGCGGTGACTGCGGCGTCGACCCCACCACGGTGATCGACATGACCGGCGATGTGCCGGAGGTCGCCCGGGTGGGCGCCGGAGACCCGGCGCCGTTCGAGGAGTAAGGCCTCAGGGAGGGGCGGGATCTCCGAACGGCAAGAGACTGCTCCCGGCCGAGCGTCGGCCCCGCCCCAGGAGGGGGAGCGCGAGGCCGGCCACGGAGCTCCTGAGGTGATCCCTGTCAGCGGCGCCCGCCGCCCAGCAGGTCTCCCAGAATCTGGCCGAGCACGCCGCCTCCGAGGCCGCCGCCGCTGGGCTGGTTGGTCTGCTGCGTCTGGGGGAGCGGGTTCTCGTCCTCGTCCGGGAACGGCATGGTGGGTGCACCGGGGGTGTTCGTCGGCGCGGGTGCCCGGAACTGCGGATCGGTCTGAGGGGTCGACGGCGGGGGAGCCTGCTCGCCTCGGCCGCCGCCCAACACCTGACCGAGGATGTCGCCGAGACCGCCACCGCCACGTCCTGTGGGTGTCGCTTCCGGCTGGCCCTGGCGCTCGTCACGGCCCATGAACTTGCCGGCGAGCCAGGACATGACGATGGGGGCGAGGATCGGGATGAGCTTCTGGATGAGGCCGCTGCCGCCGCCCAGCCCGCCGAGCTGATTCACGACCGCCTCTTCGTTGCGACCGAAGATGTTGTGGCTGATCTTGGCGCCCTCAGCGGTGTCCACCTGCGAGAGATTGACACCACCGCGCAGCAACGCGGGGTCGTGATCCTGCAACGCCCGGGCCAGGGATGCCTCGCCAGCAGGGTCCTGCGCGTTCGCACCGAGGCCCATGAGGAGGGCCGGCAGGGCGTTGCGCACGGCGTTCTCCACCTCGGCGCGCGGTTCTCCCACCTGGTGCGCGATCTGATCCATGGGGAGGTCGTCGAGGATCTCTTGATAGTCGAACATGGCAGGACTCCTTCGCTCGTCTGGTGCACGCGGGGTGCTGAGTCTCCACGCTACTCAAGGACGTTGACAAGGGAAGCGAAAATGGCGGATCAGGCCCGCAGGGGTAGCCTGAGGGATCACCCCATTGGTGGAGCACGACACCGGAGGACCTCGAGGAGTGTGGCCACATGGCGGACAAGGCCGTCAAGGGCTTCATGGAGGAGAACAACCTCACTCAGGAGCCGATGATCCACTCGAAGGCCATCACCGGGGGTGGCGCCTACTACAAGAAGGGCAAGGAGCCCAAGCCCTTCAACTACCTCACCGAGGACCAGTTCATGCAACTCGACATGGATCTGAGGAGCCTCGTGGCCGAATGCAAGGGCGACGACGGCAATGGCGAGGAAGAAGCCAGCTAAGCCGTGGTGATCTCCGGGGTGCGGGTTGCCCGGGGGAGTAGCCCGCACTCCTGAGCTCGCAGCACGGCAGAGAGCCGATCGTCGGCACCGAGCTTCCGGTACAGGTTCTCCTGGTGTTTGTGCACGGTGCGGGGCGAGATCAGCAGCTTGGCCGCAATGCCGCGGGCCGTGGAGCCCCGGGCCAGCATCGCGAGCACCACGCGTTCCCGCGAGGTCAGGTTCACCGTCGGATTCCCGTCGGGGTCGCCGAGGAGTTCGAGGTGTCTCTCCAGACCACGGATGAGCGATTGAAGTGCGCCGAGGGATTCTACGGCCGCGCGGGACATGGGGGTGTCACTGACGATCGTCCATCCGTGGTACCTCGCGTCCACCGGCTCCAAGGGCATCGAGACTTGGTGCGTGGTGAGGTGCAACCGCTCGATGATTTCCTGGGCTTTGCGCCTGAGAGAGCGCCCTGTGTGGAGGGCGTCCGCCATGAGCATGGGGCCATGGTGGCCGGTCTCGGCATGGAACCTGTGGAGCGGATGCGTCCTGATGTCGTCGGCCGACGGCAACACTGCCGAGGGCGGACGGGGGACCGATCCGAAGAATCCCCACACCACCTCGCCGTGGGTGGGTACCGTCATCCGAACGGCCTGGACGGCGCCGAGATGATCCGTGATGGCAGCGGCGAGGCGGGCGCGACCAGTGGTTGCGGTTGGCGCCTCGAGTATTTCCGCGGCGGCGTCGATCCAGTGCCGTCCCATGATCGTCCCCCGAACGCTCGTGAAGAAGGCCAGACTAGAACAGGGGAGGACGGCTCACAAGACCCCTGTCAAGTGACAGTTGGTTTGAGTAAGCCCTCCCGCGCCCCGCAGCTGCGAGCGTCGAGCCCAACCATATAGAATGACATAATGTTGCTTATCGGTCATACGGGTTGGGGTCGCCGGGAGGGGGCTTCTCCGCTCAGAGCGATGCAGCCAGCACCTTTGCCTGTCGTGCAATGGCATCAGTGTCTGCCGGCCTGCCGGGCTCGAACGGCAACTGCAGCCGGTCCTTGTTCTTGTCGCGGTAACGCGGGATCACGTGCAGGTGGAAATGAAAGACGGTTTGCCAGGCCGCCTCGCCGCTGCAGTTCAGCAGGTTGACGCCGTCGGCGCCGAGTTCGGACACCATGACTTTGGCGATCCGCTGCGCAGCGAGCGTGGTGGCCGCCAGATCGTCTCCGGCGATCTCCATGAGATCGGCGGTGTGCCGCTTCGGGATCACCAACAGGTGGCCCTCCGAACCGGGATCGATGTCCATGAAGGCGAACGTCGTGTCATCCTCGGCGACCTTGGCGCACGGGACCGCCCCGGCCACGATCCCGCAAAAGATGCATGCTGTCATGGGGACGATGCTAGCCACCTCCACGAGATGCCGGGGCCGTCGGACCCCCCAAGAAGTTGCGTGAGAAGATGATGTGAAACTGAGGAGTTTCCATGCAGATTCTGGCGCCATGTGCCGGCCATGTGATCGCGATGCGCGACGTAGATGACCCTGTCTTCAGTGAGCAGATCGTCGGTCCCGGCGTGGGGATTGAGCCGCTCGCCGGTCCCGCGCAGATCCTTGCTCCTGCCGACGGACGGCTGCTGAAGGTCGACCCCCATGCGTTCATCCTGATGGTCGACGACAGCGTCGGCATCCTCGTGCACATCGGGATCAACACCGTGCAACTCCACGGCGACGGCTTCGAGGTCCTCGCATCCAGGGGCGACTCCGTCAGCGCGGGCACGCCCATTGTCGCCTGGAACCCGGATGACATCGATCAGCCAGGAGTCTCCACGACGGTGGTCGTCGCCGTCATGGACCACGCACCGGATTCTGTGACGGGCGCGGCGGTCGGGGCCGACGTGGCTGTCGGCGATCCCCTGTTCACCGTCTGATCCACGGTCACCAGCAGCAGTAGCCGCCGTCGACCAACAGATCTGCACCAGTGATGTAGCTTGCGGCAGGGCTGAGCAGGAACAAGACGGGCAGGGCGATCTCGCGGGGTTCGGCCAGTCGTCCCATGGGGGTGGAGTCACGCCATATTGGCAGGAGGTCGCCTACGCGCTCCGGAGAGTTCATCGGTGTGGCGGTGTAGCCGGGGCTGACCACGTTGACCCTGATCCCCTTGCGCACCCACTCGACGGCCAACGACTTCGACAGGTGCACCACCCCGGCCTTCGCCGTGTTGTACGCGGCCTGATCGTGGTCCCGATTCGCTATGGTGGCGGAGATCGAGGCGATGTTGACGATCGCGCCGCGCCCGTTGGCGATCATCGCCCGGCCTTCTGCCTGACAACACCAGAACAGGCCGTCCAGGTTGGTCCCTTGGACAGAGCGCCAGAACTCGGGCGTGATGTCCAAGGCCGGTGTGGGCCCTGCGATGCCGGCGTTGTTGACCGCGAGCGTGAGCGGCCCGAGTTTCGCCTCGATCTCCGCGACTGCCTGGGCTGCTCGATCCGGATCACGGACATCCCAGGCCACCGCCAGCGCCACTCCCCCAGCGGCCTCGATCAACGCGACCGTCTCCGCAAGGGAGTCCTCCTGACGCGCCGTCACAGCGACTCGGGCACCGGCCTCCGCCAGAGCGACGGCGACCGCTTGGCCGATCCCCTTCGACGACCCGGTGACGACGGCCACCTCACCGTCGACGCGAAATCCCGGCGATCCAGTCATCTCCCGGCCCTCCCTTATGATGCCTTGAGCCTAGCCCGGCCCAGCCGGAGAAAGGCGAAACCCCACGGCACGGGGTGGCGTGGGGTTTCGCTGCAGCCTGAGCGCTCTCAGAAGTTGATCATCTGACCCGCGATGCCGTGGGCCGCTTCCTTCATGGCCTCCGACAGCGTGGGGTGCGCGTGGATGTTGTGGGCGATCTCCTCAGCAGTGAGGTCGTACGCCTGGGCCAGGGTGAGCTCGGGGAGGAGTTCCGTGACATCGGGGCCGATCATGTGGGCGCCGAGGATCTCTCCATAGGTGGCGTCCGCGACGATCTTGACGAAGCCGGTGGCGTCGCCCAGGCCCCAGGCCTTGCCGTTGGCGGCGAAGGGGAACTTCGCAACCTTGACGTCATAGCCCTTGTCCTTCGCCTGCTGCTCCGAGTAGCCGAAGGAGGCGATCTGCGGCTGACAGTAGGTGGCGCGCGGGATCATCTCGTAGTTGATCGGGTGTGGGTGCTCACCGGCGATCTGCTCGGCGGCGACGATGCCCTGGGCTTCCGCGGCGTGGGCGAGCATCATCTTGGCGGTGCAGTCCCCGATGGCGTAGATGTGCGGCACGTTGGTGGTCATGAAGTCGTCGATGGCGATGGCGCCGCGCTCGGTGAGCTCGACGCCGGTCTTCTCGAGGCCGTAGCCCTCTGTGCGGGGGGCGAACCCGATCGCGGAGAGGAAGCGGTCTGCCTCCAGCACCTGCTGGTCGCCACCCTTGGCGGGGCTGACCGTGACGCGCACGCCGGAGCCGGTGTCCTCGATGGCCTCGACCTTGGTGGAGGTCAGCACCTTGATCCCGAGCTTCTTGTAGGCCTTGGCCAGTTCCGTGGAGATCTCCGCGTCCTCTGTGGGGACCATGCGATCCAGGTATTCGACGATGGTGACGTCGACGCCGTACTGGCTCAGCACGTAGGCGAACTCCGTGCCGATGGCGCCGGAGCCGCCGACGATGATCGAGCCGGGCAGCGAGTCTGCGAGGATCTGCTCCTCGTAGGTCACGACGTTCGCGGAGCGCTGGGTGCCGGGCAGCATGCGGGTGACGGCGCCGGCGGCGATGATGCAGTTCTTGAAGGTGACGGTCTGCTTCTCCCCGCCATCCTTCTCGACCTCGATTGTGTTGGCGTCCGTGAAAGTGCCCCAACCGTCGATCTCGGTGATCTTGTTCTTCTTCATCAGGAAGTGGATGCCCTTGGTCATCCGCTCCGACACCGCGCGGCTGCGCGAGAAGGCCTTGCCGTAGTTGAACGTGACCTCGCCCTCGATGCCGTAGACATCGGCCTCATGGTGGAAGATGTGCGCCAGCTCAGCGTTGCGCAGCAGCGACTTCGTCGGGATGCATCCGACGTTGAGGCAGACCCCGCCCCAGTAACGCTTCTCGATGATGCCGACCTTCAGGCCGAGCTGGGCGGCGCGGATGGCGGCGACATAGCCACCTGGTCCAGCGCCGAGGACAACGACGTCGAATTCAGAGCTCATGACTGCCACTCTAGTGCTCTTTGATCTCCCCGTGACACCAAACCATCCTCGCGATACCCCGATTATCTCATCGATGAGATAACCTGTTTTGATGAGTGCAGCCACTAGTGAGTCCATCGGCCGGATGATCCGCGACGCCAGATCGTCGCGGGGCTGGTCCCAGCAGAAGCTGGCCGACGAACTGGGCACCGTCCAGAGCGCCGTACACCGCATCGAGAACGGGCAGCAGAACCTCTCGCTGAGCATGATCGGACGCCTCGCGGAAGCCCTGGAGATGCCACTGATCCAGACGGTGACCGAAGGTACGGTCAACTTCGAGATCGAGGGCGGCAACAAGCTGTCCGGCGAGATCGACGTGCGCACCTCCAAGAACGCAGCCATGGCCATCCTCTGCGCCAGCCTCCTCAACCACGGACGCACCGTGCTGCGGGGCATCGCGCGCATCGAGGAGGTGGACAGGATCTCCGAGGTACTGACCTCGATCGGCGTCGAGCTGACCTGGATCGGCGACAACGACCTCGAGATCAAGCGCCCCACCCAGCTCACCCCTGAAACCATCGATTCCCGCGCCGCCCGCCGCACCCGCTCCATCCTCATGCTGCTCGGGCCGCTGATGCACGAGTTCGATGAGTTCCGCCTCCCCTTCTCCGGAGGCTGCGACCTCGGCGCGCGCACCGTGCACCCCCACATGTCGGCGCTCGGCCGGATGGGGCTCACGGTCGAGGCGACGGAAGGTCATTACCACGCCACCATCGGCGACAGCACAGAGGAGCACCGCAGCATCACGCTGATCGAGCGCGGCGACACCGTGACGGAGAACGCCATCATGGCGGCCGCCCGGACCCCGGGCGTCACCACGCTGCGCAACGCCTCCGGCAATTACATGGTGCAGGACCTCTGCTTCTACCTGCAGATGCTCGGCGTGCGCATCGACGGCATCGGCACCACCACGCTGACCATCACGGGCGTGGACCGCATCGAGGCCGACGTCGAGTACGACATCTCCGAAGACCCCATCGAGGCGATGAGCCTGCTCACCGCCGGCATCGTGACCCGCTCCGAGATCACCGTGCGCCGCTGCCCCATCGAGTTCCTCGAGGTGGAGTTCGCCGTTCTGGACGAGATGGGCCAGGTTCTCCAGCGCTCTGCCGAGTACCGCAGCCGCAACGGTCAAACCCGCCTCGTCGACGTCACGGTCATCCCGTCAGACCTGACGGCGCCGCTGGACAAGATCCACCCCATGCCGTTTCCCGGCCTCAACATCGACAACCTGCCGTTCTTCGCGGTCATCTGCGCCACGGCCTCCGGCCAGAGCGTCATCTATGACTGGGTCTACGACAACCGGGCGATCCACCTGAAGAAGCTCTCCGAGTTCGGCGCGAACATCCAGTTGATGGACGCCCACCGCCTGCTGATCATCGGCCCGACGCGGTGGCGCGGCCGTCGGATCGAATCGCCTCCGGCGCTGCGCCCCGCCGTGTGCCTCCTGCTCGCGGCGCTCGCGGCCCGCGGCACCACCACCCTGATGGACGTCTACGTCATCAACCGCGGCTACGAGGACCTTCCCCAACGCCTCAACAAGCTGGGTGCCAGCATCAACACCTTCTGGGGCGAGCCGGCCCAGGCCTGAGGGGGTTCAGAGGCGCGTGGCCATGAAGACGAACCGTGGGTCCACCAGGTCGTTCTGTGCGGCCACGAGGCGCAGTTCCTCGTGGTCTGCCGCCGCCGTCGCCTCCAGCACCGAGTAGACGACGGAGGCTGTCTGGCCCAGCGCATCGCCCGAATCCTGCGTCTTCAGCCACTTCGCCAAGAACACGGCGGTGGTGAGGTCCCCGGAGCCGGTGAAGGTGCGGTCGATGACCGGGGTGGTGACTTCCCAGGCGCCCGAATCGTCGACGGCCACCATCCGCATGACGTCGGCCGAGGCGTCAGCCCCGACCACAGAGGTGACCACCACCACCCGCGGCCCTCTCGCCCGCAGTTCCTGCGCGGCCTCGATGACGCCGGCCATCGACGTGGTCTGCCTCCCGGTCAGGAACTCCAACTCGAACAGGTTCGGCGTCATGATGTCAACGGCCCCGACGACGTGATCGCGCCAGAACTCCGGGATGCCCGGGCGGGCGTAGAAGCCGCGACCGACGTCGCCCATCACCGGATCAGCGCAGAAGAGCGCCTTGGGGTTCTGCTCCTTGATGAGGGCACCGGCATCCAGGATCACCTTGCCGACCTCGGGCGCACCCATGTACCCGCACAGCAGGGCGTCGACCCTTCCCAGGACTCCCCTGTCGTTGATGCCCTGGACGACCTCCCACACGTCGTCCGCCGGGATCAGCGGACCCCTCCAACTGCCGTAGCCGGTGTGGTTGGAGAAGTTCACTGTGTGCACCGGCCACACGTCGACACCCAGGCGCTGGAGCGGGAAAACCGCCGATGAGTTCCCTGCGTGGCCGTAGGCGACGGCTGACTGGATGGACAGGACTGTGGTCATTGGCCCATTTTGACATCCCGGGGCCTCCGTAACCATTTGGGCACGACTGGCGGTCAATCCCCTCAGCCGGTGGCGAAACATGTGGTCACCCCATACGATGATCGATTATGGCGGCGGTGTATCCCGACTACCTTTCCCCCGAGTTCGTGGCGATGGCTCATCGAGGCGGGTCGTTCATGACCGCCAATCACGGGATCGAGAACACCACACGGGCCTTCGCCAACGCCGTGGCGCTGGGTTTCCGCTACCTCGAAACCGACGTGCACACCACGAGCGACGGGCACCTCGTGGCCTTCCACGACGTGAGCCTCGGCCGCGTCACAGATGTCGCCGGTTCGCTGCGCGACCTCACGCTGGCGGAACTGAGCGAGCTGCGTGTCGGCGACCGCGAGCCCATCCCGACGCTCGATGAACTCTTCGAGACGTTCCCCGACATCAACTTCAACATCGACATCAAGTCCGTCACCGCCGTGGACCCGTTGGTGCAGGCCATCGTCAAACACAACGCGGAGCGACGGGTGTGCGTCGGGTCATTCGCCCGTACCCGCATCCGGCGTTTCCGGAGCCTCCTCCCCCAGGTGCCCACGGCGGTGTCACCGACAGGGGTGGCGGCGCTCACCATGGGGGCCATCTCGCCCGGCGGCGACGTGTATCAGGTGCCACTGCAGCATCCGATCGGCCCGGTGACCGTGGACATCGTCACCCCCAAGAACATCGAGCGCATCCACGCCGCCGGCCGGAAGATCCACGTGTGGACCGTGGACGACCCCACCACCATGCATCGGCTGATCGACTGGGGCGTCGACGGCCTCGTCACAGACCGGCCGGACTTGCTCAAAGACGTCCTCCGTGCACGGGGGATGTGGTCTACTCAATAGGGAACCTTTCCGGTTCCCGGTTCGTTGACATTGGCAGACGAGGGAGGGAAGAAGATGGCTGATCGTGCATTGCGTGGCGTCGGTCTCGGCTCGAAGACTTTTGAAGACGAGCAGGGCATCGAGTTCGCAGAACGTCAGAACCTTGGATTCGACTGTCCAAAGGGACACCACTTCGAAGTGACCTTCGCCGCAGAGGCCGAACTCCCCACCGAATGGGAGTGCAAGCAGTGTGGCCTCATGGCCGTACGCTCCGACGGCGTCGTGGGCGAAGAGAAGGTCGAGAAGCCCGTGCGTACCCACTGGGACATGCTGCGGGAACGTCGCTCGATCCCTGAGCTGGAAGACATCCTCGAGGAGCAGCTGGCCAAGCTGCGCGAGTCTGACAGGCTCTACTAGAACTAGACCGACTCTTCATCGTCGAGGTCGCCGCGGATCACGTTTCCGCCGGCGGCCTCGTCGTTTTTCCTCGTGATGCCGGGAATGAGGGTTTCGGTGGCGGGGCCCCCCGCGGTGGCCTCACCCTTGATGACGGTGGGCGCCACGATCGACGTCGGCTTCAGGACGCGTGCCGCCCACCATGTGATGGCTGATCTGACGAACGGCCGGGTGAAGGGCAACAGGAGCAACAGACCGAGAACGTCCGTGAGAAGCCCGGGCACGGTCAGGAGAATGCCACCCGCCAGCACCAGGCTGGCGTCGGCCATCCGCCCGGTGGGCAACTGGCCGGAGCGAATGGCCTCGGACAGTGCCGTCCAGGCCTTCCGCCACTCCCGCTGCATCAGGTAGAAACCCAGGAACGTGGTGCCCACCATGAGGACGAGCGTCCACCAGCCGATCTCGCCGGCGACCCAGATGATGGCAGCAACTTCTGCCACCACGAGGAGCAGAAGCGCGATGGCGGTGACGCTGAGCGCCACAGCGCCGCGTCGGCCAGCCATTTAGCGGTCCTTGTTGCGTCCGCGCCCGAGCAGGCCCGACGCGGCGCGGCCGAGCTGGCCCAGCCGGTGATCGATGCCCCAGAGGGTGGTGCGGATGAGTGCTTCGACGACGATGCTGCGGTTCATCTTGGAGTCGCCGAATTCGCGCTCCACGAACTCGATGGGAACCTCGACCACCTTGAAACCATGCTTGATGGCCCGCCACACCAGGTCGATCTGGAAGCAGTAGCCAGCCGACGCCACTTCGTTGAGGTTCATGCCGCGCAACGTGGTGGCGCGGTAGGCGTTGAAGCCACCCGTGGCGTCCTTGACCGGGATGCCGAGCATCAGCCTGGTCCAGAGCGAACCGCCCTTGGAGATGAGCACGCGCGACGCCGGCCAGTTGACGATCGAGCCACCGCGCACCCAGCGCGAGCCCTTCACCATGTCCGCACCGTCATTGATGGCCTGCAGGAGGCGCGGCAGTTCTTCGGGCTGGTGTGAGCCGTCGGCGTCATGGGACACGAGGACGCCGTAGCCGCGCTCCAGCCCCCACTCGAAGCCGGCGAGATAGGCGGCCCCCAGACCCTGCTTGCCGGTGCGGTGCATCACGTGGACGTTCTCGTCCCCGCCTGCCAGCCTGTCGGCGATCTCACCGGTGCCGTCCGGCGAGTTGTCGTCCGCGATGAGGATGTGGGCGTGCGGCACGGCCTTGCGCAGCCGGTTCGTGATGCTCTCGATGTTCTGCGACTCGTTGTACGTCGGGATGATCACGAGCACCCGGTCGAGCGCGTCAGTGCTGGTCATGTGGCTGTCCTTGGGGTGAGTTGTTCCCGGCAATGCTACCGGCCTCCGGTCCACGGCGACGGTAGGCATAGGCCAAAGCCGCCAGCGTGACGATGAGCGCGGCCCAAGCCGGCGCGGAGCCCATCCTGACCGGCAGGCTGATGCTGTAGCGCAGCGGGACGGACACGATGCGGTTGGCCGCCTCGAACTCCGAGGTGAAGTCGTGCACCCGACCCCGCGTGTCGACGAGCCCAGTGAGCGAGTTGAGCGTGGAGACGACCACCTCGCGGCCGGTCTCCATGGCCCGCACCCGGTTGATGACCAACTGCTGGGCGGGCTGGAAGGTGCCACCGTAGGTGTTGGTGTTCGACTGGGAGACGATGATCTCGCCCCCGCCGCGCACCGCGTCGTAGCTGGTGTCGTCATAGGCGAGTTCGAAGCAGATGATGGTGCCCACCTGGAGGTGCGGGTTCTCCGCGATGGGGGCGTCGACGACCCCAGGCCCCTCGCCCGGGACCGACTGGCGGCCGATCTGACGCAGGATGGGCAACCTGGGCAGCAGCACGTCGCGGAACGGGATCCATTCGCCGAAGGGCACGAGGTCGCGCTTGTGGTAGATGTCTCCGGGCCCGTCCAACGGGTCCCACCAGAGGCTGGACGTCTGGCGGGTGTCCGGCTCGGGGCCGTTCATCACGGCGCCCACGAAGATCGGCACCTCCGCCAACAGCGCTGCCACCTCCACCATGCGGCGGGTCTCCGGATCCAGGATGGGGTCGACGTCCGTGGCGTTCTCCGGCCACAGCACGAAGTCCAGCGTGGGCCAGTCGCCGGTGCGGGCCTCAGCCAGCGCGAACACGGTTTCGCTCAGCGCGTTGTTGGTGACCGAGCGCGCGTACGACCCCGTGCCGTGTTCCTGCCGGTTCACGTTGGGCTGCACGACGGCGATCGTGACAGTGGTCTCGGGATCAGCGTGCGGGGTCAGGTTGAGCAGGCCGCCGACGACGAAGATGGCCAGGGCGCCTGCCAGCACCCTGACCCGGCGCGTGCGGTCCAAAGCCGCGAAGAGGAGCGAGTTGGCCACCAGGGCGACCAGATAGGACACCCCCGTGACGCCGACGAAACCCAGCCACCCGGACATCGGCTGGTCCACGACGGTGAACCCCAGCCTGGTCCACGAGAAGCCGCCGAACGGGATCTTGCCTGACACGAACTCCATGGCCACCCAGGCGGCGGGCACCAGCAGCGGCCAGAACCGAAGCCGCACCAGCCGCGACACCACCAGTGCGAGCAGCGCCCACCACAGCGACAGGAAGGCGACGAGGGCCACACCCACCCAGATGCCCAGCACCGAGACCCACGAGACCGTGAGGACGTTCATGGCCAGACCGATCAGGTAGCCGTAGCCGAAGGCCGTCCCCGGGCGGCGCGCGGCCATGAACCAGGTGAACAGCGCCAGGCCGGCGATCGTGGCTGGCCACACACCCATGGGCGCCTGACCGGCACCGATCAGCAGGCCGATGCAGACGGCCAGCAATGCTGAGACGCCGACGGGCAGGGCGGGTCGGGAGATCACGCGGGAAGCCTACCCCCAGTCACCCACTCCCCCGGTGTGCCACCATGGCCGGGTGAGCACCCTGATGATCTTCGACACCTCATATCTGTACTTCCGGGCGTTCTTCGGCGTCCCGGCTACGTTCCGCGCGCCGGACGGGCGCCCCGTCAATGCCGTACGGGGCACGCTCGACTTCATCTCCCGCCTGATGCAGCAGTACTCCCCCGACGAGATCGCCTGCGCCTGGGACATCAACTGGCGGCCCGACTGGCGGGTGGAGCTCATCCCCTCGTACAAGGCCCACCGCGTCGTCGAGGTGGCGGGCGCGGAGATCGAACAGGTCGACGACGACCTCACCATCCAAGTGCCCCTGATCCGGGCGGCACTGGAGGCCACCGGGATTCCCATCATCGGCGCGGAGGACCATGAGGCCGACGACGTGCTGGCCACGCTCGCCCGCCGGCACCAGGGCACCACGCTGGTGGTGACCGGCGACCGCGACCTGTTCCAGCTCGTCGACCCGCAGACCTCCGTCGTCTACGTGGCACGCGGCGTGGCCAAGCACGAACTGGTGACGCCGGAGGTGCTCGCCCAGAAGTATGGGCTCTCCGCCGACCGTTATGTCGACTTTGCGGTGTTGCGGGGCGATCCCTCCGACGGCCTTCCCGGGGTCAAGGGCATCGGCGACAAGAGCGCGGCCTCCCTGGTCAACGCTTATCCCAGCCTGGAGGCCATGGTGGAAGCAGCCGTCGAGCCGGGGTCGGGGATGTCGCCGTCCATGCGGTCCAAGCTCCTGGCCGACGTCGAGTACCTGGTGAAGGCCCGTGAGGTGGTCACCTGCGTTGACACGCTCGAGTTGCCGGCTCTCCAGAGAGGTGCCCTCAACGCCGAGCGGGCAGCTGAACTGAGCGAGGAACTGGCCCTCGGCGGCTCGATGGAGCGCCTGCTGAAGGTGTTGTCGCCCCAGGGCTAACGGCGGGCGTGCAACAGGTAGAGCGAGGAACTGGCCGCCCAGTTCGCCGCCAGGTTCCCCAGCTTGTGGGGGTGGCCCTCGGCGTCGAGCGGGATCCGACGGTCGATCACCATGCCCAGCTTGCTGAAGAGCGGTTCGAGATCCGTCAGCGACGTGTGGTGCACGTTGGGTGTGTCGTACCACTTGAAGGGCAGGTCCTTCGACATCGGCATCCGGCCCCGCATGAGCCGGAGCCTGTTGCGCCAGTGCGCGAAGTTGGGCATGGTGACGATCGAATGCAGCGCGATGCGGCCCATCTCGGTGAGGACGGCGCGGGGCCTGTGCACCGTCTGGAGGGTGCGCGACAGCACCACGAAGTCGTAGGAGTCTGAGGCGAACTCCCCCAGTTGGGTGTCCAGGTCCAGTTCGATCACGTCGACGCCGCGGCGCAGGCAGTTGAGCACCCGGTCCGGGGCGACATCGACGCCGGTGCCGGTGCAACCCTTGGCGTGCAGCATGGCCAGCAGATCGCCGTTGCCGCAGCCGAGGTCCAACACCCGGCTCCCCTCCGGGATCAGGGACGTGATGATGGCCAGGTCAGGCCTGAAGAGGCTGGAGGTCACGAGGTCTCCTCTGCTGCCCTGTCCAGGAACGCCCGCACCGTCGCGTGGTAGTCGGGCAGTTCGAGCAGGAACGAGTCGTGGCCCCAGGTGGATTCGATCTCCCGGAACGAGGTGGGGATCCGCGCACCCTCGAGATGCCTCACGATGCGACGGGTGTGGGCGGTCGAGAACCGCCAGTCGCTGGTGAAGCTGATCAACAGGAACTTCACGGGATCCGCAACCAGCCGGTCGAGGGCCGAAGGGTCCGCGAAGGCGTCGAAGTAGTCCATCACCCGCGTGAGATACAGGTAGCTCAGCGCATCGAAGCGGCTGAGGAACCGCTCGCCCTGGTACTCCAGGTAGCTCTCGACGGCGAAGTCGATGCCGAAGTTCGGCGACAGTTCACCGCGTTGGGCGTTGCGCCCGAACTTCTCCTGGAACGCCTCCTCCGAGAGGTAGGTGATGTGTGCCAGCATGCGCGCCACGGACAGGCCGATGTCCGGCGCGCTGCCCCGCGAGAGGAACGCGCCGTCGTGGAAGTGCGGATCGCGCATGATCGCCTGCCGTCCCACTGCGGAGAAGGCGATGTTCTGCGCGGTGAGCCGCGAGGATGCGGCGAAGATCATGGCCCGTGAGAGGTCCTCGGGGTGGTCGAGGGCCCACTGCAACACCTGCATGCCGCCGAGGGAGCCGCCGACGACGGCCGCGAACTTCGCGATGCCCAGATGACGGGCGAGCCCCCGGTGCACCTCCACGAAGTCACCCATGTCGAGCAGCGGGAAGTCCAACCCGTACGGTTCGCCGGTGGCCGGGTTGATCGACGCGGGTCCGGTGGTGCCCTGGCAGCCGCCGAGCATGTTGGAGCACACCACGAACCACTGGTCCGTGTCGATCGCCCTGCCTGAGCCGATGAGGTTGTCCCACCAGCCCGGCCTGCTGTCGCCCTCGTGGAAGCCGGCGGCATGGGCATCGCCCGTCAACGCGTGGCAGATGTAGATGGCGTTGCTGCGCTGGGCGTTCAGCCTGCCGTAGGTCTCGTAGGCGACATCCACGAAGGGCAACGTGGTGCCGCTGCGGGTGGCGAAGCCGTCGTCGAAGAGGCGGGCCGAGTGGGTCTCGACCAGTCCGACGCTGCCAGGGGAAGTCACCGGCCCATTCTTACAGGAACCGGCGACCCACTGCGAGGTGTGGTCACTGCCTGGTGGTCGACCCTTCCCGGCGACACGGGGAGCCGCTAGCCTGACGAAGACCACCCAGTTGAGGAGGACCGATGTCTGAAGATCGCCGCCCTGACCCCGCTTCGGAGTCTGTGCCCCTGGTCGACCCCCAGGCCGACGAGGTCGAGGAGATGGACGAGGAACACGCCCATTCCGCCGACGGTGCGATCCCGGAGGACAGCGTCGAGGAGACGCGTGTCCACCAGGAGAACGCACCGCGCGAACAGGTGGGCAACGAAGGCGTCTAGATCTGGTCCAGCGCCTGCGTGAGGTCGGCGATGATGTCGTCGATGTGCTCGATCCCCACCGAGAGCCGCACCATCTCAGCCGGCACCCCGGCCGCGGCCAGTTCCTCGTCGCTCAACTGCGAGTGGGTGGTGGAGGCGTTGTGGATCACGAGCGACTTGGCGTCGCCGATGTTGGCCAGGTGACTGAACAACTCAAGTGATTCGACGAACTGCTGCCCTGCCGCCCGCCCGCCGGAGATGCCGAAGGAGACCAGGCCGCCGAAACCGCCCTTGAGGATGCGCAGCGCCACCTCGTGGGTGGGGCTCGACTCCAGACCCGGGTAGTTCACCCAATCCACCTGGGGGTGCTGCTCCAGGAAGCGCGCCACCTTGAGCGCGTTCTCGCTGTGGCGTTCCATCCGCAGGTGGAGCGTCTCGACTCCCTGCAGGACGAGGAACGAGTTGAACGGCGAGATGGTGGCGCCGGTGTTGCGCATGAGAACGGTGCGCGCCCGGATGATGTAGGCGAGGTTGCCCACGGCCTCCGTCCAGACCACCCCGTGGTAGGCGGCGTCCGGGCCGGTGAGCCCCGGAAAACGCTCCGCGTGCGCGTTCCAGTCGAAGTTCCCGGAGTCGATGAGGACCCCGCCCAGCGAGGTGCCGTGGCCTCCGAGGTACTTGGTGAGGGAATGCACGGCCACGTCGACGCCATGGTCGAACACGCGGGTCAGGTGCGGCGTCGGGACGGTGTTGTCGACGATGAACGGCAGGCCGAGCTCGTGGGCGGCGGCCGACCAGGCGTCGAGGTCGATGACGTTGAGGGCGGGGTTGCCCACGGTTTCGCCGAAGACCAGCTTGGTCTTCTCGTCGACGTGCTGGGCCAGTTCCTCCGGCTTGCTCGGGTCCACGAAGCGCGCCTCGATGCCGAACTGGGCCAGCGTGTGCGCGAAGAGGGCGAAGGTGCCGCCGTAGAGCGTGGAGAGGGCGACGATGTTGTCGCCCGAGTAGGTCAGGTTGAGCACCGCGTACGTCACTGCCGAGGCACCGGATGCTGTGACGAGTGAGCCGACGCCACCCTCGAGGGCCGTGAGTCGCTGCTCGAGTACGTCGCTGGTGGGGTTCATGAGCCGCGAGTAGATGTTGCCCGGCTTGCGGAGGGCGAACAGGTCTGCGGCATGCTCGGCGTCGTCGAAGACGAAGCTGGTGGTCTGGTAGATCGGGACGGCGCGGGAGTTGGTGGTGGGATCAGGCGTTTCCTGGCCGGCATGAACGGCCAAGGTTTCCGGGCGGTAGCTCATGGGTGTTCCTTCAGTCGAGGGTGTGAGCGCGAACTTACTGCCCCACTCCTTCGGCGGCGAGGGCATCCCAGTTCGCGGTCAGCGGACAGCAGGTTGTCCGGAGCGCATCGCTCGTCGGCGGCGCGCGGATCGGCCGTCACGCTGGGCCGCCACGGGCCCCGGCGCCAAATGAGCACTCTCTGTTGTCATATCCGCTCAGATTGGCCGGCTCCTTGCAGATGGACAGCCGGTGCCGTGACGATGGGTGAGCAGAACAGGTTTATCCGGCCGAAAGCATCGCCATCACGGACGCCACCCGAGGCTGTCTGTTCTACTCGGTCACACCACCGAGTGGACCGCCGCGTCCGACGGCCGCAAGTGGATGACCGAGTGCGACACCGCCGCCACCGGCCGCAACGGGTGCCGTTCGTACACCTGCGTGACGGTCTATAAGGCCACCCCGAGGAGCACTGGCGGGTACGCCTTCAGCCAGAGCAACGAATGGGTGTTCAATAACATCGTCATGCTGGGTTCGCCGTCGCTGCGGTGACCCCCTGAACGACCAGAGCCCCCGGCCGCGATCCTCTCGCGGCCGGGGGTTCTGCGTCGTTCTAACGTCCCCCGGAGGCCTCGGTGAGGATCACGTCGGCGAGCTTCTCCGGCTGGCTCGCCTGCGGCCAGTGGCCGGAATCCAGCTCCACGTACGAAAGGTGCCGGACCTTGGGCAACTCCGACACGGGCGCGAAACCCTGCGAGATCCAGTTGCGCACATCGGCCTCCGAGAACTCGGGGCACACCATGACGACCGGCACGTCGTAGCGCTTCGGGTTGCCCAGCGACTGCGTGCCGAGGGCGTAATCGGCAGGGGCTGGAGACATGTGGCCCTCGAGCCAGGCCCGGTCCCCCTCGCTGAGGTCTGCGATGTCCGGGCCGTCGAATGGTTGCCAGCCGGGGAAGGGCAGGACGCCGTCGTCGTTGGTCTCGAAGCCGTCCAACAGCATCATGCCGTCCGGGATGGGGAAACCTCCCAGCAACAGCACACTGGCCGTGCGGTCAGGCCGGCGATCAGCTGCGGCCCAAGCGGCGGCGCACGCGGCTGAGTGACCTACGAGCATGGCGGGACCGCTGGCGCTGTCGATCTCCGTGACGATGGCCGCGACGAGGTCGGCGTAGGTGACGTGGCGGGGGTCCGCGCCATCGTGGCCTGGCGGTGTGATGGCGGTCACGCGGTGACCGGCCTTCAGCAGGGCGGGGGTGACGCGCTCCCAAGAGGAGCCGTCCAGCCAGAGTCCGGGAATGAGAATGATGTCCATGGAGAGCTCCGTCGGGTTCGGTGACCTGCTAGCTCCAGCCTAAGGTGCTGGCACCATGGTCGACATGGTCAAGGTGAAGGTCATCCGGGGAGATATCACGCAACAGGACGTCGACGCGGTGGTCAATGCCGCCAACAACCGTATGCGGGGCGGTGGCGGGGTCGACGGTGCGATTCACCGCGCGGGGGGCCCGGCGGTCCTCGAGGAATGCATCACACGGTTTCCGCACGGCCTGGCCACGGGCGACGCCGGCTGGACCACCGCCGGCGACATGCCGGCCCACTGGGTGATCCACACCGTCGGTCCCAACTACGCCGCGGGCGAGCGCGACCGGGGGTTGTTGGTCTCCTGTTACCGGCGCTCGCTGGAGGTGGCCGATGAACTGGGCGCCCGGAGTGTCGCCTTTCCGTTGATCAGCGCGGGCATCTACGGCTGGCCCAAGGGTGATGCGATCGCGGCCGCCGTCGAGTCCGTCAACGGGGCTGACACCGCCGTCGGAGAGGTTCGGTTGGTGGCCTTCGACGAGGCCACCTTCGCGCAGCTCGAGCGGGCAGTCGCGGAGGCTCAGTAGCTCTCGGACTCGAGGATCCGCCAGACCTCGGCCTGGACGCCTGAGTACTCCAGGGTGGAGGAACTCGGGTCCCACAGCAGCTTCATCTGCGCCTCGTCCGGAGTCCGGTTGCCCTTCCGACCGTTGCAGAGCGAGCACGCCGCCACCAGGTTGCCCCACGTCCATCCGCCGCCGCGGGACGCAGGGTGCACGTGATCGACGGTGAGCGCATGCCCGCCGCAGTATGCGCACGTCCACCCGTCGCGGCGCAGGATCTCCAGCCGGGTGGCGCGCTGGTGCAGTTCAGGCCTCTTGCGCCACGGAATGTCGATCCAGTAATTGAGCCGCACGATGATGGGCCAGGACATGTCGACGGTCCCGCCTGCGGAACGGACGCGTTTGGTGGGATGCACCTTGAAGGGAGAGTAGGTGCCCTCCAGGATGCCGATCACGGCCGAGGTCCATTCCACCTCCCCCTTGACGTCGTAGTCGAGCCCCACGACGAAGGCCGTGCGGAAGTGTTCATCGAGCTGGCAGGCGGCGATGTAGCGGTGCGGCTGATGCCTCAGACGAAGTCCCATGCGACACGGTTCCTTTCATGTGGATTGCAGGTGGAATGAAAAGAGGCCCCAGGGACGGGAATCCCTCGGGGCCTCGGATGCACGGCGCGCACGCCTCGCACATCGCTCACGGTCGTATCGCCTCTCGGCCGGCCGCTATCCCCGGGTGCGCGCTGTGGCGCCGGTGACGGGCTTGCACGGTGTGGATCATTCGGGGCGACCTCTCCTGTGAGTGTGCAGCACAAAAATATCAGCCTCCACCCAATTCCCGGTCGTCCTCGGCGCAGGAATCATGCACCCGTAGCCACAAATTCACCTGACCCACACCTTCGAGGGTGGACGTCGAAAAGCCTTCCGGTTCTGGTCCGTCGGGGTGAGGTGCTCCCGAGTGGCAGCCGTTAGCGTCGGTCGGGAGGGGGAAGTCCCCCCTGAGTGAAAGGTGACCATCATGGCCGACAAGACCCTGGACAACCTGTTCTTCGACACGCTCCGCGACATGTACTACGCCGAGCGCCACATCGCCAAGACGCTGCCGAAGCTGGCCGACAGCGCCGTTTCGGACAAGTTGACCGAGGCCTTCCTGACCCACCAGAAGGAGACCGAGCAGCAGATCGCCCGGCTGGAAGAGGTCTTCAAGATGATCGACCGGCAGCCCACGTCCAAGCGCTGCGAGGCGATTGACGGTCTCATCGCCGAGGGCGACGGAATCATGGAGGATTTCAAGGAGAGCCCGGCCCTCGATGCTGGCCTCATCTCGTCGGCCCAGGCCGTCGAGCACTATGAGATCGCCCGCTACGGCACCCTCCGTCGCTGGGCCTCGATGCTCGGGCTGAGCGACGGCGCGTCGCTCCTCAGCGAGTCGCTCGACGAGGAGTCGCGCACCGACGAGCTCCTCACCAAGTTGGCTGAGGCTGAAGCAAACGCCCGCGCGAAGAGCGGGAAGAGCTGACCCACCGCTGATCGGCGGCCATGGGGCGCCCGCGAGCCGGGCGCTCCATGGCCGTTGTCTTTCAGCCCATCCGGTCAACGGATCATCACGTCCATGACCCGTCGTTGGAGGTCGAGTTCGAGTACGCCTCCGGCCACTAGATCACGGCGGATCGCCTGCCCTGACCGATCTGCGCTGTTAGCGTGGGGGCCAGAGCAACTCGGCGCGTCCACAGCCGGAGACTCCCGGCGCGCGCCGGAAGGAGGACGACATGTTGACCATCGAAGCCATGCTCGACACCTACCCCCAGGAACTCGCGAGCGTCGACGGGGAGAAGTTGGTTGAGTGCATCCGGGCCTGTCTTGAGTGCAGTCAAACGTGCGCGGCCTGCGCTGACGCCTGCCTGGCCGAGGACATGGTGGCCGAACTCAGGCAGTGCATCCGGACGAACCTGGACTGTGCCGACATCTGCGCGACGACAGCGGCGGTCCTGTCCCGCCAGACGGCCCGCAACACCGAAGTGATCCGAGCCCTGCTCGAAGCCTGTGAAGCGGTCTGCCGGGCCTGCGCTGACGAGTGCGAGAAGCACGCCTCGATGCACGAGCACTGCCGCGTCTGCGCGGAGTCGTGCCGTCGCTGCGAACAGGCCTGCGCGGACCTCCTCGCCACCCTCTGATCCCTCTCTGCAGCGCCCCCGGACAGCGTCTGCTGTTCGAGGGCGTGCGTGCGCTCTGGCTCTGGCGCGTTCATCCCGACGTCGACGGGCTGCCGCTGCGGCGGGCGATCCGGAAGAGCTTCACGCCCACCCAGGCGAACCAGATCGGCAACAGGAGGCCGTAGACGAGGTAGGCGGAGCCGATCATGGGGCGCAGGGCCTCGCTGAGGACACCGATCGCCCCGGCCGCCATGCCGACGACGGACAAGGCCCGGCCCCACTGCCCATGCCACATCACGACGGACAACACCAGGATCGCGCCGGCGGTCAGGATGCCCGCCCAGGACACGGCGTTCGTCGCGGCGATCAAGGCCTCTGCCGCCGCCACCAGCGCGGCCTGGTCGCCTTGACCCGCACCGGCGTAGGCGTCGCTCAGCACGACCATGCCCCCATGCAGGGACTGCGGGCTGCTGCCCAAGGCCAACGCGATGGTCTCCGACACGATCCCGAGGAGGCCGCCGATCAGAGCCAGGGTCTTGTTGACCGACGACAGCGCGACGCCCAATGCGGCGAACACCAGGAGCGCAGGCACCGCCAACCCGACGAAAGAGACCAGCTCAACCAGATAGACGGCCTTGTGCTCGGCGATGTACTCCAGAAGAGGCCGCCCCTGGCTGGGCGGCAGGGGCGCCACGAAGACGAGGACGACGGGGACCAGCACCAACACCACGAACAGCAGTGCGGCGTAACCGCCGATGCTGTACAGGGGGCGCCAGGACAGGTCGACGCGGGCTGTCCCGGAGGGTGGGGTCCGCTTCTCAATCGCCCCTGTCAGGAGGGCTTTTCCAAGCGCAGGTTCCGCTGGCGCGGACGACGGTCTGGGTCTTTCCATGGTGGACTCCCGTATGAGGGCGACATTGCCCTGCACTCCACATTCTAGAACTCGGGTGGGCCTCCGAAGCAAGGGGCGGCAGGTGCCAACTCCGCATCGACGCAGGGCCGTTGGCCCCCTCCGTCGCTAGCCTCTGGGGATGTCGAACGTCACGCACACGGCGCTCAACCGCTCCGTCACCACCCCCGCACTGTTCGCGTTCATCCTCGGGGACGTCCTCGGAGCAGGGGTCTACGTTCTCGTCGGCGTCATCGCGGCCGCTTCCGGCGGTGCGGTCTGGGTGCCGCTCCTGGTTGCGCTGGTCATGGCGTTGCTGACCGCCGGATCCTACGCCGAGCTGGCCACCAAGTACCCAAGGGCGGGCGGATCGTCCCACTACGCCAACCGTGCTTTCGGACCGTTCGCGGGCTTCCTCATCGGCTACTGCATGCTCGCGGCGGGGATCGTCTCGGTCGGTGCGCTGGCGCTGGGCTTCGCCGGAGACTATCTCGGGGAGTTCCTGACCCTGCCTGTGCCCTTGACCGTCATCGTGTTCCTCGCGCTGCTCGCCGCCCTGAACGCATTCGGCATCAAGCAGTCCCTCTTCGCGAATATCCTCGCCACCATCATCGAGGTGGGCGGCCTGGTGCTGGTGGTTGTCCTGGGATTCATGGTCATCGCCCGCGGTGATGCGGACCCGTCGAGACTCACTCAGCTCGGCACCACCGAGAACGGCCCGCTCGCTGCTGTTCTCGCAGGAACGGTGCTGGCGTACTACTCGTACGTGGGTTTCGAGACGTCCGTCAACGTCGCCGAGGAGACCAAGGATCCCGCCCGCTCCTACCCGCGCGCACTGTTCGGTGCGTTGCTGGTGGCGGGCCTCGTGTACGTGGGCGTCGGCGTCGCCGCCAGTGCGATCGTGCCCACCGACGAGCTCGCCGCGTCGACCGGCCCTCTGCTGGAGGTGGTGCGCGCTGCGGGCGGGGTTCCGCCGGTGCTGTTCTCGGTGATCGCCCTGATCGCCGTCGCGAACGGCGCGTTGTTGACCGGCATCATGGGCTCGCGGCTGGCATACGGCATGAGCCGCGACAGGTTGTTGCCGTCGTTCCTGTCGAAGGTGCTTCCCGGGCGGAAGACCCCGTGGCTGGCCATCGTCGTCACCACCGGCTTGTCGGTGGTGTTGGCGCTGCTCGGCTCCATCGAGGTGCTGGCCTCGACGCTGGTGTTGTTGTTGCTGGTGGTGTTCACCGCCGTCAACGCCGCCGTCCTGGTGTTGCGCAAGGACGCGGTGGCGCACAAGCACTACCGCGTGCCGCGCGTGCTGCCCGTCCTGGGCATCGCGAGCTGCGTGCTGCTCGCCACGCAGGTGGAGGGAGAGACGTGGCTATTCGGCCTCCCCATGCTGGCTGTGGGCGGTCTGCTGGCCCTCTTCGCGCGGAGGAACGTGCGTGCGACGGCTCGTGCCGAGGCCTGACTGCCCCTCACACATGGCTCCCCCACGGAGCTAAGCCTGCTGCCGCAACTTCCAGAAGCTGTCCTTACGGACGATGAGCCCCTCGTCGTCGAACGTCCACAGGTCACAACCCCGCACCTCAATGCGTTCACCCGACACGGTTGTGCCCGTGATCGTCCATTCGGAGGCGCCCCTCTGCTCGGCGACGAAATGGCTGCCGCCGGTGTACCGCACGTCAGGAATGCCTTGGAAGCGGGCTGCTAGGCCGCGCCGGACCTCGTCGCGTCCGACGAACCGACTCCCCCAGGGATCCTCTCCCCGGGGCGACTCGAAGACGCAGTCCTCAGCGAAGTAGCCCATGATGGCGTCGAGATCGTGCCGGTTGAACGCGTCGAGAACATCGTCCAACGCCGCCACCTGTGACTCGTGGGACACGGCGCCTCCTCTTTTCCACGTGATCGCTGACTCGCGGTCTGCTTCTTCAATGGTCCGCCGCCACCAGCCATTGCGCGAGACCCCGTGATTCGCGGCTCGCGCGAGCAATCCGACGGCGATGACGTCGCAGTAGCGTTGGACGGGCCCGCACGCAGCACGTTCTCCGCCGCCTCCAGCGAGACTGCATCCATTCACGCGGCGGCCGCTACCCGCTCGACAACGTGGTCCCGGCGTGCGGTTCGTGCAACACGAGCCAACACCACACTGAGGTGACGAGCTGGCTGAGGCGAAGGAAGTGCGACGAGCGCGCTTTCCTGTGTGGCGTCATTTTCACTCAGGCCCCAATGAGCTCGGACTCTCCGCGGTCTGTGTCAAAAAACCGTCCTGATTTGTCGAGTGTTCACTTTGCCGCCGCGCTCACCGAAGCCGAGTCGGGAGCGAGCCCCGCCCCGTCGATTCCCTACAACCGGTCGTAAACCGTCCATTCGTCATGCAGGGACTGGACACCCGAATCGGATCGCCCGTGTTCCTACCAATCGTCAACGGCCCCACCGAACAACCGGGCTGATCCCCTTCCTCGGCGGTCATCCTGTGAGTAGTGGTACGAGGTCACGACGGGTATCCACGCCGGCCTTGGTGAAGATGGACTTCAGGTGGTCCTGGACGGTGTAGGGCGCAAGGTGCAACTCATGGGCGATCGATGCCGTGTCGAAACCCCGGGCCACCCTTCGGACGACGTCGGCCTCTCGGGGGGTGAACCCAAACGCACGAACGCAGAGGTCGAGCCTCTCGGGGGTGGTCACAGGTTCGACTGAGACGCTGATCACGCCGGAGGGCATTAGCCGTCCGGCACGGACGGCGACCCACTGTCCCTCACCGATGTGGGTTCGGGCCTGCGGCTCATGCCGGTCGACGCCGTCCTCGATCGCGAGGAGTTGGGCCGCCGTGTTCATGGCCGCGGCCGGGACAGGCGGCAGACCGTCGGGGCGGGGCAGCAGGCGTCGCAACCGGTCGTCCATCCCCGAGGTGCTGGCCTGGATCCTCAGGTCCGCGTCCATGAGCAGGGTCGCGGGACCCGGCGGAACATCCGCACCCGACGGCGTACGGCGCAAGGTGTCCGCTTGGGCGGCGCGCAACGCCGTGGTGACCGCTGCGACGACCGATTTCAGCAACGCATCCTGGCCAGGCCGGAGACGCTCAGGGAGCCACAGGTCAAGGAACGCCCAGCAACCGTGGGCGTCCCTGAATACGGCCGAGGCAACGTCCACCACCCCCGCGGGCTGCTGCACCTCCCGCCAGAGCTGGCTGGTTGAGGCCAGGTCTCCCAGACTGGCGACTTGGGCGAGGGCGGTCCAGCGGTTGATCGGTGTGGCGTACTTGAGGCGAATCGTCCTGGCCAGGTCCGTGACCCCGGGAACGTCCGCGAGCGGGTCGACACCCACGCAGGTGTCGGGATCAGTCAGCACCCACACGTAGCCACCGAACTCGATGGCACGCCGCAGCTCCTCGATCACGGCGACGCGCAAGGACCGCGCATCAAGACCGGAGCGGCCGCAGTGATGAAGGATCGCACGGCGCACCCGCTCTACCGACACTCCCCTGGCCATGGCACGAGCCTAATAGCCCGCCGTCGAAGAACCCAGGAATCTGGGATGGGAAACCCACCATGCAGGGCGCATTGTGGTGGCATGTTCACACTCCACATCGAGCACCCGATCTCAGACTTCGGCACCTGGCGAAACGCCTTCGACGGCTTCGCCGACATGCGCCACCGATCCGGCGTCCGTTCCCACACCATCCGGCAACCGGTCGACGACCCCGGCTACGTCCTGATTGACCTCGACTTCGATACCACAACTCAGGCCGAGCAGTTCCTAGACCTACTCCGAACCCGCGTGTGGGCCAACCGGGACAACAGCCCCGCCCTCGTCGGCGCACCGATCACTCGCATCCTTGAAGTCCGCGACGCTAGCCAGCCGTGACGCTGCCACGGCTCTCACAAGGTGAGGAAGCCCCGGAGCCGACGCCGACGGTCGAGGCTATCGAAGAGGCTGGCCACCTCGGGATGGTGTGGCAATCCACCGATCCGGCACGCGTGAACCAGCCAGCCGCCGAACAGCCCACCTTCGAGGGTCGCGACGGCATCGAAGTGCGGATCAACAGGTTCTCTACATTGACGCGTCCAATGCCCACCCTCGACCCCACACGGACTATCAAACCCAGCGACCCGAAAAAGAAGAAGCCTGAACCCTCACACTGAGGGTTCAGGCTATTCCGATGTCCTGAGACATCACACGGTCGGGCTGACAGGATTTGAACCTGCGACCCCTTGACCCCCAGTCAAGTGCGCTACCAAGCTGCGCTACAGCCCGCCGCTGCCGTGAGGCAACTCGGATAGCTTAGCGCCTCTCGCTGAAGTGCGCACATCGAGGCCCTTGCAGGCTGGAGATGCATCGACCGGCTTGACGAGATTCCCCACAGGCATACGGGGCGGGGTATAGAATCGTGAGCATTCCTACTCATGGAGGTCTCAATGAAGAGACTGCTCATCCTCGGTGGGGGCACCGCAGGCACGATGGTGGCCAACAAGCTGCGCGCTGTCCATCCGCCAGAGGAGCTCGCCATCACGGTGATCGACCGCGACAACGACCACCACTACCAGCCCGGCTACCTGTTCCTGCCGTTCGGCATCTACACCCCGGACAAGATCGTGGAGCCGCGCCGCCGGTACCTGCCGCGCGATGTGGATCTCGTCCTCGGCGAAATCGACCGCATCGCTGTCGACAGCAAGAGTGTGCTGCTCGCCGACGGTCGCGAACTGCCGTGGGACACTCTCGTCATCGCCACGGGGGTTCAGCCGAGACCGGACCTGACGCCCGGGGCGGACAGCCCTGACGTCCACCACTTCTACGATCTGCCCGCCTCCATCGCCCTGCGCGACGCCATGCGGGACTTCAGGGGCGGCCGCCTCGTCATCCACCTCACCGACATGCCCATCAAGTGCCCGGTCGCGCCACTGGAGTTCACCTTCCTGGCCGACGGCTTCTTCCGGGACCGGAAGTCGCGACACAAGGTGGAGATCGTCTACGTGACCCCGCTCGACGGGGCTTTCACCAAGCCGGTCGCCTCCAGGGAGCTCGGGTCGATGTTCGCCGAGCGCGACATCGCGTTGGAGACGGACTTCGCCGTCGAACGCGTCGACACCGACGCGAAGGAACTGGTCTCCTACGACGACCGGCGGATCCCCTACGACCTGTTGGTGTCCATCCCCCTGAATCTCGGCCCGGAGTACATCTCGCGTTCAGGACTGGGGGACGAGCTCAACCTCGTGCCCTGCGACCAGCAGACCATGCGGGCGGATGCCCATCCGGACATCTTCGTGCTGGGCGACGGCGGCACCCTGCCGACATCGAAGGCCGGGTCGGTCGCGCATTTCTCGGTCGACGTGTTCTTGGACAACTGGCCGCACTACCTGAAGGGCGAGCCCCTCCCCCACTCGTTCGACGGACACGCGAACTGCTTCATCGAGACCGGCCACGGCAAGGGCATGTTGCTGGACTTCAACTACGAGACGCAGCCCTACACGGGCACCTTCCCCCTCCCGGTGGTCGGGCCGATGCGGCTGCTCGGCGAGTCGCGCTCGAACCACCTGGCGAAGCTCGCGTTCAGATGGGTCTACTGGCAGCTGCTCCTGAAGGGCCGCCCGCTGCCGTTCACCACGGACATGCTGCTGCTCGGCAAGCGCCTCGAAGGCGACTCCTCCGGGCTCACCCTCACCCAATGGGCACGCAAAAAGCTGCCCCTCGGCACCCGGAACTGAAGGAGACTCCCGTGCCACGCACACGCATCGACGGCGGCCGCGTCATTGACGTCAACGACGAGGGCTTTCTCACCGACTACGAACAGTGGGACGACGACCTCGCCCGCACCCTGGCCGGGTACGCCGGCCTCGACGAACTCACCGACGAGCACTGGAAGGTGCTGCGCTTCCTCCGCAGCGACTACCCGGAGCGCAAGGAGACGGCGACGCTGCGCCGCACGTCCGTGGTGGGCGGCTTCGACATGAAGGAGTTGTTCCGTCTCTTCCCCGGCAAGCCGGCCAAGAAGATGTCCTATATCGCCGGGCTCCCCAAGCCCAAGGGCTGCGTCTAGAAAGGCCGTGGCATGACCGAGATCCTCGACCACCCCATCATCCCCGACTTCGGCCCGGCGACCGCCCGGCCCCCGTCGTCCAACGATTCGACGGAGGGTAAGGCACGTCTGAAGCCGTCGGACTTTGCAGCCGCCGCCGTCGTGTCCGAGCCCGCGGGGCAGCCGCGGAAGATGTGCTTCATCGCCTCCAAGGGCAACCTGGACATGGCCTACCCGGCACTCATCATGGCCAATGCAGCGTTGGGCGAAGGCATCGAGACCCACATCTTCTTCACGTTCTGGGGCTTCGACCTGGTGACCGAACGCACGATGGACAACCTGAAGTTCACCATGCTCGGCAACACCGCCATGCACCTGCCGATGGCGCCGTCCATGCCGGTGTGGTCCGGCATGGGCGCCATCCCCGGCATGACGCGGATGGCGACCAAGATGATGACCAAACAACTCGATGACCTGGAGATTCCAGGGGTGCGCGAGTTCCTCGACATCATCGTGGCGGCCGGAGGTCACCTGTGGGGCTGCAAACTCAGCTTCGACATGAACGGCCTGGTCATGTCCGACCTCTATGAAGGGGTGGAGGACGTGATCTCCGCCTCCGACTTCGTCGAACTCAGCGCTGGAGGTCAGATCATCTTCGTCTGAACCACGCCGGTGCGCAGTTCGTCGTCAATCCAGGTCAGCGCCTCGGACAGTTCCTTGACGTGATGGCGCTGCTGGGTGGCGCCCATCAGCACCGAGGTGCGTCGCTGGCTGTTGTTCATGCCCTGGATGACGTAGATGACGTGACGTCGGCGCAATCGCCGCAGCGCGGTGTCGAGCGCCACGGCGCCGGACGCGTCGAGGATGCGCATCTGGTGACAGCGGATGATCACCGCCGCGGTGTGGTCCCCCAGGTCGTTGACCTCGTCGATGAACCGCTGCGCGTTGCCGTAGAACAGCGCGCCATCGACCCGGAAGATGGCGACGGCATCGCGCAGGTGCTCCTGCTCCACGTTCCAGTCCACGACGCCCTCCATCGTGGTGGTGGGCAGGTTCTGCCGGGCCACCACGGAGTAGGTGGCCATGTGCCGCAGGCTCATCACGGCAGCCATCAGGAGCCCCAGCAGCACGGCGGCCACCAGGTCCAGCAGGACGGTGGCGGCGAAGGTGAGCAGGAACGTGTTGCGATCCGCCCTGGTGACGGTGAGCATCGTGCGGCCCAGGCGCAGGTTGATCATGCGCCCGGCGGTCACCAGGAGCACGCCGCCCAGCGCGGCCATCGGCACGGTCGCCACGATGGGCGCCAACAGCAACATGACGGCCAGCAGCATCACGGCGTGCGTCACCGACGACAGCCGGGTACGGGCCCCGGATCGGACGTTGACGGCGGTCCGGGCGATGGCGCCCGTGGCGGGCAGGCCACCGAAGAGCCCCGACGCGATGTTGGCCAGGCCCTGGCCCATCAGCTCGCGGTCCGGGTTCGTCGGAGAGAGGTCCGGGCGCATCCCGTCGGCGACCCTGGCGGACAGCAGCGACTCGAGCGCGGCCAGCGCCGCGATGGCGAGCGCCGGCCCGGCCAGGTCCTGCAGCATCCCCAAGGTGAAGTCCGGCACGCGCGGTGAGGGCAGGCCGGTGGGCAGCGCCCCGATGGAGTCCACCGTGATGGGCAGCAGCACGACGGCGACCGTGGCGATGATGATCGAGATGAGCGCGAGTGGCCATTTCGGCACGTAACGCAGGCCCACCAGGTGCAGGGCGATGACCGCCACCGCCACCGCCAGAGGCTGCCAGGCGTGGCTCCAATCGGCCTGCTGGATGGTCTGCCAACCGGCGACCAGGGTGGATTCCGACGTGCCGCGTGGGGCGTCGAGGATGAGCGGCAGCTGCTGAAGGGCGATGATCACGCCGATGCCCATCGTGAACCCCTCCACCACAGGGAAGGGGATGAACTCCACGGATCTGCCGACCGCAGTGATGGCCATGGCCACCACGATGATGCCACCCATGATGGCGAGCAGGGGGATCACGCCGAGGCCGTACTTGGCGATGACCGGAAGCAGTACTACGGTCATGGCGCCGGTGGGGCCGGAGACCTGCAGGTGGGAACCGCCGAACACGGCAGCGACGATGCCCGCGACGATGGCGGTGACGAGGCCGGCCGCGGCACCCGCCCCCGAGGCGACACCGAAGCCCAGAGCGAGCGGAAGAGCCACGACACCGACGGTTATGCCGGCCACCAGGTCCTTCAGCCAGGAGTGCTTCAACCCCCCATAGTCCGCTGGCCCCGGCCAGAGGTTCCTCAGGTTGATGAAGTGTTCGCCCGCCAGCACTCGGTAGCGGCGTATCTGTTCCCTCGGCGTCAGGCGCTGAGTTTCAATCCGGAAATCCCGGTTTCCCATGTGGTAATCGCCTCCAGAGCGAAGCGTACTCCCCCCACCCCCCGGATCCGATCTCGCCTCCGCTTGGCGTCAGACGCGGTCCTTGCGCTTCTCACGAGCGCGGATCTGCACCTGGACGGGCGATCCCTCGAAGCCGAAGTCCTCGCGGAGGCGACGCTCGATGTAGCGCACGTAAGTCTCGTCCATCTTGCCGCTGGTAAACAGGGCGAAGGTGGGCGGGCAGTTCTGCGCCTGCGTGCCGAACAGGATCCGCGGCTGCTTGCCGCTGCGCACGGGGTGCGGGTGGGCGGCGGAGAGCCGGCCGAGGAAGGCGTTGAGCTTGCCGGTGGAGATGCGCGACTCCCAGCCCGCGGCGGCCGTTTCGATGGCCTTGCCGAGCTTGTCGACGTTGCGGCCGGTCAGCGCTGAGATGTTCACAGTGGGTGCCCACTTCCACGCCTGCAGGTCGCGGTCCACCTCGCGCTCCAGGTAGTAGCGACGCTCCTCGTCGGTGAGGTCCCACTTGTTGAAGGCGATCACCAGGGCGCGGCCGGACTCCTCGATGTTGCTGAGGATGCGCAGGTCCTGGTCCGACACCGGCTCCGAGGCGTCGACCACCATGATGCACACCTCGGCGCGTTCGATGGCGGCCTGGGTGCGGAGCGAGGCGTAATACTCGTGGCCGGAGGCCTCCTTGACCCGCTTGCGGATGCCGGCGGTGTCGATGAGGCGGTACACCTGGCCGCTGATCTCGACGAGTTCGTCGACAGGGTCCACGGTGGTGCCGGACACGTCCGACACGACGACCCTCTTCTCCCCCGCCATCTTGTTCAGCAGCGAGGACTTGCCCACGTTCGGCTTGCCCACGATGGCGATGCGACGCGGGCCACCGATCTCGTCGTAGGTCTCGCGCGGGGCCTCAGGGATGGCGTCCAGCAGCGCATCGAGCATGTCGCCCGAGCCGCGGCCGTGCAGCGCCGACACCGGGAACGGCTCGCCCAGGCCAAGGTTCCACATGCTGGCGGCCATGACCTCATGACGCTGGTCGTCGACCTTGTTCGCTGCGAGCACCACGGGCTTCTGGGAACGGCGCAGCACGCGGACCACGGCCTCGTCCTCATCCGTGGTGCCGACGGTGGCGTCGACGACGAACAGCACCGCGTCGGCCAGCGAGATGGCCATCTCCGCCTGCTCCGCGATGGCGGCGGCCATCCCCGTCGCGTCGGAGATCCAGCCGCCGGTGTCGACGAGCACGAATTCTCGGCCGTTCCAGTTCGCGTCGTACGAGACGCGGTCGCGCGTGACGCCCGGCTGGTCCTGCACCACGGCTTCCCGGCGACCGAGGATACGGTTGACCAGCGTCGACTTACCGACGTTGGGTCGGCCGACAACGGCCACGATGGGCTTGACGGTCTCGGTCACGGGAGCCTCCTGAAGAGAGTGGGCAGCGCCCCAGCCTAGTCGAATCAGCTGGGCGGTGTGAGCGCGACGATTGCGTCGACCACTTCCGAGGGTGTCAGGAAGGTCGAATCGATGACCGTCACGCCCGCTGCGGCCTCCGTGAAGTTCGACACCGTGGAGTCGTCGCGGTCACGGCGGAGCACCTGGTCGGTCACCTCGGCTGCGGTGGCCCTGCCCTCCACCTCGGCGGCGCGCCTGGCGACCCGGGCGGAGGGATCCGCCACCAGCAGCACCCGAACGTCCGCGTCAGGCGCCACGACCGTGGTGATGTCGCGGCCCTCGACGACGATGCGCCGGTCGTGCTGGGCGATGACGGTGCGCATCAGTTTCGTGAGCAACCGACGTACCTCGAGGTTGGTGGCGACTGTCGAGACGGCCGCGGAGATCCGCGGCTCGCGGATCTCGTCGGTGACGTCGTGCCCGTTGATGTGGAACGTCGGCGACTCCGGGGTGGTTCCGCACACCAGCGCGGCCTCGGCGACGAGCCGGGCCACCGCGTCGCCGTCGGCTCCCCCGGGATAGCGACGCAGGTACTCGGTGGTCGCCGCCCGGTACATGGCGCCTGTGTCGAGGTACCCCAGGCCCAGCCGTCGGGCCAGCAGTTTTGCGGTGGTGGACTTGCCGGAGCCGCTGGGCCCGTCGATGGCGATCAGCAGAGACATCAGACATTTCCTCCGTTGGATGACCACGCACCCCAGCCGCGCTCCAGCAGGGTGGCGCGGAGCTTCTCGGCGACCTCGCTCTCGACGGAGATCTGCAGGTAGCCGACCTCGCGGACCGGGTCGTGGGTGATTTCAAAGTCCTCGACGTTGAAGCCCAGCTCGCCGATGTCGGTGAACAGGCGGCCCAGGGCGCGCGGTTCATCGGGGATCTCGACGGTGACCTTGAGCAGATCGAGAGGGTTCTGGCCGTGCTTGCCGAGCAGTGAATGGGCGCCGGTGCGCCCGATGGACAGGAAGTGCTCGAGGTCCTCGGGGTGGTCCAGCACGCTGATGAGGTGCGCCAGGTCCGTGGCGACCTCCTCGAGTTCGTGGCGGACGGCGTCGGCGTTGGAGACGATGATCTGGCGCCACAGGGCCGGGTCCGAACCGGCGATGCGGGTGACGTCGCGGATCCCCTGGCCGGCGAGCCGCAGGTTGTCCGTGGGCACCTCACGGAGGTGGCTCGCGGTCAGGATGCTCATCAGATGCGGCACGTGACTGACCTGCGCCACCGCCTCGTCGTGCAGGTCCACCGGCATGGTGACGACGCGTGCCCCCACCTCCTGGGCGAGCTTCTCGATGCGGGCCACGTCCTCCGGCAGGTTCCCGTCCTGCGGGGTGACCACCCAGGTGCGGTCCTTGAAGAGGTCGCCTGATGCGGTGAGGGGGCCGGTGAACTGGGATCCGGCCATAGGGTGCGAGCCCACGTAGCGGCGATGCTCCGGAGCGAGCTTCACCACCGCCTCCAGGATGGGGGCCTTGACGGAGCCGACGTCGGTGATCACGGCGTGCGGGAACTTCTCGAGGGTCTCCGCCACGAGGCTGGGGATCACCTCTGGCGGGGTGGCGACCACCACAATGTCGGGGTTGTCGGTGGCCTCATCCGAGATGCGGCCGGCGCCGAGCCCCGCGGCCACCAGGGAATGGGCGGCCACGATGTCCCAGAGGATCACGTCGTAGCCGGCGCGCGTGAGGGCCAGCCCGAGCGAGGAGCCCACCAGGCCGGCGCCCAGGATCAGTACCGATTCAGCCACGGGCCACCTCGTCCCGGCTGAGGCGGCGGAAGGTGCGGCGCCGGGCCTCGCCGCGCTCCAGCACGGCGACCTCGAGCTGGTCCGAGTGCAGGGCGTTGCCGGCCAGCGCGACGGCGTCGCGCAGCGGTGCGTCGGGGGCGAAACCGGCCCGCACCACGTCGGCGACCCGTTCGGCGTCCCCGCCGATGACCGCGAGTTCCTGTTCGTCGGTGATCACGCCGTCGTAGCTGATCCGGTACAGCACGTCGCCGATGGGCTGCTCCCCCAGTTCAGCGACGATCAGCTCCACCTCATAGGGCTTCTCACCGCCGGAGGCGAACGCGCCGCCCAGCAGCTGCGAGTAGGCGCCGGCCAGGCTGCGGCCCGTCACGTCACGGCGGTCATAGGAGTAGCCCCGCAGATCCGCGTGCCGGATCCCGGCGATCCGCAGCGTCTCGAACTCGTTGTACCGGCCGACCGCTGCGAAACCGATGCGGTCGTAGATCTCGGCGACCTTGTTCAGCGTCGTGGAGTGGTTCTCCGCCACCATCGCGATCCCACCGGCATAGCGCAGGACGACGACGGCGCGCCCCCGTGCGATGCCCTTGCGGGCGAACTCCGCCCTGTCCAACATCTGCTGCTCGGGACTGACATAGAACGGCAGGCTCACAGCGCGTACCCCCTCGGGCCGTCGGGACGCGCGGTGCGTGCCGCGACGATGGTGTGGGCGAGCTCCCGCACGCCCTCTTCGGACCAGCGGGCGACACCGGCGGCAGAGGCCCGCAACACGAGCGGAAAGATGCCCCGGGTGAGGTCGAGGCCGGAGGTCGCGGAGTCGTCGTCGGCCGCGTCGTACAGCGACTGCAGCAGTGCCGCGACGGCCGAACGCTCATCGGCGTCCGGGTCGTGCAGCTTCTTCAACGCCCCGCGGGCGAAGGCTGCGCCTGATCCGACGGAGCAGTACTGGTGCTCCTCGTAGCGGCCCCCGGTGGCGTCGTAGGAGAACATCCGGCCGCGCAGCGCGCGCTCGTCCCAGCCGACGAACAGGGGCAGCACCACCATGCCCTGCATCGCCTGGGGCAGGTTGGCCCGCAGCATGGAGCTGAGCCGGTTAGCCTTGCCGTCGAAACTCAGTTGCGTGCCTTCGACCTTCTCGAAGTGCTCCAATTCCACCTGGAACAACCGCACCAGTTCGACGGCCAGCCCCGCCACGCCCGCCACCCCGATGATCGACAGGTCATCGGCACCGAAGACCTTCTCGATGTCGCGCATGGCGATGGCGGTGCCCATGGTGGCGCGCCTGTCGCCCGCCATCACCACGCCGTCGCGGTAGCGGGCCGCCACAATCGTGGTGCCATGCACGGCAGGCATGGCGGCACCACCGGCGGCGGGGAGGGTCTCCGGCGCCACCTGCCTCAGGTACTCCATGAAGGAGGGGCTGTCCATCATCACCCTTCTATAGTGGCTGGCATGAAGCGAGTAGTGCCAATCATTGTCGATCTGGTCTGCGTACTGGTCTTCGCCGTGATCGGGCGGGCATCCCACGGCTTGGACCTGCTCGGCGTCCTCGCCACGGCGTGGCCGTTCCTGCTGGCCTGCCTCATCGCCTGGGCTGCGGTGGCGATGACCAAGTTGCCCTTCGCCGGCTGGCGGGAGGGGCTCATCGTGTGGAGCGTGACGCTCGTCGTGGGCATGGTACTGCGCATCGTTGCCGGCGACACAGCGGCCTGGGCGTTCGTCGTGGTTGCCGCGCTATTCCTGGCCGTCACCCTCATGGGTTGGCGCTTCGTCTGGAGACTGAGCCGCCACCGGAGCGCCCGCACCGCCTAGGTCCGCCGGGATGTTCGCCGGGCGAGGACCGGTGTAGTCGGGGCCGTAGGCGCCGGGGGCAGGCCGACGGCTGCGCATCGGCGCCTGCTGGCCCGGGGCCAGTCGTCGGGAGATTGCGAGGAACCCGGTGTGGCTCGACGTGCCGTGCCCTGGCCGGATGGCCAGACCCTCGGCGTGCCAGTCACGCACGGTCGTCTCGGTGAGCTGCGGCTCGGTGAAACCTCCGTGGGCGCGCAGGGTGTCGGCCACGCGACCCAGTTGGGTGGCGGTGGCCACATAACACACCAGCACGCCGCCGGGGACGAGACGCTCCCCCACGGCCCCGATGCACTCCCAGGGGGCGAGCATGTCGAGGATGGCCCGGTCGATCTCGTCGTCCGTGATGGCCTCGACGAGGTCGCCGACGGTCACTCGCCAGCCGGGGTGGTCACCGCCGATGAAGTTGCGCACGTTGTTCTGGGCGACCTCGGCGAACTGCTCACGCCGCTCGTAGGAGTGCAGCGTGCCCTCGGGACCGATGGCCCGCAGCAGCGCCAGCGACAGCGCGCCGGAACCGACGCCGGCCTCCAGCACACGCGCGCCGGGGAAGATGTCGCCCCACATCACGATCTGCGCGGCTTCCTTGGGGTAGATGACCGCGGCGTCGCGCGGCATGGCCACCATGTAGTCGTGGAGCAGCGGCCGCAGCGCCAGGTACTGCATGCCGCCGGCCGACTTCACCACCACGCCCTCGGGCCCGCCGATCAGCTCGTCGTGGTGCACCGCCCCCTTGGTGGTGTGCCACGTCGCCCCCTCCTTGAGGAGGATCGACTTGCGGCGGCCCTTGCTGTCGGTGAGCGTCACGCGCTCGCCGGGCTGCAGGGGCCCTCTGTGCACTCCCGACAGGTTCATGCCAGTTCCTTCCGTGCCCGCCATACGTCGACGAGCGTCTCCCAGGTGATGCCGTCGAGCCCTTCGCCGATGTGCATGCGACGGTGCTGCTCGAGCGGCACAGAAGGCACAGCGTAGACGACGGCGCCCGAGGCGAGCCCGGACAGGGTGCCCGGCACGGAATCCTCGAGGATCACGACGTCCTTCGGGGAGACGCCCAGGCGCTCCATGGCAAGGAGGTATCCCTCCGGGTGCGGCTTGGTCTTCTTCACGTCGTCGGAGGTGACGATGAACGAGACATGCTGGGGCAACCGGTCTCGGGCAGCGTCCAGAACGGACCCGCTGCTGGCGGTGACGATCGCGCAGGGCACGCCCAACGCCGCCAACTCCACGAGGAGTTCGCGCGAGCCGGGCAGGTACGGGAGGTCGCGCTGACGGAGGTGGTCGGCCACCCGCTGCAGGAGCGTCTCCAGTAGGCCGTCGATGTCGTCTGAGCCGATGGCTTCGGCGATCATCGCGGCGGAGAGCCGCGCGTCCTGGCCGGTCATCGACTCCCACTGCTCGGTGGTGAACGTCACCCCGTGCTCGGCGAGCATCTGGCGCTCGATCTCCTGCCACACGGGCTCGGTGTTGACCAGCGTCCCGTCGAAGTCCCAGAGGACGGCCTTCGGCTCAGCCTGCATTGAAGTACTTCGCTTCCGGGTGGTGCACGACGATGGCATCGGTCGACTGCTCAGGGTGCAACTGCAGTTCCTCGCTCAGCTCGACGCCGATCCGCTCCGGCTCCAGGAGCTCCACGAGCTTGGCGCGGTCCTCCAGGTCCGGGCAGGCGGGGTAGCCGAAGGAGTAGCGCGAGCCGCGGTAGCCCTGCTTGCGGATGGCCTCCTCGATGTTGGAGGTGGCGCCGAAGCCCAGGTCCTGGCGGATCCGGTCGTGCCAGTGCTCGGCGAGGGCCTCTGTCAGTTGGACGGACAGGCCGTGGAGCTCCATGTACTCGCGGTAGGAGTTGGCCTCGAACAGCTTGGCGGTGCCCTTGGCGACCTCGGCACCCATGGTGACCAGTTGCATGGCCAGCACGTCTGGGCCGCGCTCGGCGGCCTCGTCTGCGTCGCGGAAGTAGTCCGCCAGGCACAGGCGGCGGTCACGGCGCTGCCTCGGGAACGTGAACCGGGTCAGCTCCTTCTGCGGGTCCTCAGGGCTGCCGACGACGAGCGACTCTCCCTCGGAGTACACGGGGAAGTAGCCGTAGACGACGCCGAAGTTGGCGAGGTTCTCCGTCTTGATGCGATCCATCCACATCCGCAGCCGGGGCATCGCCTCGGTCTCGACGATCTCCTCGAACGTCGGGCCTCCCCTGCTCCCCTTCAGGCCCCACTGGCCCATGAATGTGGCACGGTGGTCGAGCCACGCCGCGACGTCCGCCAGGGCGATGCCCTTGACCACGCGCGTGCCCCAGAACGGCGGGGTGGGGACGTCGATGTCGCGGGCGACGTCGGAGCGGGTGCCCGGTTCGATCGGCACCTCCTCCACCTCGACCTTGGCGTAGCGGCGCTTCTTGGGCTCCGGCAGCTTCGCGCCCGGAACGCCCTGCTTCACGGCCATGACGGCGTCCATGAGCGCGAGGCCCTCGAACGCGTCCTTGGCGTAGCGCACCTGGCCCTCGAAGATGTCGCCCAGGTCGTGCTCGACGAAGGTACGGGTGAGTGCGGCACCTCCGAGCAGCACCGGGTACTTCTCGGCGAGGCCAAGCCGGTTGAGCTCTCCCAGGTTGTCCTTCATCACGAGCGTCGACTTCACGAGGAGCCCGGACATGCCGATGGCGTCGGCGCTGTGCTGCTCGGCGGCGTCGATGATGGCCTGGATGGGCTGCTTGATGCCGATGTTGATGACGGTGTAGCCGTTGTTGCTGACGATGATGTCGACGAGGTTCTTACCGATGTCGTGTACGTCGCCACGGACGGTGGCCAGCACGAGGGTGCCCTTGCCGGTGTCGCTCTCCGACTTCTCCATGTGCGGCTCGAGGTGGGCCACGGCCAGCTTCATGGTCTCGGCGGACTGGAGAACGAACGGCAGCTGCATCTGGCCGGAGCCGAACAGTTCGCCCACGGTCTTCATGCCGGCGAGCAGGTCCTGGTTGATGATGTCGAGGGCCGGCTTGTCCCTGAGGGCCTCGTCGAGGTCTGCGGTGAGCCCCTTCGCCTCGCCGTCGATGATCCGGCGCTGGAGGCGCTCCTCGAGCGGCAGCGCAGCCAGTTCCGCGGCACGGGAGGCGCGTGCGGAGGCCGCGGTGACACCCTCGAACAGGTCCAGGTACTTCGAGAGCGGATCGTAGCCCTCGGAGCGGCGGTCGTAGACCATGTCGAGCGCAACCTGGCGCTGTTCCTCCGGGATGCGGTCCATCGGGAGGATCTTCGCGCTGTGCACGATGGCTGAGTCGAGGCCTGCCTGCACGCACTCGTGCAGGAACACGGAGTTCAGCACGATGCGGGCAGCCGGGTTCAGGCCGAACGAGACGTTCGACACGCCCAGCGTGGTGCGCACGCCCGGGTACAGGCGCTTGAGCTCACGGATGGCCTCGATGGTCTCGATCGCGTCGCGGCGCGTCTCCTCCTGGCCGGTGGCGATGGGGAACGTCAGGCAGTCGACGAGGATGTCGCCCACGTCCATGCCCCAGTTCTTCGTGAGGTCCTCGATGAGGCGTGACGCGACGCGCACCTTCCATTCGGCGGTGCGGGCCTGGCCCTCCTCGTCGATGGTCAGCGCGACGACGGCGGTGCCATGCTCCTTCACCAGCGGCATGATCCGCCCGAAGCGCGACGTGGGGCCGTCGCCGTCTTCGTAGTTGACCGAGTTGATGATCACTCGGCCGGCCAGGTGCTCGAGGCCTGCGAGCAGGACCTCCGGCTCCGTGGAGTCGAGCACGATCGGCAGCGTGACGGCCGTCGAGAGGCGGGAGGCCAACTGCTTCATGTCCGCGACCCCGTCGCGGCCGACGTAGTCGATGCAGAGGTCGAGCACGTGCGCACCGTCGCGGGCCTGGGCCTTGGCGATCTCCACGCACTCGTCCCAGTTCTCCGCCAACATGGCGTCGCGGAAGGCCTTGGAACCGTTGGCGTTGGTGCGCTCGCCGATGTTCAGGTAGCTGGCGTCCTGCTCGAACGGCACCTGGATGTAGAGCGAGCTAGCCGAGTTCTCCGGCTGGGGGTCGCGCGGGGCGACCTCACGGCCGCTGTAGCGCTCGGCGAGGAGGCGGATGTGCTCTGGCGTGGTGCCGCAGCAACCGCCGATGACCGCAAGCCCGAACTCGTCCAGGTAGGTGCCCAGGGCGTCGGCGAGGCCGTCGGGGCCCAGCGGGTAGCGGGCACCGTCGGCCGTCAGTTCCGGGAGACCGGCGTTGGGCATGGTGCCGACGGCGATCTTGGCGTTGCGGGCGAGGTGGCGCAGGTGCTCGCTCATCTCGGCGGGGCCGGTGGCGCAGTTGAGACCGATGCAGTCGACCCCCAGCGCCTCCAAGGCCGTGAGTGCGGCGCCGATCTCGGAGCCCAGCAGCATGGTGCCGGTGGTCTCGACGGTGACGTTGACGAGGATGGGCAGGTCGACGCCCGCCTCCGCCGCGGCCCGCTGTGAGCCGATGATGGCGGCCTTCGCTTGGAGGAGGTCCTGGCAGGTCTCGATCTGGACCGCGTCGATGCCGCCGCGGATCATGGCGGCCACCTGACGCTGGTAGGCGTCGCGGATGGCGGCGAACTGGACGTGCCCGAGCGTCGGCAGCTTGGTGCCGGGGCCCATGGAGCCCAGGACGAAGCGGGGCTTGTCCGTGAACTCGTCTGCCACGCTGCGGGCGATCCGTGCGGCGGCCTCAGCCAGTTCGTCGAGGCGATCGACGATGTCATACTCGGCCAGCGCGGCCAGGTTGGTGCCGAAGGAGTTGGTCTCGACGGCATCCGCACCGGCCTCGAAGTACGCGCGGTGGACGGAGGCCACGATCTCGGGCCTGGTCACGTTGAGGATCTCGTTGCAGCCCTCGAGCCCCTGGAAGTCGTCGTCGACACTGAGGTCGCCGAACGACTGCAGCATGGTGCCCATCGCCCCATCGGCAACAAGCACACGACGATTCAACAGGTCTCTCAGATTAATAGCCACCTGGCAAGGCTAGCCGTACCCGGTAGGCTGGACGAATGCAGTTCGCGCCTTTGGACGGTCTCCGAGACCCCGCAGTGGTGATCGGGTTCTCCGGTTGGAACGACGCCGGCAATGCGGCCAGTGATCTGCTGCGCCATCTGATGGACTCCTATCCCGGCACTGACGCGGGCATCATCGACGACGAGCGTTACTGGGATTACCAGCAGACGCGGCCCATGCTCCACCGCACCGCGGACGGCGCCTGGGTGGAGTGGCCGGCGCTGCGGTTGCGCGCCGTGCATCACCCGGATCGCGACATCATCGTCGTCCTGGGACCCGAACCGAACCTCCTGTGGCGGCAGTTCTCCATGGACCTGGTGGACCGGATCAAGAAGATCGACCCGGAGATCGTCGTGTTCGTCGGCGCCATGCTGAGCGACACGCCCCACACGCGTCCGCTACCTGTGGGCGTCTACACCAGTGATCCCGCCGTCGAGCGGAAGTACAACATGGACGCCAACGACTACACCGGGCCCACGGGCATGATCGGGGTGGCCGGGCAGCTGATGCTGCACGAGCGCATCCCTGCAGCTTCGCTGTGGGTGTCGGTCCCGCATTACGTGTCGTCGCCGCCCAACCCGAAGGCGCAGGACGCGCTGCTCACTGAGCTGGAGGGGATCCTGCACGTGAAGATCCAGCACGCGGAACTCCCCGCCGAGGCGGACAAGTGGACGCTCGCGGTGGACCAGTTGAGCGCACAGGACCCCGATATCGCCGAGTACATCGGCCAGCTCGAGGAGGCCCGCGACACCGAAGAGGTGGAGGGGGCCACGGGCGACACGATCGCGGCCGAGTTGGAGAAGTTCCTGCGCCGCCGTCAGGGCGACGACCAGCCGAACGGCAACTGACGGGATTTGCTGCCACATCGGGCCATATCCGGGCGATGTGGCAGGAATCTCCCGGCTAGTGCTGGCAGGCCGCGACGGCCAGGTCGCGCAACTGGTTGACCATCGCGTCGGGGTCGGCCGCGTTGTAGACCGCGGAGCCCGCCACGAAGGTGTCCGCGCCGGCCTCCGCGCAGCGCTCGATCGTCTCCGCGCTCACGCCACCGTCGACCTGGATCCAGATCGGGCGGTCCCCCAGCAGCTCGCGGGTGCGACGCACCTTCGGCAACACCAGGTCCAGGAACTTCTGGCCGCCGAAGCCCGGCTCGACGGTCATCAGGAGCACCATGTCGACCTCGTCGAGCATGTCGGCGTACGAGTCGATGGGGGTGGCCGGCTTCAGGCCGATCGAGGCGCGGGAGCCCAGCCGGCGCAGCTCGCGGGCCAGCCGGATGGGTGCGTGGGCGGCCTCCACGTGGAAGGTCACGGACTCCGCACCGGCCTCGGCGTAGGCCGGAGCCCAACGGTCCGGGTCCTGGATCATCAGGTGGATGTCGAGCATCTTGTCCGTGGTCCTGCGGATGGACTCCACCACGGGCAACCCGATGCTCAGGTTCGGCACGAAATGGTTGTCCATGACGTCGACATGGATGGCGTCGGCGCTGCCGATCCGCCCGATCTCCGTGGCGAGGTTGGCAAAATCGGCGTTGAGAATGCTCGGGGTGATACGCATGACAGCACCCTATCGAGTGGCGGAAGAGCGATCTCGGCGGGAGGTCGGCAGCGGACCGGTCAGGAACCCACGCGCAGCAGCGCGAGGTACATCGCGTCTGTGCCATGGCGCTGAGGCCACAACTGCACATCGTCTCCCAGCGCGCTCTCAGGCACGTCGGGCAGCGCGTCCGCAGCGTGCAGCCGGGCGACCTCGGGGTGCTCAGCAAGCACGTCGTCGACGACCTCGACCGTCTCCGCGCGGTGGGGCGAGCACGTCACGTAGGCCACCACTCCCCCGGGCACCGTCGACGCGATGGCCTGACGGAGCAGGTCGCGCTGCAGGCCGCCCAGCGACGTGACGTCCTCCGGACGCCGGCGCCACCGCGACTCCGGGCGACGACGCAACGCGCCCAATCCGCTGCACGGCACGTCCACCATGACCTTCGAGAACTGGCGACCCCAGGCCGGGAGGGTGCCGTCAGCCGTGATCGCCACTGCGCCGTCCGGGTAGGCGGACAGGGCCTGCTGCACCAGCCGAGCGCGGTGCTCCTGCGACTCCGATGCGACCAACCAGGTGCCCTCCTCGCGCGCCAGGCCGGTGAGCAGGGCCGCCTTGCCGCCCGGGCCGGCGCACATGTCCAGCCACGGGCCGGCCGGCGCCTCCGTGCGGGCCAGCGCCCATGCGACGAGCTGGGAACCCTCGTCCTGCACGCCGACGCGGCCCTCGCGCACCGCCGCCTGCTCGGCCGGGGCGCCGTCGGTGGTGGCGCCGAAGGGCGAGAACCGGGTGGGGGTGGCACCGGACAGGTCGCCGATGGTGGCCAGGCCCGGGCGCACGACGAGGGTGGGATGCGGCGGCTCGTTGTTCGCTGCGAGCGCACGCGGCAGCTCATCCGGAGTGAGCAGGTCCGCGTAGGCGTCGACGATCCAGCGCGGATGGTGGCCACGGATGGCGAGTTCGTCCAGTGGACCGGCTTTCTTGGACAGCTGGTCGAGCCACCCGTCCAGGTCCTTGGCCGAGATCTTGCGCATGATGGCATTCACGAGCCCCGTGACCCGCTGGCCGACGGTGGCGCGGGCCAGGTCGACCGTCGAGGTGACCGCCGCGTACTTCTTCATCTTCATGCCCAGCAACTGGTGAGCGCCGAGCCGCAGCACGTCGACGACGGCGGGCTGGAGCGTGTTCAGCGCCCGTCCTGCGGCGGCCTCGATGACACGGTCGTAGGTGCCCATCAACCGGCACGTGCCCGAGACGAGTTCCGTGACGAGACCGGCATCGCGGGTCTCCAGCCCGGCCGTGGCCAACCGCTTGGCCAGCGCCAGGTTGGCGTAGGCGTCTTCGCCGGTGATCTGCCGCAGCACGTCGAACGCCACCTTGCGGGGATTCATGTCAGAGCCTTCCCTGCCACGCCGGAGCGGGCCCAGTCGATGGCCGGCATCCGTCGCTTCCCGGGGGCCTGCACCTCGAGGAGTTCGAGCGTGCCCTCCCCTGTGCCGACGAAGACCTGCCGCTTGGTTGCGTCGAGTTCGCCCGGCGCCAGGGCATGGTCATCTGCGACCGACGCCCGGTAGATCTTGAACCGCTGCCCGTCGAGTTCGCACCAGGCCCCCGGGTCCGGCGAGCACCCCATGATGAGGTTCCTCAGTTCCTGCGCCGGCCGTGCCCAGTCGAGGCGGGACTCTTCGACGGTGATCTTGGCTGCGACGGTGAGACCCTCGGCCGGCTGCGGCGTGGGCCGCTCCCCCGCCGCCACCATGTCCATGGCCCGGACGAGCTGGTCCGCGCCGCTCTCCGCGAGCGCCGCCAGCAGCTCACCTGCGGTGGCGTCGGGCATGGGACGCGATTCCATCAGGTACACGTCGCCCGCATCCAGTTCCCGCACGATCTGGAAGCAGGCGGTGCCGATCTCCTCGTCGCCAGCCATGATCGCGCGCTGGACCGGCGCCGCCCCGCGCCACCTGGGCAACAGGGAGAAGTGCAGGTTGACCCAGCCGTGGGCCGGGATGTCGAGCGCCGACTGCGGCAGGAGCGCGCCGTAGGCGACCACCGGGCACACGTCGACGGCGAGTTCCCGCAGGCGGGCCTGGAAATCCGCATCGCGGGGATGCGCGGGCTTCAGCACCTCGATCCCCAGTTCCTCCGCCCGCACGGCCACCGGCGACGGCGTCAGTCTGCGGCCACGGCCGGCGGGCGCATCCGGCCGGGTGACCACCGCCACCACCTCATGCTGCGACGCCACCAGGGCGTCGAGCGAGGGAACGGCGACCTCGGGGGTGCCGGCGAACACGAGCCTCATCTGTCCTCCAGGGATTCGGGATCGACGTGAATACTGAGCTGGCCCTTTTCCTTGCGGGCGGAGCGGATGGCGGCGGCGCTCTTGACCCGCCGCGTCAGTTCGCGGGCGTCCTGGACGGGGGTACGCAGCAGCGCAGCCCAGCGGTCAGGGCCCACCTCTGTGGGGCCGAGGATATCCACACCGGCCCAATCGTCGTTGTCGAGGAACTCGCGCACCGCGTCGGCGTCGCCGACGATGCGCGCCATCTTGACCGCCGGGGTCAGCCCGGCCTCGGCCCGGTCTGCGAGTTCCCTGGTGGCGAAACCGGCGAGATCCGCCCGCAGCATGGCCTGCACCGTGGGATGGGTCGCTGAGCCGACCAGCAGGACGGAGCCCCCGTCGAGGGGACGGCGCGCCAGCGCCGCGGCGTTGGACCACCGGCGCATCGCCTCCTCCGCGGCCCGCAGGCTGACCCGGGAGAGTGTGACCTCGGTGTCGAGGATCAGCACGCCTGCGTAGCCTGACGGGGCGCTGGGCTCGGCGCCGGGCGTGGCCACCACGATGGCGGGTTCGTCGGGGATCTCGTCGCGGATGTTCTTGGCTGAGCTGTTGACGGCGAGGGCCCCTGGGAAGGCGCGCGCCAACTCCTCCGCGGTGCGGGCGGCACCGGCCAGCGGCGTGCGGAGGCGCGACGTGTGGCAGTGCGGGCAGGTCCAACGCGTGGGCTTGAACCCACAGAGCGAACATTCGGGCTCGTCCCGGCGACGGGCCCGCATGGGGCCGCTGCACTTGGCGCACACGGCACGGTTGCCGCACCGCTGGCACGCGAGGGAGGCCGAGTGGCCGGTCATCGGCACCTGCACGAGCACGGGGCCCTGCGGCAGGTGGTCGCGGAGGAAGCGGAAGGCCAGCGAAGGGATGCGCAGGCGGGCCGCGGTGGGATCGTGTTCGCGCTCGACCTCCCCGACGGCCCGCACCGGCGCTACGATCCGCCGTGCCTCGGTGGGGGTGAGGCTGAGTTCGGCCAGCCAGCCGCGCTCGACGAGCGCCTGGGCGTCCACGCTGCGCGAGTACCCCGCCAGCATGAGGGCCGCGTTCTGGCGCGCCGAGCGCAGGATCGCTACCGCGCGGGCATGGGGGTACGGGGCGCGGAGTTCCTCGTGGGCGTCATGGCCGTCGTCGACGACCACCACCAGGCCCAGATCCTGCAGCGGCGCGAAGACGGCGCTGCGAGTACCCAGCATGATGCGAGCCTGCCCACGCGCGGCGGCGAGATAGGCGCGGTACCGGGCCGAGCGGCCGGCCTCCGAGGCCAGCGCGCCCACGGCACCGTGCCCGAACACGGCCCGGAACCGGGCCACGGCAGGGGTGAGCTCGCGCACCGTGGGGAAGACGACGACGGCGGAGCGGCCGGAACGCAGCGTGGCGTCCACGGCCTCGATCACCCCGCCGAGCAGGTCGCCCGCTCCCCCATGCACAGCGGCCGCCTGCCACACCAGGCGGGGCGAGCGGCCCTCCCCCAGCGCGTCGAGCAACGACTGACCGGCAGGGTACGACGGCAGCACCGAGGCCTGCTCCAGGGGTTTGGGGTCCGGCCATTCGCGTTGTGGGGCCTTCTCGGTGGCAGCGTGCCGGGGCGCAATGGCCAGCCGGGCGACATCAGACCAGACCCCCGCGTAGTGGTCTGCCACTCCCCGGATCAGTTCGTACACCTCAGGGGTGGCGATGGGTTCCGAGGAGACGACCTTGCTGAGGCGCGCGAGCGAGGCGACCTCAGAGGTGTCGGCGATCTCGATGAGCCACCCGTCGCGCTGGGTTCCGGCGAACGGCACCTTCACCCGGGCGCCGATGGTGGCCACCTCGACCAGTTGGTCTGGAATCTCGTAATCGAACAGCCGGTCCAGGTGGGCCAGCGCCATGTCGACGGCGACCCGCGCCACCCGGCCCGTCACGTCATCCCTTGACAGCAGCCGCCAGTGCGTCGACCCGGTCTGTGCGCTCCCAGGTGGCCGACGGGATGTTGCGGCCGAAGTGGCCGTAGACCGTCACGTCGGAGTAGATGGGCCGCAGCAGGTCGAGGTCGCGGATGATGGCCCCGGGTCGTAGGTCGAACGTGGCCAGCACCGCAGTGCGGATCTGCTCCTCGGGCACCGCGTTGGTGCCGAAGGTGTCCAGGTAGAAGCCCACGGGGTGCGCCTTGCCGATGGCGTAGGCCACCTGCACCTCACAGCGCTCAGCCAGGCCGGCCGCAACCACGTTCTTGGCGACCCACCGTGTGGCGTACGCCGCGGAGCGGTCCACCTTCGAGGGGTCCTTGCCGGAGAACGCGCCGCCGCCGTGGCGGGCCATGCCGCCGTAGGTGTCGACGATGATCTTGCGGCCGGTGACACCCGCGTCGCCCATGGGGCCACCGATGACGAACTTGCCGGTGGGGTTGATGAACACCCGCTCAGGCATGCCGAAGCCGTATCGCTCCAGGACAGGGCCGATCACTTCGCGGCGCAGGTCCTTGTGGATGTGCGGCTGCGTGACCTCTGTGCTGTGCTGCGTGCTCACCACGACGGTGTCGATGCCCTCGGGACGCCCGTCGTCGCCGTAGCGGACGGTGACCTGCGTCTTGCCGTCCGGGCGGAGGTACTCGAGCGTGCCGTCCTTGCGGACCGCCGTCAGTTGCTCGGCCAACCGGTGCGCCAGGTCCACTGGCAGCGGCATGAGCGCCTCGGTCTCGTTGCAGGCGAATCCGAACATGAGCCCCTGGTCGCCGGCGCCCTGGGCGCTGGCGATGTCGCCGTCCGCGTCGACCCGACGCTCATAGGCGTCGTCGACGCCCTGGGCGATGTCCGGGGATTGGGCGCCGATGGCGACGGTCACGCCACAGGAGGCGCCGTCGAAGCCCTTGTTGGACGAGTCGTAGCCGATCTCGAGGATGCGCTTGCGGGCAAGGTTGGCGACATCGACGTAGCCGGAGGTGGAGACCTCACCGGCAACCACGACCAGACCGGTGGTCACAAGGGTCTCAACAGCGACCCGCGACTCCTTGTCCTGAGCGAGGAGGCCGTCGAGCACGGCGTCGGAGATGGAATCAGCGATCTTGTCCGGATGGCCTTCAGTGACCGATTCCGAGGTGAACAGACGGCTCACGGCAGAGCACTCCTAGCGCGGCAACAAGCCGCATAGTGGAAGAAGGGGTTGTTGTGGCGGCGATAAGCCGCCCCCTTGGGTGCGTCAGGAAGACGCGACTTCGGTGTCCGCGAAGGGATCAACGAAGGAGAACGCGGGATCCGCAGTGGCGGCGGCGGCAGCAGCTGCCTCTTCTGCCTCGGGATCGATCTGGGTGTACTGCAGGAGGCCTTCGCTCATCTCGCGCAGCGCGATGGACAGCGGCTTCTCCTCAGGAGCAGCGGAGACCAGCGGGCCGACGTTCTCGAGCAGGCCCTCGCCCAGCTGCGAGAAGTAGGCGTTGATCTGCCGAGCGCGCTTCGACGCGAACAGCACAAGCCGGTACTTCGAGTCGACGTTCTTCAGCAGGTCGTCGATCGGCGGGTTGGTGATGCCTTCGGGCACGGTGTTCAAGGTGATCCTTTCACGTTGTGATCACAGAGACAGGTCACAAGCTCATTAAGCTTACCAAAGCGGCGACCGTTTCATCGAGCGTGACATTGACGATCACGTGATCGGCCTCGTCGACCTGCGCCAGTTCGATCTTCGCCGTGTCCAGGCGGCGGGCCATCGTCTCCTCGTTCTCCGTGCCGCGGCCCCGGAGCCGGCTCACCAGCTCCTCCCACGACGGAGGGCTGAGGAAGATCAGCCGGGCTTCCGGCAGGTTCTGCTTCACCTGACGCGCACCCTGCAGGTCGATCTCCAGGATCACGGGGCGCCCGGCCGCGACGGAGGCGAGCACGGGCTGACGGGGGGTCCCGTAGTAGTTGCCGTGGACCTCGGCCCATTCCAGCAGCTCCCCCTGCGCGATCAGGTCCCTGAACTCGTCGATGCTGACGAAGTGATAGCTCTTGCCCTCCACCTCACCGGGACGCGCTGCGCGGGTGGTCATGGACACGGAATAGAAAGGTTCTGGGTGGAGCGACCGCAGCTTTGCACAGACGGTGCCCTTGCCAACGGCGCTCGGGCCGGAGATCACCCACACGGGAGAAGAAGTCACCCGCCCGAGCTTACCGCCGCCTCACTTGAAGAGTTCAGTGAGGCGGACCACCTGGTGGCGGCCCAGCCCACGGATGCGACGGTTGGGGGCGATCTGGAGGTTCTCCATGATCTCGCCGGCCCGGGTCACGCCCACGCGTGGCATGGAGCGCAACAGATCCACCACCTTGATCCGCGACAGCGTCTCGTCGTCGACCGCCTTGTTCAGTGCATCGGTGAAGGAGAGGTCGCCGTTCTTGACCTGCTCCTTGAGGTTCGCGCGGGCTCGGCGTGCCTCTGTGGCAGCCGCCCTGGCCGCTTCAAGCTGCGCGCTGCTCAACTGAGGAATTGCCATCGGAGTTCCCTTCAATCCTTCATAGACAGCACCGGCAACGGTGAACAGGTGCTCCCCAAAAGATACCGCCTCTGGGCCCAAAAGTTCAGCCTTAAGGGTGGTTTTTGCCAGCATTAGGTGAGCAGGGACGCAATCTCCGACTGCAGCGTGGTGGTCTTCTCCCGTAGCTTGTCGTGCCCCGAACCGATCACTGCCCGGCTCGTGGTGGGCAACACGTGCTTCAGGCTTTGCCCGAACAATTCCGCTATTCCCGCGACGGTACCGCCTTGGGCGCCGAGACCCGGCACGAGGATGGACGCGTTGAAGTCGCTCAGATCACACCCGGAGTCGCCGTGCGTGCCGCCCACCACGAGCCCCACAGCGTGATCCGCGGAGGGGTTGAGCGCCGCGATGGTATCCACGACGTGTTGGGCGACGGTGACGCCCCCGGTGGTGGCCAGCTGCACCGACGCACCCTCAGGGTTGGACGTGCGGGCCAGCACGTAGAGGCCCTGTCCACCGGCCACCGCCGCGTCGATCGCCGGCTGCAGCGAGCCGACCCCGAGGTACGGCGACAGCGTGATGGCGTCTGCGCGGGTGGGTGCGTCGTCGCCCAGGAACGCGGTGGCGTAACCGTCCATCGAGGACCCGATGTCACCGCGTTTCACGTCGAGGATGCTGAGCGCACCGGCCTGCCGGATGTCCTCAAGGACCCGCTCCAGGACGGCGACGCCCCTGGAACCGAAGGCCTCGAAGAAGGCGGACTGCGGCTTGAAGACGGCCACGATGTCGCCGATCCCCTCGACGATGCCCCGGGCGCAGCGCTCGAGCCCGTCGACGCTGTGGGGCAGGCCCCAGGCCGCTAGCACGGACGGCATCGGGTCGATGCCGACGCACAGGCGACCACGCGAAGCTGTGGCGGCGGTCAGTTTCTCGGCGTAGGTCATGACGCCTTCCTGTATTCCTGGATCCCGCGCACCAGCGCAGGGCCCTCGTAGATGAATCCGGTATAGAGCTGTAGCAGCGCCGCGCCCGCGTCGAACATCCGACTGCCGTCAGCGGGGCTCATGATGCCGCCCACCCCCATCAGGGGCAGGTGCGTGGACGCCGCCAGGTGCTCGACGAATGCCAGTGCCCTCACGGTCAACGGCCGGCCGCTCAGCCCACCCGTCTCGCGGGCCAGATGCTGGTCCGGAGGGGTGAGCCCGTGGCGCGACAGCGTGGTGTTGGTGGCGATGACGCCGGACACCGCCGAATGGTTGAGCACCGCGAGGGTCTCCGCCAGATCTGCGCCCTCGAGATCTGGGGCCAGCTTCACGAACACCGGCACGGGCCGGTGGCGGTTGAGACTCGCAGCCTCGGCTGTGAGCGCACCCAGCAGTTCTGCCAGCTGGTGCGCGGCCTGCAGGCTGCGCAGGCCGGGCGTGTTGGGGCTGGAGACGTTGACGGCGACATAGTCGGCGAAGGGCGCGAGCAGTCGCAGCGACGTGAGGTAGTCCGCCGTCGCGTCCTCCAGGGGTGTCACCTTGGACTTGCCGATGGAGATGCCCAGCGGGATGCCGACTGCGCAGTTGCCCCGTGCGATGCCCTTCGCGCGCAGGGTGGTGGCGAGGGCGGCCGCTCCCCTGTTGTTGAAGCCCATGCGGTTGACGATGCCCTCGGACCGGACGGCGCGGAACACCCGGGGCTTGGGATTGCCCGGCTGCGCCAGCGCGGTGACCGTGCCGAGTTCGGCGAAGCCGAAACCGAAACGTGCCCAGGCCTGGGCCGCGACCCCGTCCTTGTCGAGGCCGGCGGCCAGACCCACCCGGTTGGGGAAGCGGATGCCCGCCACCGTCACCGGGTCCGACACGCGGCCCCGGGCACCGCCCGGGACCTTGGCCAACACGTCGATCATGGCCTCGTGCACCCGCTCGGGATCTCCCCCGGCGGAGCGGAACAGGCCGGCCCGGAGGCCGTGGTATCCCGCCCGGAGCCCGCGGGTGACGAGGCCGACCATCAGGCCTGCGCCCATTCCTGCAGCGACCTCACGCCCACCTCGCCGCGCTGGAGCGCCTCGATCCCCTGCGTGGCCGCGGCCAGGCCGGGCACCGTCGTGATCGACGGCACGTCGGCCAGCACTGCGGCGGTGCGGATGAGGTAGCCGTCCTCGCGGGTGCTGGCGCCCGACGCGGAGCCCTCCGGCGTGTTGAAGATCAGGTCGATCTCGCCGGACTTGATCATCTCGACGATGGACTTGGACTCCTCGCCCTCCTTCAACTCGGAGAGCTTGAGCACCACTTCGGCGGCCACGCCGTTGCGGCGCAGCACCGAGGCGGTGCCGGCCGTGGCGAGGACGCGGAAGCCCAGGTCGACGAGGCGCTTGATGGGCCAGATGGCGTGGCGCTTGTCACGATCCGCGATGGAGACGAACAGCGTGCCCCCGGTGGGCAGCGGGCCGCCGCCGGCGTCCTGCGACTTGGCGAAGGCGGTGCCGAAGTTGTCCGACAGGCCCATCACCTCGCCGGTGGAGCGCATCTCCGGCCCGAGCAGCGTGTCGACGAAGGCACCGGCGGTGGTGCGGAACCGGTTGAACGGCATCACGGCCTCCTTGACCGCGACCGGCGCGTTCGGACGCGGCGTCGAGCCGTCGCCCTCGGCGCGCAGCATGCCGCTGGCGCGCAGGTCTGCGATGCTGCGGCCCATCATGATCAGCGCCGCGGCCTTGGCCAGTGAGGTGTTCGTGGCCTTGGACACGAACGGCACCGTGCGGGAGGCGCGCGGGTTGGCCTCGAGCACGTAGAGCGTGTCGCTGTGCACGGCGTACTGGATGTTGAGCAGGCCGAGCACGCCCACGCCCTGCGCGATGGCCAGCGTGGAGGTGCGGATCTCCTCGATGACGGCGTCGCCCAGGGTGATGGGTGGCAGTGCGCACGCGGAGTCGCCGGAGTGGATGCCGGCCTCCTCGATGTGCTCCATGACGCCGCCGATGTACAGCTCGTTGCCGTCGTACAGTGCGTCGACGTCGATCTCCACGGCGTCGTCCAGGAAGCGGTCGACGAGCACCGGCTGGTCCTCGCTCACCTCCGTGGCCTTGGCGATGTAGGTCTCGAGGGCCTCGTCGTTGTAGACGATCTGCATGCCGCGCCCACCCAGCACGTAGCTGGGGCGCACGAGCACCGGGTAGCCGATCTCCGCGGCGATGGCCTTGGCCTCATCCGCGGTGACGGCCATGCCGTGCTTCGGCGCGGGGAGGCCGGCGCGGGCGAGCACCCGCCCGAAGGCGCCGCGCTCCTCGGCCAGGTTGATGGCCTCCGGCGAGGTACCGACGATGGGCACGCCCGCGTCCTTGAGGATCTGGGCGAGCTTCAGCGGCGTCTGGCCGCCCAGCTGGCAGATGACGCCGGCGACGGGGCCGGCCTGCAGCTCGGCGTGGTAGATCTCGAGCACGTCCTCCGCGGTGAGCGGCTCGAAGTAGAGCCGGTCCGAGGTGTCGTAGTCGGTGGAGACGGTCTCGGGATTGCAGTTGACCATCACGGTCTCGTACCCGGCCTCGCGCAGCGCCATGGTGGCGTGCACGCAGGAGTAGTCGAACTCGATGCCCTGGCCGATGCGGTTGGGGCCGGAGCCCAGGATGAGCACGGCCTCCTTGGTGCGGGTGGGCACCTCCGTCTCCTGGTCATAGGTCGAGTAGAGGTACGGCGTGCTGGCCTCGAACTCCGCGGCGCAGGTGTCCACCGCCTTGTACACCGGGCGGATGCCCAGCGCGTGCCGGACGCCCCGCACCACGTCGGTGGTGAGGTTGCGCAGCTTGGCGATCTGGGCGTCGCTCAGCCCGTGGCGCTTGGCCTTCCGGAGCAGTTCCGGAGTGAGCTGGTCCCTGTCGCGCACCTGGCGGGCCACGTCGAGGAGGATCTCGAGCTGGTCGAGGAACCAGGGGTCGATCTTGGTGGCTTCGAAGACCTGTTCGACGCTCGCCCCCGCGCGCAGGGCCTTCATGACCACCTGGAGCCTGCCGTCGAACGGCCGCGACGCGGTCTCGAGAAGTTCCTCGACGCTCTCGTCGATGGGCATGTTGAACTCGAAGGGGGCCTTCGGGTCCTCCATGGAACGCAGGGCCTTGCCCAGCGCCTCGGTGAAGTTGCGGCCGATGCCCATCGCCTCGCCCACAGACTTCATGTGGGTGGTCAGGAACGGGTCCGCCGCGGGGAACTTCTCGAAGGCGAACCGCGGGATCTTGACGATCACGTAGTCCAGCGTGGGTTCGAAGCTCGCCGGGGTCACCTTCGTGATGTCGTTGGGGATCTCGTCGAGCGTGTAGCCCACGGCGACCTTGGCGGCGATCTTCGCGATCGGGAAGCCGGTGGCCTTGGAGGCCAGCGCCGACGAGCGCGACACCCGCGGGTTCATCTCGATGACGATCATGCGACCGTCGTCCGGGTTGACGGCGAACTGGATGTTGCAGCCTCCGGTGTCGACACCGACGGCGCGGATGACGCCGATGGCGACGTCGCGCATGCGCTGGAACTCGCGGTCCGTCAGCGTCATGGCGGGCGCCACCGTGATGGAGTCGCCGGTGTGCACGCCCATGGGGTCGAAGTTCTCGATGGAGCAGATGATGACGACGTTGTCCGCCTTGTCACGCATCACCTCCAGCTCGTACTCCTTCCAGCCGAGGATGGATTCCTCGATGAGGACCTCCGTGGAGGGCGAGGCTGCCAGGCCGGCGCCGGCGATGTTGCGCAGTTCTGCCTCATCGTGCGCGAAGCCGGAGCCTACGCCACCCATGGTGAACGACGGGCGCACGACGACCGGGTACCCCAGGTTCTCGGCGGCCGCGACGACCTCCGCCATGGTGTGGCAGATGTGCGACTTGGCCACCTCCGGCGGCCCGCCGGGGATGTCCAGGTCGAGGCAGATCTTCTTGAACTGCTCGCGGTCCTCACCGCGCTGGATGGCGTCGATGGACGCGCCGATCAGCTCCACGCCGTACTTCTCGAGCACACCGTTGTCGTGCAGGGCGACGGCGGCGTTGAGCGCCGTCTGGCCGCCGAGGGTGGCGAGCACCGCGTCGGGGCGTTCCTTCGCGATGACCCGCTCGACGAACTCAGGCGTGATGGGCTCGACGTAGGTGGCGTCGGCGAAGTCCGGGTCCGTCATGATCGTGGCCGGGTTCGAGTTGACCAGGACCACGCGGTAGCCCTCTTCGCGGAGGACACGGCAGGCCTGGGTGCCGGAGTAGTCGAATTCGCAGGCCTGACCGATCACGATGGGGCCCGAGCCGATCACCAGGATCGACGAGATGTCTGTGCGACGCGGCATCAGGCGTCCTTTCCGGCCGAGATGACCGACACGAACCGGTCGAAGAGGTAGTTGGCGTCGTGGGGGCCGGCAGCGGCCTCCGGGTGGAACTGCACGGAGAAGGCCACGAGGTCCCCGTCGCGGCGGAGTTCGAGACCCTCGACGACGTCGTCGTTGAGGCACTTGTGGCTGACGCTCACCTGGCCGAACTCGGTGTCGACGGTTCCCTCCAGGGGCGCGTCCACGGCGAAGCCGTGGTTGTGCGACGTGACCTCGATGCGGCCGGTCGTGCGGTCGACCACCGGTTGGTTGATGCCGCGGTGACCGAACTTGAGCTTGTAGGTGTCGAAGCCGAGCGCGCGGCCGAAGAGCTGGTTGCCGAAGCAGATGCCGAAGAACGGCACCTTGGCCTCCAGCACCTCGCGCAGCAGCGCCGTCGGGGCCTCAGCCGTGGACGGGTCGCCGGGTCCGTTGCTGAAGAACACGCCGTCCGGTGCGTAGCTCATCACCTCGTCGAAGGTGGCGTGGGCGGGCACCACGTGCACGTCCAGGCCGCGGGCGGCCAGCTGCGCGGGAGTCATCGACTTGATGCCGAGGTCCACCGCGACGATCGAGTACAACCTGTCGCCCTTGGCCTCCACCGTGTACGGCATCTGGGTGGTCACGTCCCCGACGAGGTCCTGACCCGCCATCATCGGCTGGTCCAGCACGCGCGCGAGCAGTTCGTCCACGTTGTCGGTCTCCGTGGAGATGCCCACGCGCATGGCGCCGCGGTCACGGATGTGGCGGGTGAGGGCACGGGTGTCGATATCGCAGATCCCGACGATCCCCTGCTCGCGCAGTTCGTCGTCGAGGCTCCTGGCGGAGCGCCAGTTGGAGGGACGGGGCGCGGGGTCGCGCACGATGTAACCGGCCACCCAGATGCGGCCGGATTCGCCATCCTCGTCGTTCCACCCGGTGTTGCCGATGTGGGGGGCGGTGGCCAGCACCACCTGCCCGCGGTAGCTGGGGTCTGTCAGGGTCTCCTGATATCCGGACATGCCGGTGGAGAACACCAGCTCGCCGAACGTCTCGCCATTGGCGCCGAAAGATCGGCCACGAAACACGCGCCCATCCTCCAAGACCAACAATGCGGGAACGGGACTCATGCGTTACCTCTTTCGGAGATCAGTTCGTGTTTGGCTTCGCGCCGGCGGCCTTGGCCAATAGGCCATTGAGGAACGCCGGTGATTCATCGGTGGACAGATCTCCCGCGAGGCGGACCGCCTCGGAGATGACTGCGCCTGGAGGGGTGTCGGTGTAGTCGAGCTCGAAGATCGCCATGCGGGCGAGGTTGCGGTCGACTGACGGCATGCGGTCCAGCGGCCACGCGGCGGAGGCGGCAGCGGAGATCCGGTCGTCGATCTCGTCGAGGTGCTCAGCCACACCGAAGACGATTTCGCGCGTCAGTTCGCGGACGACGCCGCCAGACAGCGTTCGCTGCTCGGTGAAGGTCTCGCTCAGAGAATCGCCGCGCTGCTCCGCCATGAACAGGATGTCGAGAGCAGCTTTGCGGGCCTTGGTCTGCGCGCTGTAGTGGGAGGGGCGCTCAGACATTTAGCTTGAAACGCGTCCGAGGTAGGAGCCGTCGCGGGTGTCGACCTTGACCTTCTCACCGTTGGTGATGAAGAGGGGCACCTGGATCTGCTTGCCGGTCTCCAGCGTGGCGGGCTTGGTGCCACCGGTGGAGCGGTCGCCCTGCAGGCCCGGCTCGGTGTAGGTGACGATGAGTTCCACGGAGGTGGGCAGTTCGATGAACAGTGGAGCGCCCTCGTGGGTGGCGACGAACGCGTTGGTGTTCTCGAGCAGGTAGTCCTTGGCGTCGCCGACGGTCTCCGCGGGGACGTGGAGCTGGTCGAAGGTGGCGATGTCCATGAACACGTAGTCGTCGCCGTCCATGTAGAGGTACTGCATCTCCGAGCGGTCCACCGTCGCGGTCTCGACCTTGGTGTCGGCGTTGAAGGTGCGATCGACGATCTTGCCGCTCAGCACGTGCTTCAGCTTGGACCGCACGACCGTGTTCCCCTTGCCGGGCTTGTGGTGCTGGAACCACTGCACCTGCCACAGCTGGCCATCGAGATCGAGGACCATTCCGTTCTTCAAATCGTTGGTCGAGACCATGTCTGTTCTCCTCAGTGGATCGGGGGCTGCGGCCAACGGAGCATTCTACGCCGATCGAGCCCCAACTCAGAAAAATCCGTCCACACTCCGTGTCGCGCGGGGCCCTCAGGCACCCGCCTCCTCGCGGAGAATGGCGACGACGGCGTCGCGCGTCAGGTCGAAATGGCTGCGGCCCTGCGCGTCGAGGGAACGCCGGCCGTAGTAGCCCGCGGGACCGTCGTGGCCCATGGGGCCGATCGTGTGGAAGCTGACGCGCCCCTCCCGCTTGGCCCGGTTCCACGTCGACAGGGGCGAGGTGGGCCAGCGTCCGGGGAAGGCGATGGTGCCCAGATGATGGGTGTGGTCGCGGGTGCCGGTGAGGTGCCAGAGGTGCCGCATCCTGTCCAGGCCAGGGTCGTCGCCGAAGATGCCTCCGATGCTGATCAGCGAGACGGGCACCTTGAGCGCGTGCAGGAACCACCCGGCGCCCAGTGCCATCTGCACACCGCCCGAGAGACCCATCAGGGTGACGGGCGTGCCGCTGCCGGGCCGGTATCCGTGACGCTGCAGGGCGCGCCACAGCTCCTGCGCCAGTCCGATGTTGAACGTGGGTCCGTACCGCGGGTCTGCGGAGACCAGCACCTGGGCGATGTTGCGGATGTTGATGAGGTTGTGGATGGGGTTCCAGTGCCAGTGCTCACGGGTCCAGCCGAGCACCTTCCACAGGCCCATCGTGGTCCGGTGCAGCAGCCCCCGGTTGTCGACGGCGTACGGGAACACCTCGGAGATGATGCAGGCGCCCGGCACCTCTTCGGCGACCGCGGCCAGCCAGGCGTCCTCGCGGTCCGAGAGGGTGTCGCCGCTCAGCACGGCCACCCCGGACAGGTAGACGACGAACGCCGTTGGCCCGGCGCCGGCGGCTTGGGGCGGTGGGCGCATGGGGTCGAAGGTGGCGGCGATCTCCGCCTGACCCTTGTCGGCCCACCAGCGCAGCGACTCCAGCGGCGACAGGAGAACGAACGCCGCCACCATGAGCGCCGCCCCGCCCAGGACCCAGCTGATCACGCCTGCGCCTCCCGCCGCGTCCGGTCCAGCACCGGCATGGCAGGCATCCCGGCGAGGATGTCACGGGAGGTCACGACGGTGGGCCGGCCGGTTGCGAGCGTCCAGACCCTGGAGCCCACCCAGGTGACCGGGCGCTGCAGGAGCCGCGACAGCAGTTGCATCACGAACCAGCCCGAGAGGGAGAACCCCAGCGCCCACCAGCGCCCGATGTCGAAGACCTCGGCCAGGCCGAACCAGAGGATGAGGAAACTCCAGCCCTGCAGGACGCGGCCGAAGAACATGCCGAAGTGCGGCATGGCCTGGATGAAGGCGAAAGCGAGCGGTGCCACCGATAGCAGGCCCACGAGGACCAGCGGCATCAGCGGCGCGGCGCGGCGCAGCCCCAGCGAGGTGACGCCCCAGGTAACGGCCGCCTGGACGATGTGGAGGGCGGCCAACGACACGATGTTCAGCAACAGCGTGCTGACCAGGCGCAGCCCGTGGATGCGGTTGAGCAGCAGGATGGCGGTGTGGCCGAGCATCGTGGAGGCGCCCGCGATCAGGGCCACTCCGAGGGCCGCCCAGAGGCCCACCTGTGCGAGGTGGCTGCTGTCCAGCCGCAGGGCCGCTCCCAGCGCTTCCCACACCTCCGACATGTGAAAGAGCCTACGGCAGCGGATCGGCGGCCTCCCAGGGCCGCCCGATAGGAGGGAGACGAACTTCCGGCCACCAACGGATGAACTTCGTCTAAACGATCCGCAGGGGTGAGCAAATCCTTGACAAGATCCCTTTATGGTGAGGGTCACTGTCGCCTCAATTCCGCGGCGACGTCATTTCTTCCAGTAGGAGTCCGATCCATGCGCAAGCACCTCACCGTGCTGGCTGCGACAGCGGCATTGCTCGCCGCATCATTCGTCGCTGCGCCGGCACAGGCGGTACCAGCAGATCACCTCGTCATCAACGAGGTCTACGCCCGCGGCGGTAGCGCCAACCAGCCGTTCAACAAGAAGTTCGTCGAGCTGTACAACCCGACCGCCCAGGCCATCGACCTGACGGGCTGGAAGCTCGGCTACAGCTCGGCCACCACTGCCGGCGTCGGCAGTACCTGTGGTCTCTCGGGCACAGTCGCCCCCGGCGGGTTCTTCGTCGTGGGCACGGGCACCAACAACGCCACCGTCGGCGCAGACGTCTCCGTGCAGCTCGACTGCGGCATCACCCCCAGCGGCACCAACGGTGCGATCACCCTCCTGAACGGCGACGTCGAGATCGACATCGTCGGTTACGGCACGGCGGTCCGCAACGAGACCGCCGCGGCCGTCTACACCGGTGGAAACTCCACCCCAGGCTCCATCACCCGCACCGGCGCATCCGACACGGACAACAACGCCGAGGACTTCGATTTCACCGAGACACCCACCCCGGGTTCGGACTCCTCCATCACAGGCGGCGGGACCCCCACCCCCACGCCGACGGAGACCACAACGGTCCCGACCGAGCCCACCGTGACCCCGATCGCTGAGATCCAGGGCCCGGGCGCGGCCACTCCCCTGTCCGGCCAGACCGTGACCACCACTGGCGTCGTCACGGCGGCGTATCCCACCGGCAACTTCCGCGGTGCCTACATCCAGACCCCGGGCTCCGGTGGCGTGCCCAAGGCACCCGGTGATGCTTCTGATGGCATCTTCGTCTTCGGCGACGCCGCAGCCAACGCGACGATCGGCGAGTGCTACACCGTGACCGGTACCGCCGGTGAGCACTTCACCCTGACCCAGCTCGCGAACCCCACGCTCACGCCCGCTGCCGACTGCGCCGCGGTCACCCCCACGGCGCTGACCACCTTCCCCGGCACCGACGCCGCGAAGGAAGCCTACGAAGGCATGCTCGTGCTGCCCACCGGCGGCTACACGATCACCAACAACTACGACCTGAACCGCTACGGCCAGATCGGCCTCGCCTACGGTGACGAGCCGCTGTTCACCGCCACCGACGTGGTCCGTCCCGGGCCTGAGGCCCTCGCCTACGAAGCCGAGAACCTCACCAGGCTGATCACGCTCGACGACGGCTCCAGCTGGGACTACACCAACAACGCCGCAGCCAAGAACTCGCCGTTGCCGTACCTGAGCGCGGCCACGCCGATGCGCACCGGTTCCCCGGTGACGTTCACGGAGCCGGTCATCCTCGACTACCGCTTCCAGTGGAACTTCCAGCCCACCAGCCAGGTCACGGGCGCAGAGGTCTCCTTCATCACCAGCGTGAACGACCGCCCGGCCGACGCGCCCGTGGTGGGAGGCGACATCCAGCTCGCCTCGTTCAACGTGCTGAACTACTTCGATGACCTGGGCGTCAACGAGGCCAACTGCACGTACTACAGCGACCGCGAGGGCAACCCCGTGGGCGCCAACAACTGCCAGGTGCGCGGTGCCTACTCCGAATCGGCGTTCGCCGACCAGGAGGCCAAGATCGTCACGGCCATCAACAAGCTGGACGCCGATGTCGTGGGCCTTCAGGAGATCGAGAACAGCGCCGCCATCACCTACCTGGCCGGCCAGCCCCGCGACAAGGCGCTCTCCACCCTGGTGGCCGCGCTCAACGCAGCCGGCGGCAACTGGGCGTTCGCACCCAGCCCCACAGTGGCAACCCCGAACGAGGATGTCATCCGCACGGCCTTCATCTACAACCCCGACACCGTCCAGCTCGTCGGCCCGTCCTACATCCTGCTCGACCCGGCGTTCGCTGACGCGCGCAACCCGCTGGCCCAGGAGTTCCAGGCCAAGGGCAGCACCACCACGTTCGTCGCGATCGTGAACCACTTCAAGTCGAAGGGTTCCGGTGAAGACGACGGCACCGGCCAGGGCAACGCCAACCCCTCCCGCGAGGCTCAGGCCAAGGCCCTCAGCACCTGGGCGAACACGTTCGAGGCTTTCGCCGACAAGCCCGTGTTCCTGATGGGCGACTTCAACGCGTACACGATGGAGACCCCGGTCCAGTTCATCGAGGACGCCGGCTTCACCAACCTGACCCAGGGTGGCGTGACCGAGGACGCGACCTACCAGTTCAGCGGCCGCCTCGGTTCGCTGGACCACGTGTTCGCCAATGACGCGGCCCTGGCCCTCGTCACCGATGCGGCGGTCTGGAACATCAACGGCGACGAGTCGATCGCGTTCCAGTACTCGCGCCGCAACTACAACATCACCGATTTCCACGCCGTCGACGAGTTCGCGTCGTCGGACCACGACCCTGTCCTGGTGGGCATCAAGGCACCACAGCCGGACGTCACCTCTCCGATGATCTCCGAGATTGCACACCAGAAGCTGACGGTGGGAAGGCACTTCTCACTGCAGGTACAGGCCACCGACGATTCGGCCGACCTGACCTACAGCGTGCTCGGCAACCCCGCCTGGCTGACGATCGACGCGGACGGAACCCTCAGCGGAACACCGACCGGCCCCCGGTCGTACAAGGTGACGATCCGCGTCTCGGATCCGGCCGGCAACACGAGCAGCGACACTGTCCTGCTACAGGTCAAGCCCAAGACAGCGGCCCAGCCGCCTGTCCGCAAGCGGTAACCACACATAAACATCGGGCCCCGGCAACGCTGTGCGTTGCCGGGGTCCTTGTGCATGTCGGCCTCGTCAGCAGAGTTCGCGGTAGGCGGCTTCCATGGCCCGCTCATCCGGCGCGTCGATGATGACGGGCTTGCCGAACTCCGTGATGCCGACGATCCGCAGGATGTTGCCGCGGGCCTTCTTGTCGAGGTTCATGATGGCGCGCAGGTCCTCCCACGCCGACTGCTCGTAGCGCAGCGGCAGGCCCAATCCGCCGAGGAGGTCGTCGTGCATGGCGACCGACTCGTGGTCGAGCCCCAGCAACTGCCGCGACACCCGCGAACACCAGGCCAGGCCGACGGCGATCGCATCGCCGTGGCGCCACGTGTAGCGCGCGTGCGCCTCGATTGCGTGCCCGAGCGTGTGGCCGTAGTTGAGCGACTCACGCCCAACGCTGGCGCCCTTCGACGTCGCCTCGCGGAAATCTGCGGCCACCACCGTCGCCTTCACCTGGACGGCGCGGGTGACGAGTTCGGCGAAACGGTCGCTGCGCACATCCGCGGCATCTGCCAGGTCCTCACGCGCCAGGTCGAGGATGCGGGTGTCCGCGATGAAGCCGCACTTCAGCACCTCGGCCATGCCGGAGCGCACGTCGCGGTCCGGGAGGCTGTCGAGCAGGGCCAGGTCGCAGATCACGCCCACCGGCTCGTAGAACGCGCCCACCAGGTTCTTGCCGGCATCGAGGTTGATGCCCGTCTTGCCGCCCACCGCCGCGTCGACCATCGCGAGCACCGAGGTGGGGATGCTGATGTAGGGCACTCCCCGCAACCAGGACGCGGCCACGAAGCCGGCCAGGTCTGTGGCGGTACCGCCGCCGATCCCGATCACCAGGTCACTGCGCGTGAAACCGGCCTCAGCGAGGGCGTTCCAGCAGCGGCTCAGCATCTCCACGGTCTTGGCCGCCTCGGCATCCGGCACCGGCAGCAACAGGACGCGTTGCTCTAGCATCCCGGCCACCTGCGCGGCGATCGCCGAGAGCGGTTCGGGATGGATGATGGCCACCCTCGTCGCGTCGCCCACCAAGCCGGGCAACTGGGCGAGCGCGCCCCTGTCGATGTGGACCTCGTAGGGGCCGAGGGCGGATTCCACGCGAACGCTCATTCTTCCGCTCCTCCCTGAGCACCACGTTCAGCGGCAAGGTCGTCGGCGACCTCGGAACTGCCGTGACCATCAGTCTCCACGATCTGGGTGGCCAGCGCTTCATAAACCGGATTCCGCTCCCGCAGCAGTTCGATGAGGCGGCCGCGCACATTGCCCAGCAGCATGGGGCGTGCCTTGTTCATGCCGACTCTGCGCGTGGCCTGCCCGATGGACACCTTCAGCCAGATCACCTCGTGGCCGCCGTCGCGCAGCGCCTGCTGGATGGCCTCGTTCATCACGGAGCCACCGCCGAGCGACACCACCTCATATGCCTCGAGCAACTCCAGGGTGGCCTCCTGCTCGAGGGCACGGAAGTACGCCTCGCCCTCGTCGGCGAAGATCTCCGCGACGGGCTTGCCCTCAACCTCTTCGATGCGCTGGTCCACGTCGACGAAGGTCTTGCCCAGCTTCCGGGCGAGCCTCTTGCCGACGGTGGACTTGCCTGCGCCGGGGGCGCCGACCAGAACGATGCTCATCGGCCGATCTCCAGGCCGCGGGCGGCCACGTCTGCCAGGTAGGACTCGTAGTTGCGGCGGGTCTCCCCCACGGAGTCGCCGCCGAACTTCTCCAGCGCGACCTCCGCCAGCACGAGCGCCACCATGGCCTCACCCACGACGCCGGCGGCGGGCACGGCACACACGTCTGAGCGCTGGTGGTGGGCCGCGGCGGCCTCACCGGTGGTGGTGTCGATGGTGCGCAGCGCGCGCGGGACGGTGGCGATGGGCTTCATCGCGGCGCGGACGCGCAGCACCTCCCCGGTGGACATGCCGCCCTCGGTGCCGCCCGAGCGGTGCGAGGCGCGGCGGATGCCGCCGTCGGCGGGCAGGATCTCGTCGTGGGCCAGCGAACCGCGGGTGCGGGCGAGGGTGAAGCCGTCACCCACCTCGACGCCCTTGATGGCCTGGATGCCCATCAGCGCGCCGGCCAGCTTCGCGTCGAGGCGCCGGTCTCCCTGCGAGTGTGAACCGAGGCCCGGGGGCAGTCCCCAGGCCAGCACCTCGACGACGCCGCCCATGGTGTCGCCCTCCTTCTGGCAGGCCTCCACCTCTGCCTGCATCGCGACGGAGGCCTCAGCGTCGAAGCACCGCACCGGGTCCTCGTCGATGGCGGCCAGGTCCGCGATGGTGGGGAGGTCTTCGCGGCCGGCCCGCACGGGGCCCAGTTCCACCACGTGGCTCAGCACGGTGATGCCGAAGGCCTGATCGAGGAACGCCTGCGCGATGGTGCCCAGCGCGACGCGGGCGGCGGTCTCCCGGGCGGAGGCGCGTTCGAGCAGCGGGCGGGCCTCGTCGAAGTCGTACTTCTGCATGCCGGCCAGGTCTGCGTGACCGGGGCGGGGACGCGTGAGCTTGGCGTTGCGGGCCAACTCAGCCAGCTCTGCCTCGTCCACGTGACCAGGCGCCATCACCCTCTGCCACTTGGGCCACTCGGTGTTGCCGATCATGACGGCGATGGGCGAACCGATCGTCTCCCCGTGGCGGAAACCGCCCAGCAGGGTGAGTTCATCGGCCTCGAACTTCATCCGTGCCCCGCGGCCGACGCCCAGCCGGCGACGGGCGAGGTTCCGGGCGATCTCCTCGACACCCACTCGTACATGGGCCGGGATGCCTTCCATGGTGGCGATGAGCGCTTGGCCATGGGATTCACCGGCAGTCAGGTATCGAAGCATGAGGGTTATTGTGTCAGAGAAGGGAGCGCCTCTTGAGTTCCCGACCGGCTGCCGAACGGCAGTCCTCGAACGTCACGCGGTGCCCGGTGAGCAGGAAGAACTGGTCCACCGCCTGACCGGCCAGGAGGTCAAGGCCGTTGAGCGAGAAACGGCCGGCTTCCCGGGCCGCGAGCCCGAGCGGCGTCGGCCAGGGGTCGTAGACCGCATCGAAGACGACCGTGGCCTCCGCGGCCAGTTTCGTCGCGTGCTCGGCCGTGGCCGGGGCGGGGATGGTGCTGGCCACGAGGTCGACGGGCCCGACGCCCTCCCCCAGCAGGCTGACCTCGGCGTGCAGCCCGAGGGTACGGGCCAGCTCCAGGATCGACGCCGCCCGCTCCGGGCGCCGGGCCAGCACGATGACCTCCCTGGTCTCGAGCCCCGCGAGGGCGAGCACCAGCGAACGCGCCGTGGCGCCGTTGCCGAGGATGGCCGCTGCGCGGGGCGTGCCGAGGCTGTGCGCCCGCCACGCCCGGACGAAGCCGGGCACGTCGGTGTTGTAGACCCTGGGCTGAGCCCCGAAGACGAGGGTGTTGCCGCTGCCCACCAGCCGGGTGGGTTCGTCGGCCTCCCCGTAGGCCAGCACGGCCTCCTTGTGCGGGGCGGTGACGCTGAGACCGGCCCAGGCCGGGTCGTTCAGGCGGGCCCGCACGAAGCCGTCGAGTTCCTCGGGCGTGACGGTGACGGCGTCATAGCGCCATACGAGGCCGTTGGCGTGGTAGCCGGCGCGGTGGATGGCCGGCGACAACGAATGTTCGGCCGGGTCGCCGATCACGGCGGCCCGGTAGCGACCTCCGGCGCTCATCCGCTGCAGCGGCCGGTGTTCGCCTGGCACCAGGCCTGGAACTCGGCCTGGTTGGCCTGGTGCTCCTCCAGGGTGGCGGCGAACTTCGTCTCGCCGGTGTCCAGGTTGACCGTCACGAAGAAGAGCGCGTCTGTGTCTGCCGGGTTGAGCGCGGCGAGGAGGGCCGATTCGCCGGGGTTGCTGATGGGGCCCGGCGGGTAGCCCTTGTGCACATAGGTGTTGTACGGCGACGGGTTCTGGCGTTCCTCGGCCGTGGTGGTGACCGTGTCCCACCTCTGCACTGCGTAGTGGACGGTGGAGTCCATCTGCAGCGGCATGCCGGCGTTGATGCGGTTGTAGATCACGCGCGCCACCATCGGCTGGTCCTTGGCGCTGCTGACCTCTGCGGCGATGATCGACGCGGTGGTGACGATGTTGCGAGGCGTGACGCCCAGCGCCTGCGCCCCCTCCTCCAGCTTGATCTTGTCCGCCACGCGGTTGAACTGCGACACCTGGGTGGCGATCAGGTGCGAGGCGACCGCCGGCTCCCCCACCTGGTAGGTGGACGGGAACAGGAAGCCCTCCAACTGGCCGTTGGCATAGCCGGGCAGCGGGTAGATGGTGGGATCTGCTGCCGCGGCCTCCATGTCGGCGTAGGTCAACCCGATCACGGAGTTGGCCGGCCGTTCCATGATCTGCCACTGCCTGACGGACACGGTGCCTTCGGGGAAGGTCACCATCAGGCGCTCCACGTTTTCCGGATCCAGCAGCATCGTGAACGCCGTCTCAGCCGGCAGTTCCTTCTTCAGGTTGAAGCGCCCTGCCTGGAGCTGGTCCGACTCGCCGCTGCGCGTGGCCACCTGGCGGAAGGTGCGGGTGGACTTGATGACACCCGCCTCGCGCAGGATCTCGCCGATCTGCGTGATGCTTGCACCCCGGGGGATGACGATCTGGACGTCGTCCGTGCCCTCCCCCATGTAGTCCTCGGCGGTGCGCCAGGACACGTAGGCGTCGTTGGCCTTCGAGTAGACGAACCAACCGCCGCCGATGAGCACCGCCAGCGACAGCAGCACCGCAAAGGCGCTGCGCGCCGTGTAACCCAGGCGGCGCCAGTTGAGACGACCATCGTTATCGGTGAACTTCGCGTTCACTCTGCCTCCAGCTCTACAGATTCTCCGACCGGGTGTCCCGTTCGCCCTTCGGCGTCGAGGGTCCGCTGCAGGATCTCCACGGCCGCAGCCTGGTCGATGACCCTGCGCTGCTGCTTGGCGCGACGACCTGCGTCGCCCAGACTACGGGATGCCGACGCGGTGCTCATTCTTTCGTCGACGAGCCGCACCGGTGTCGCCGTGATCACCCGGGCGAGCTGGGCCGCCTTCTCGACGACGAATTGCGCGGCGAAGCTGCGTTCACCGGCGAGGGTGAGCGGGAGCCCCACGTAGACAACCTCAGGCTCGTACTCCGCCACGATGGCCGCCAGTCGCTGCATCTCGCCGGGGCCCGCCGGCACGGTCTCGACCGGGTAGGCGAAGGAGACCCCGGCGTTGCACGCCGCGACCCCGATCCTCGCCTTGCCCCAGTCGATCCCGAGGCGCGCACCCTCAGGCACGCTCCTCCAGCGCGGTGCGGACAGCGGCGATGGCCTGCGGGCCGGCGGACGCATCGGTGCCGCCGCCCTGGGCCAGGTCGTCCTTGCCGCCGCCCTTGCCGCCCATTGCTGCGCACGCGACGGAGATCAGGCGTCCGGCTCCGAGCCCCAGACCGCGAGCGGCCTCGTTGGTGGCCACGATCGCCGTCGGCTTGTCTGCGCCACCGATCAGCGCGACGACGCCGGGCCCGCTCCCGAGCCGCTCGCGCAGGTCGAGCGCCAGGGTGCGCAGCTCGTTGCCACCCACCCCGGGCGTCTCCACGCCGAGGAAACGGACGCCGTTGACGTCCACCGCCTGCTCGACGAGCGAGGCGGCGCCGGCGAGCAACTTCTCGGACTGGAGCTTGGCGATCGCCTTCTCCGCATCCTTGAGCTGGGCCACCATCTTCTCGACCCGCTCCACGAGGTTGTCCGGGCGCACCCGCAGGGCGTCGGTCAGCTGGTTGACGAGCGCGCGCTCAGCCGCGAACTTGGCGAACGCATCCGTGCTGACCAGCGCCTCGACGCGGCGCACACCGGAGCCGATCGACGACTCGCTGAGCAGGTTGAGCACACCGATCTCCGCGGTGTTGGCGACGTGGGTGCCCCCACACAGTTCACGCGACCACGGCCCCGCGAGCTCGACCATGCGCACGACCGGCGGATACTTCTCGCCGAACATCGCCATGGCGCCGAGTGCCTTGGCGTCCTCCAGCTTCATCTCCTGGGCGCTCACGGCGTAGTTGGCGATGATCGCCTCGTTGGCCCGGGCCTCGACCTCCGCCTTGAGCTGGTCCGACAGGCCCTTCGGCGAGGAGAAGTCGAAGCGCATGTAGCCGGGCTTGTTGTACGAGCCCGCCTGCGTCGCGTTGGAGCCCACCAGTTCGCGCAGCGCGGCGTGCACGATGTGCGTGGCGGTGTGCGCCTGGCAGGCACCGTGGCGCGCTGCGGCGTCGACGCGGGCGTCAACCTGCGCACCGAGCGGCAGTTCGCCGAACACCTCCACCCGGTGCACGACAAGGCCGGGCACGGGGCGCTGCACATCGATCACGTCGAGCGAGAACCCGTCGCCGACGATGGTGCCGCGGTCTGCGTCCTGGCCGCCGGCCTCCGCGTAGAACGGGGTCTCCGTCAGCACGATCTCGACGGTGGTGCCGTCCGTTGCACGGTCGACGTTCACGCCGTCGGCGATGATCCCGCGCACGCTGGTGGCCACGGAGAGGTCCGTGTAGCCGAGGAAGGGTACCTCACCCTTCTCGCGCAGCTGACGGTAGGCCTCCACCGAGGCGGCCCCGCCCTTCTTCGCCTTGGAGTCCGCGCGGGCGCGCTCCTTCTGCTCCTTCATGAGCTCGTCGAACTTGGCGCGGTCCACTGAGAGGCCGGCCTCGCTGGCCATCTCCATGGTGAGGTCGATCGGGAACCCGTACGTGTCGTGCAGCTGGAAGGCCTTGTCACCGGGCAGCGTGGTGGTGGCCGACTTCTTCACCTCGCCGACGGCGGTGTCGAACATGACGGTGCCGGACTGCAGGGTGCGACGGAAGGACTCTTCCTCAGCGTAGGCGGACTGGGACACCCGGCCCCAGGCCTCTTCGATCTCCGGGAACGACCCCAGCATGGCGGCCTTGGACACGGGCAACAGTTCCTGCAGCACTGGGTCACCCACGCCGAGGAGGCGCATGGCGCGCACGACGCGGCGCAGGAGGCGACGCAGCACGTAGCCGCGCGCCTCGTTGCCGGGGGTCACGCCGTCGGTCATCAGCATGAGGCCGGAGCGCACGTGGTCTGCCACGACGCGGAACCGGACGTCGTCCACGTCCGAGGCGCCGTAGGCCTTGCCCGAGAGCTCGGCCGCCTTGGCGATGACGGGGTACACCTCGTCGATCTCGTACATGTTCGCCACCCCCTGCTTCAGGTAGGCGACGCGTTCGAGGCCGGAGCCGGTGTCGATGTTGCGGTGGGGCAAGGGGCGCAGGACGTCGAAGTCGTCCTTGCGGCGCACCGCGGAGAGCTCCTCCTGCTGGAACACGAGGTTCCAGATCTCGAGGAAGCGGTCCTCGTCTGCCTCCGGGCCGCCGTCGGGGCCGAACTCCGGCCCGCGGTCGATGTAGATCTCCGAGCAAGGCCCACCGGGGCCGGGAACGCCCATGTGCCAGTAGTTGTCCTTGAGCCCGCGCTCCTGGATGTGTTCGCGCGGGATGCCCATCGTGCGCCAGAGGTCCATGGTCTCCTGGTCACCGTGGAGCGCGGTGACCCACACCTTGTCGGCGTCGAAACCCCATCCACCGTCGGCCTCGGAACCCGTCACCAGGTCAAAGGCGTACTGGATGGCGCCTTCCTTGAAGTAGTCGCCGAACGCGAAGTTGCCCAGCATCTGGAAGAAGGTGCCGTGCCGGGTGGTCTTGCCCACCTCGTCGATGTCGAGGGTGCGGACGCACTTCTGCGAGCTCACGGCGCGCTTGTACGGTGCGGGCTCGTCGCCCAGGAAGTAGGGCTTGAACGGCACCATGCCCGCGTTCACGAACAGCAGCGTGGGGTCGTTGTACAACAGCGATGCGCTGGGGACCTTGGTGTGGTCCCGTGCCGCGAAGAAGTCGACGAACCTGCTCCGGATATCGGAGGTCTTCATAAGTGTGGTTCCTTGAAAGTGGAGATCAGTTGGAGGTTGGTTCGGGGAGGTCGAGCTCGCGACGGAGCTCGGCCTCGCGCTCGGCCATGGCGCGGCGGAAGGTGGCCATGAAGTCGCCGAAGCCGGCGGCTGTCTCGTGGCCCTTCTTCTCGACCTGCTCGGCCATCCCGCGCGGCGTGAGTTTGTGCAGCAGTTCCCGGCCCCGCAGCATCACGAAGATGGTCAGCCCGATGCCGACGAGCATCCAGAAGAAGCGGCTCACTTCCTGCGCCCCTTGAGTGCCTTCCGCACGCCATAGCTGAACGCGGCGGTCTTCACCAGCGGGCCACCCAGGGTGGCGGCGAACAGCGTGGACAACTGGGCGGCGTTCTCGCTCACGACGGTGGCGTGCCCGGTGACCTTGGCGGCGTCTTCCGTCACGACCCCGAGCTTCCCCAGCTCGGTGTTCGTGGTGGCCACGGTGCTCTTGAGTTCCTGCAGCACCGGCACTGAGTTGTGCCCGATGTCGCGGACGGCGAGACGCACCTCGTCGAGGGCGCGCCCGGCTTTGAGCAGCGGTACTGCGGCCAGGGCCACGAATACGCAGGCCGCGATCGCCGCGATCAGGCCTGCGACCTCTCCAACAGTCATGAGCGTCATGGGCGTAACTCTAGCCGACCATCATCCTTCGCCCAGCAGCGCGCGCAGCGCAGCGACGCGCTCGGCGATGGCGGCCTCCTGACCGTGGTCCGTGGGGCGGTAGTACTCAGTTCCGGCGAGGTCGTCCGGCAGGTAGACCTGCGGCGCCACGCCGTGCGGGTAGTCGTGGGCGTACTTGTAACCCTTGCCGTGGCCGAGCTTCTCGGCACCGGCGTAGTGGGCGTCGCGCAGATGGGGTGGCACCAGACCGCCCTTGCCCTGCCGGATGTCGGCGATCGCCGCGTTGATCGCCGCGTAGGCCGCGTTCGACTTCGGCGCCGTGGCGGCCGCGACGGTGGCGTGGGCCAGCGTGATGCGCGCCTCGGGCATACCGAGCAGCTGCACGGCCTGGGCCGCGGCCACGCACGTCTGCAGCACTCCGCTGGCGGCCATGCCGATGTCCTCGCTGGCCGAGATCATCAGGCGCCGCGCGATGAACCTGGGGTCCTCCCCCGCCTCGAGCATCCGCGCCAGATAGTGCAGGGCCGCGTCCACGTCGGAGCCGCGGACCGACTTGATGAACGCCGAGATGATGTCGTAGTGCTGGTCGCCGTCCTTGTCGTAGCGCACCGCGGCGCGGTCTGCCGACGACTCCACAGAGGCCACGTCGATCAGCGCCCCAGCCTTGGCGTCGGCTGCCGCTGCGGACTCCTCGAGGTAGGTGAGCGCGCGGCGGGCGTCGCCGCCGGCGAGACGCAGAATGAGGTCGCGGGCGTCGTCCGCCAGTTCGAACAGGTCGCCGTTGGCGCGCGCCAGGCCGCGCTCGTCCGTGAGTGCGCGGTCCACGAGGGCGGAGAGGTCCGCGTTGTCGAGCGGCTGCAGGCGCAGCAGGAGCGAGCGCGACAGCAGCGGCGAGATCACGGAGAAGCTGGGGTTCTCCGTGGTGGCCGCGATCAGCGTGACCAGCCGGTTCTCCACGGCCGGCAGCAGCACATCCTGCTGGGCCTTGGAGAACCGGTGCACCTCGTCGACGAACAGGACGGTGGCGTTGCCGCGTGCCAGTTCCCGCTTGGCCTCGGCCAGCTCCGCCCGCACCTCCTTGACCCCGGCCGTGACGGCCGAGAGCTCGACGAAGCGCCGGCGGGTGGCCTGCGAGACGACCGAGGCGATGGTGGTCTTGCCGACGCCGGGAGGCCCCCACAAGAACACCGACATGGGTTGGCCCTCAGCGAGCCGGCGGAGCGGTGAGCCGGGGGCGAGGAGGTGCTGCTGCCCGACGATCTCGTCGAGCGAACGCGGCCGCAGGCGCACCGCGAGGGGCGCCTGCGGGTTCATCGCGTCGCTCAGCGACCCGCCCCGGGCCGTGGGCTCGGGTTCAGGGTTGCCGAAAAGGTCGTAGCTCATGGCCGTGGCTCAGGAAGCGCCTTCTGCCGGCTTGGCGTCCTTGGCGTCCTTGGGTTCCGGCTTGTGGTCCACGCCGGCCTCCCTGCGCTGCTTCGGGTCGATCGCGGCCGGGGCCTCGGTCAACGGGTCGAATCCGCCGCCGCTCTTCGGGAAGGCGATGACGTCGCGGATGGTGTCGAAGCCGCCGAGCAGCATGACGAGGCGGTCCAGCCCGAACGCGATGCCGCCGTGCGGCGGGGCGCCGAAGCTGAAGGCGTCGAGCAGGAAGCCGAACTTCTCCTGGGCCTCCTCGTCGCCGATGCCCATGACCTTGAACACCCGCTCCTGCACGTCGCGGCGGTGGATACGGATGGATCCGCCGCCCACCTCGTTGCCGTTGCAGACGAAGTCGTAGCCGTAGCTGAGCGCCGAGCCGGGATCGGTGTCGAACGTGTCCAGGCACTCCGGCGTCGGCGAGGTGAAGGCGTGGTGGACCGCGGTCCACTTGCCCGCGCCCACCGCGACGTCACCGGCGGCCTGAGCGTCCTCCGTCGACTTGAACATGGGCGCGTCGACCACCCAGACGAAGCTCCACTCGTCCTCGTTGATCAGGCCGGTGCGGCGACCGATCTCGAGGCGGGCGGCGCCCAGGAGTTCCTGGGACTGCTCCCGGCGGCCGGCGGCGAAGAAGATGGCGTCGCCCGGCTGGGCGTCCATGATCCCGGCGATACCGTCGCGCTCCACGTCGGACAGGTTCTTGGCCACCGGGCCACCGAGCGTGCCGTCCTCACCGATGGTGATGTAGGCGAGCCCACGGGCACCGCGCTGCTTGGCCCATTCCTGCCAGGCGTCGAACTGACGACGCGGCAGCGAGGCGCCGCCGGGCATCACGACGCCGCCGACGTACTCGTTCTGGAAGACGCGGAAGGCGGTGTCCTTGAAGAACTCGGTGAGCTCGCGGATCTTGAGGTCGAAGCGGAGGTCCGGCTTGTCGGAGCCGTAGTTGTTCATGGCGTCGTGCCAGGTGATCCGCGGCAGCGGCAGCGGCATCTCGACACCGATCAGACGCCAGCAGGCGGCCATCACCTCTTCGGAGAGGGCGATGACGTCGTCCTGGTCCACGAAGCTCATCTCGATGTCGAGCTGGGTGAACTCCGGCTGACGGTCCGCGCGGAAGTCCTCGTCGCGGTAGCAGCGGGCGATCTGGTAGTACCGCTCCATGCCGCCCACCATGAGCAACTGCTTGAACAGCTGAGGGCTCTGGGGCAGGGCGTACCACTTGCCCGGGTGGAGGCGCGCAGGAACGATGAAGTCGCGGGCGCCTTCCGGCGTGGAGCGCGTCAGCGTGGGGGTCTCCACGTCGTAGAAGCGGTGCCTGGCCAGCACCTCACGGATGGTGTGGGTGACGTTGGAGCGCAGCACCATGGCCTCGTGCTGCCGCGGGCGGCGCAGGTCGAGGTAACGGTACTTGAGGCGCACGTCCTCACCGACGGTGGTGCGCTCGTCGATCTGGAACGGCAGCGGTGCGGCGGGGTTCAGCACCTCGAGCTCGCGGATGACCACCTCGACCTCGCCGGTGGGGATGTTGGGGTTGACGTTGCCGTCCTCCCGCTTGTCCACCAGCCCGGTGACCCGGATGCAGAATTCGTTGCGCAGGTCGTGGATCCCGGCGGATTCGAGGTATTCGTCGCGCACGACGATCTGGCAGATGCCCGACGCATCCCGCAGGTCGATGAAGGCGACGCCGCCGTGGTCGCGGCGCTTGGCCACCCATCCGGCGAGAACGACTTCCTGGCCCACGTGCTCGGCACGCAACGTGCCGGCCTCAAAGGTGCGAATCACTTCACTTGTCCTATCTTCGGCTGCATAGACGGTGCAGCTCGTCCGGCCATCGTAACGAGACTCTGGCGTGGGGCGACAATCAGAGGCCGAGGGCCTCACGGAGCTCCGGCGCGGATACGGGCTTCCCGAAGACCGGGGAATCCGGTTCCAGGCAGCGGGACGCGGCCGTGGGTGCCTCCACCGGATCGAAGCCCAGGGAGTCGACGACGGAGGCCACGACGGCGCGGGCCTCCTGGTCGTCGGAGATCACGGCGATCGCCCGGCGCAGCGGATGGCCGGCCTCCCGGGCATCTCCCGTCAGGTCCAGATAACCGAGGTGGTTGAGCGACTTCACGAGCCGCATCTCCGGGTTGCGCATCTTGATCAGCGACGACGTGGTGCCGCCGTGCTCCTCGTCGAGGTGACCGCCTGCTGCCTCCCAGGCGTTCATTGCGTCGACGACGATCTTGCCGCCCAGCGCGTCGAAATCCACGGAGTGCGCCTTGCCGAACGGGATGGCCAGGACGACCAGATCAGACTGCGCGATCACGTCAGCCTCGGGCAGCAGCTGGGCTCCGGGGAGCACCGTGCCGATGACCAGCTCGAGCATTGCCTGGCGCGGCGAACCGGAGATCCTCACCTCGTAGCCGGCGTCGAGGGCCAGCCGGGCGAGCGCCGTGCCGAGCTTGCCCGCGCCGATGACGCCGATGCGCTGCACGTCCATGGTGGGCGTCAGAGCGCCGACCCGACGGAGACCCGGAGGTCTTCAGCCGGGGGCAGCCATTCCAGCGGCGAGGCCGGGACCTGCTCGCCGGTGCGGATGTCCTTGACCGAGTCGTCGTGACCGGCGCCGAACCAGACGAACGGGATGCCACGACGCTCGGCGTAGCGGATCTGCTTGCCGAACTTGTCCGCCTTGGGGGCGACCTCGACCGGGATGTTTCGGCTGCGCAGGGCGGCCGCGACGGCGATGGCCTGCTCGCGGGTCTCCTCGTTGTCCACGGCCACGAGGACCGCGCTGGGGACCGAGCGCGACGCCGTGAGCTTCTTCTGCCCGATCAGGGGGGCGAGGATGCGGGTGATGCCGAACGAGTAGCCGACGCCGGGGAAGGTGGTCTTCCCGTCGCTGGCGAGGGAGTCGTAGCGCCCGCCGGAGGCGACCGAGCCGAGCTTCTCCGAGCCCACCAGCGAGGTTTCGTAGACAGTGCCGGTGTAGTAGTCCAGCCCGCGGGCGATCTTGAGGTCCGCCACCACGCGGTCCGGCAGCGAGCGACCCGCCACCCGGATCAGCGCGGAGAGTTCCTCCAGGCCGGTGTCCAGCAGTTCATGGGTGACGCCCAGGGCCCGCACGTCGTCGACGAACGACTCGTCCGTGGCGGCGATGCCGGCCAGCGACACACAGGCCTGCGCCTGGGCGCTGCTCAGGCCGAGCTCGCTGGTCAGCAGTTCGGCCACCGCGTCCGGGCCGATCTTGTCGTACTTGTCGACGCGCTGCAGCACCGCCGCGGTGTCGTCGATGCCGAGACCCCGGTAGAAGCCCTCGGAAAGCTTGCGGTTGTTCGCGTGCAGGCTCACGGGGGGCAGCCCCAGGTCCGTGTGGAGCTTCTCGAACAGATCCAGGGCCACGAGCGGGATCTCGACGTCGTGGTGCGCGGCGAGGTTCCCCTGCCCGACGATGTCGATGTCGGCCTGCGTGAACTCACGGTAGCGGCCCTCCTGGGGGCGCTCACCGCGCCAGACCTTCTGGATCTGGTAGCGGCGGAAGGGGAAGGCCAGGTGCCCGGCGTTCTCCAGCACGTAGCGGGCGAACGGCACCGTGAGGTCGAAGTGGAGTCCCAGTTCGTCAGCATCCGCCGCTTCCGCGTGGAGGCGGCGGACCACGTAGATCTCCTTGTCGATCTCGCCCTTGCGCGCGAGTTGGTCGAGCGGCTCGACGGCCCGGGTCTCGATGGGGGCGAAACCGTGCAGCTCGAACGTGGTGCGCACCACGTCGAGGACGCGGTTCTCCACGAAACGACCGGCGGGCAGGAACTCGGGGAAGCCGCTGAGCGGCCTGGGGCGGGACAAGGTGGCGGTACCTCTACACGTTTCCGGGCTGCAGGTATGGGTTGGAAGCGAGTTCCTGGGCCAGGCTGGTGGGCTGGCCGTGGCCCGGCAGCAGAGGGGTCTGCGCCGGGAAGTGCTCGACGATGCGCCGCAGCGAGTCACGCATCTCGGCCATGTTACCGCCGGGCAGATCGGTGCGCCCGATCGTGCCCGCGAAGAGCACGTCGCCGCTGAACACCACTGTGGTTCGCGACGAGCTGACGCGAAGCAGCGTGGAGCCCTTGGTATGCCCGGGCGCCGCGAAGGCCTCGACGGTGAGGCCAGCGACCGTGAACGGCTCGCCGTAGTCGCGCACGTCGTCGATGGCGGGCAACGTCTCCGAGCCGGTGAGTTGCCGCAGCATCGCGGCGCCGCTGGGCCCCAGCCCATCAGCTGGGCGGGTGAGGAGGTGCTGGTCAGCGGTCGACAGATAGACGGGCACGCGCCACCTCGCGGCGAGCAGATGGGCGTCGCCCACGTGGTCCAGGTGGCCGTGCGTCGCGAGGATGGCCATGGGGCTCAGCCCGCGCTCACGGATGAGCGCCCCGACAGGCTCATCGGCGGTGATCCCGGGGTCCACGATGACGCACTCCGACACGTCCTCGGAAGCGCTCACCACATAACAATTTGCTTGCCAAGGGGATACAGGTATGGGCTGGACGAGCACACACCCACCCTATCCCGCTAGATTGGGCCCATGAGCGAACAGCAAGCGCCCGCAGATTTCGGCCGCGTCGATCCAGACGGCACGGTGTACGTCATCACGGGTGACACAGAACGAAGTGTCGGGCAGATTCCCGATTCCACCCCCGAGGAAGCCATGGCTTTCTACGTCCGCCGTTACGAGAACCTGGCTGCGGAGGTGACCCTGCTGGAATCCCGCGTGAAGGCTCAGGCGATGTCGCCCGAAGAGGCGCGCACCGCGATCGAAACTGCGAAGAAGAACGTCGCCGAGGCCAACGCCGTGGGAGACCTGCCGGCGTTGACCGCACGCCTCGAGGCCGTCAGTGAGCTGCTGCCGGCGCAGATCGAGGCGCGGAAGGCCCAGCGTGCGGAGCAGAACGCGGTCACCGTGGCCGCGAAGGAAGCCATGGTCGTGGAGGCCGAGCAACTCGCCGCCGGAAACGACTGGCGCGGCGGCGTGGACCGCTTCCGCACCCTGCTGGACGAGTGGAAGGCACTCCCCCGCATCGACCGCGCCACGGACAACGAACTGTGGCACCGCTTCTCGTCGGCGCGCACGCAGTACACCCGTCGCCGCAAGGCGCACTTCTCGGAGCTGAATTCGCATCGTGACGACGCGAAGGCCGCCAAGGAAGCGATCATCGCGGAGGCCGAGCCGCTCGCCACGTCCACGGACTGGGGCGCCACCTCTGCGGCCTTCCGTGACCTGATGACCCGCTGGAAGGCCGCGGGCAGCGCCCGTCGCGCAGACGACGACAAGCTCTGGGCACGCTTCCGGGGCATCCAGGACGAGTTCTTCAACGCCCGCTCCGAAGCGCAGAACGCCGCCGACGGCGAGCAGTCGGAGAACCTGGCCGCGAAGCAGGCGCTGGTGGAGAAGGTCGAGAAGGACCTCGAGGGTGTGACCGACATCGAGGCCGCCAAGAGCATCCACCGCGACTTCCTCGCCCAGTTCAACGAGATCGGCCATGTGCCCCGCAACGCCATGCGCGACATGGACAACCGGGTCCGCACCCTCGGCGAGAAGGTCTCCGAACTCGAGGCCGAAGAGTGGCGTCGCACGGATCCCGAGGCGCGCGAGCGCGCCGAGAGCACCGTGAAGATGTTCGAGGACCAGATCGCCAAGCTCGAGCAGGACCTCGCCCGGGCGAAGGAACGCGGCGACGACAAGAAGGCCAAGGACGCGCAGAAGTCGATCGAGACCTACACCAGCTGGCTGGAGCAGGCCCGGGAGACACTCGCAGATTTCACCAAGTAACCGGTCCGGGAACTTCGAGGGAGATTCCTGCCACATCGGCGCCCGAGGGCGTCATGTGGCGGGAATCTCCTTTTTTTGTGGCCGGATGCGCTCAGCCGGCGACGCGGAAGACGTCATAGACGCCCGGCACGCGCCGGATCAGGTTCATCACGTGCTGCAGATGGGTGGGATCTGCGGATTCGAACGTCATCTTGCCCGTGAACTGGCGCTGCTTGTTCGTGGTGATGTTCACCGCGAGGATGTCGAGGTGCTGCTCTGAGAGCACCGACGACACATCGGAGAGCAGGCGCGCGCGGTCGATGCCCTCGATCTGGATGGTCACGCTGAACGACGCGCCCTCCTGACTGTCGGACCAGGACACCGGCACGATGCGCTCGGGTTCCTTCATCAGCGACGGCACGTTGCTGCAGTCGCGGCGGTGCACCGAGACGCCGTCGCCCTTGGTGACGAAGCCCACGATGTCGTCGCCGGGCAGCGGGTAGCAGCACTTGGCGTACTTGGCGATGACCGAGTCATCGCCGTCGACGAGGATCCGCGCACCGTCGGTGAGCGGCCGACGGTGCTGTTTGACCACCAGGTCTTCCGTGACGGTGTCGACGGTCTCGTCCTCGCCGCCGTGCAACTGGACGAGCTTCTCGACCACGCCCTGCGGGCCGATGTGGCCCTCGCCGATGGCCACGTAGAGGCTGGGCACGTCGTTGTAGCCGAGGGCGTTGGCGACGGCCGTGAGGTTCTCCAGGGTCAGCAGTCGCTGCAGCGGGACGCCGGCCCGACGCAGGTCCTTCGCGAGCATGTCCTTGCCCTGCTCCATCGCCACGTCGCGACGTTCGCGGGAGAAGTGCTGGCGGATCTTCTGCCGCGCCCGCGAACTGACGACGAAGCCCAGCCAGTCACGGCTGGGGCCCGCGCCTTCGGCCTTGGAGGTGAGGATCTCGACCTTGTCGCCCTGCTGCAGCGGGGTGCTGAGCGCCACGAGGCGGCCGTTGACCCGAGCCCCGATCGTGCGGTGGCCCACCTCCGTGTGGACCGCGAAGGCGAAGTCGACGGGCGTGGCGCCGACGGGCAGCGCCATGACCTCGCCCTTCGGCGTGAACACGTAGATCTCGTCCGCGTTGATCTCGAACAGGACCGAGTCGAGGAACTCGCTGGGGTCCTCGGTCTCCTTGCTCATGACGCCAAGCTGGTGCATGGCCCGCAGGCCCGCCTCTTCGGGCGACACCCCGTCGCGCAGGTCCGCCTTGTACTTCCAGTGCGCCGCGACACCGTACTCAGCGCGGCGGTGCATCTCGTGCGTCCGGATCTGGAACTCGACGGGTTCGTTGTTGGCGCCCAGCACAGTGGTGTGCAGCGACTGGTACATGTTGAACTTGGGGCCGGCGATGTAGTCCTTGAACCGGCCGGGGATGGGCTTCCAGCCCGCGTGCGCCACGCCCAGCACCGCGTAGCAGTCCTTGATGTCGTGGACGAGGACCCGTAGACCGATGAGGTCGTAGATGTCCTTGAAGTCGCGGCCGCGCACCATCATCTTCTGGTAGATGGAGTAGTAGTGCTTCGGCCGGCCGTAGACCGTGGCGTCGATCTTGGCCTCGACGAGGAGTTTCTGGAACTGGGCGATCAGTTCGCGCAGGTAGCGTTCGCGGCCGGGTGCCTGCTGGGCCACCATGTCAACGATCTCGGCGTAGAACTTGGGCTCGATCGTGGCGAACGAGAGGTCTTCCAGTTCCCACTTGATCGTGTTCATGCCCAGGCGGTGGGCCAGCGGGGCGAAGATGTTCAGGGTCTCCGTGGCGATCCGCACCCGCTTGTCGGGGCGCAGGTAACCCAGGGTGCGCATGTTGTGCAACCGGTCCGCCAGCTTGATGACGAGGACGCGGACCTCTTCACTGGTGGCCATGATCATCTTGCGGATGGTCTCGGCCTTGGCCGTCTCGCCGTAGGTGAGCTTGTCCAGCTTGGTGACGCCGTCGACCATGTGGGCGACTTCCTCGCCGAACTCCAGCTGCAACTGCTCCAGCGAGTAGTCGGTGTCCTCCACCGTGTCGTGCAGCAGCGCGGCCACGAGCACCGGCTCCGTCATGCCCAGTTCCGCCAGGATGGTCGCAACGGCCAACGGATGCGTGATGTACGGGTCCCCGGATTTGCGGGTCTGGCCCTCGTGGTGGTGCTCCGCGACGCGGTAGGCGCGCTCGATGACCGCCAGATCGGCACGCGGATGGTTGGACCGGACGATGCGGTTCAGGGGATCGAGGATGGCCGATTTGGGCCGCACAGCACCCAGCCGGGCCAGCCGGTGCCGCATCCGGAGACGCGGCTGTTCCGGCCCGGTCACCAACCGGGAGGTACCGCCGAGGGGCTCATCCGTCATGCTGGCCAAGTGTAGTGCGTGTGCGCGCAGTGACGCGGACGGCGTGGATCAGAGGTCGTCGTCATCGACCGCGCGCAGCACGTCCTTCGACGCGGGCGGCGCGGCCCGGCGCACGACGATGAGCTCGTCGCCCGTCTCGATGCGGGTGGCGGTCTGGTCGTAGAAACGGCGCAGGGTGCCGTTGCGGATCAGACCGATGACCCGCTCCCCCAACACGGACGACGGTGGCTTGCCCACTTCCTCGATCTCCGCGAGACGCTGGTGGACCTCGAGACCCTCCGCGCCGGTCAGCATGTCCTGCATGATGGTGCCGAGTTCGGGGCCGATCGCCGACAGGCCCAGGAGCCTACCGACCGTCTCGGAGCTGGTCACCACCGACGACGCACCGGATTGGCGTACCAGCATCACGTTGTCCTGCTCCCGCACGGAAACGATGACGCCGGCCGTGGGGTTGATCTGCCGGACGTTGAGGGTGGTCAGGATGGCCGCGTCGTCACGGTCCAGCGAGATGATCACCTGCCGAGCCTTGGCCACCTCCGCCCGTCGCAACAGTGAACGACGCGTGGCGTCGCCCTGGAACGCGGCCAGCCCGTCCAGGTTGGCCTCGTTGACGGCCGCGGCCGAGTTGTCGATGACGACGATGCGGTCCGGCTTCTGGCCCTGCCTGCGAAGTGTGTTGACGGCGCTTCGCCCCTTGGTGCCGTAGCCGATGACGACGACGTGGTTACGCATGGTTCTTCTCCACAGGTTGTCCTTGATGCTGCGGCTGCCCTCGTTGGCGAGCACCTCGATGGTGGTGCCGACCAACAGCACCAGGAAGCCGATACGCAGCGGCGTGATCACCAGCGCGTTGACCAGGCGGGCATGCGTCGCGACCGGGGTGATGTCGCCGTAGCCGGTGGTGGTGACGGTCACCGTCGAGTAGTAGATGGCGTCGATGAAACTGACGCCGTCCTGGGCGGTGTTGTCGCGGTATGCATCGTTGTCGAGCCACACCAGCATGGTGGAGATCAACAGCAGGATCAGCGCGAGGGCGCCGCGGCGCGCCAGTTCCTTGAAGGGGGAGCTGGTGATGCGGGGCAGACTGACCAGGGACAGGACCCCGCCGCGCCCCCCGGGCTGGAGTTTGGCCATGGCCTCAGACTGTCACCACGGCGGTGCAGTTGTCGATGCTACGCTCCACGAGCCGCTCACGACCGCCGAGGAAGCTGAGTTCCATCACGACGGAGACGTGGACCAGGTCCGCGCCCATCTGCTTGAGGAGCTCAGCCGTGGCCCCGACCGTGCCGCCGGTGGCGAGCACGTCGTCGACCACGAGGACACGGGCGCCGGGACGGATGGCGTCGCGGTGCATCGTGAGGGTCTCGAAGCCGTACTCCAGCTCATAGGAGTGGCTGATGATCTCGCCGGGCAGCTTGCCGGGCTTGCGCACCGGCACGAAGCCGGCTCCGAGCGCGAGGGCGACGGGGGCCGCGAAGATGAATCCCCGGGCCTCCATCCCCACCACGATGTCGATGTGCTTCGGGGCGGTGGTCACCAACTCGGTGATCGCGGCCTGGAATCCCTTCGCCGATGCCAGCAGCGGCGTGATGTCCTTGAACACCACGCCCGGCTTCGGGAAGTCGGGGACGTCGGCGATCAGTTCGCCGACGAGGGCCCGCCGAGCGGCCGACTCGTCCTGGGTCACTTCCCCTTCTTCCGGTCGGCCCTGGTACCGCCCGTGCGACGCACGCGGCGCTCCCCGGGGGTGACGGGCGAGATGGGCGCGTGGTCGTCCGCGGCAACGGCCCCGGAGTGCACGAGGTTCTCCTCGGCGACATGGTGACGGTGCGCGGACTTGGCCTCCGCACGCTGCTTGCGACGCTCGATCCGCTCGCGATGCTCGACCATGGCCGGCTCGCGCTCCCGCAGCATCGCCAGGATGGGCGAGGCGATGAACAGCGAGGAGTACGCACCGGCCACCATGCCGACCAGCAGGGCAAGGCCGAGGTCTGCCAGCGGACCACTGTCCAGGAGCGTGCCCGCGGAGAACAGCGCCAGCACCGGCAGGATGCCGATGATGGTGGTGTTGAGCGAGCGGACGATGACCTGGTTCGTCGCGAGGTTGGCCCGCTCCGAGTAGGTCCAGTTGGTCTCTTCGATGTTCCTGGTGTTCTCGCGGATCTTGTCGAACACCACCACCGTGTCGTAGAGCGAATAGCCCAGGATGGTCAGCACACCGATGACTGTCGACGGGGTCACCGTGAAGCCGACGGCGGCGTACACGCCGACGGTCAGCAGCAGGTCGTGGAACACGGCCACGATGGCCGCGATCGACATCTTCCAGTCACGGAAGTACACCGCGATCAACAGCATGACGAGCACGGTGAAGACCACGAGCGCGATGACGCCCTGCCGGGAGATCTCCTTGCCCCACGAGGCGCCGATGGCGTTGTAGGTGACGTCATCGGAGGTCACGCCCGCCAAGTCGGCGATCTCGGCGCGGGTGGTGGTCGTCTCCTCCGGCGACAGCGTGCGCGTCTGGATCCGGATCTGCTTGTCGCCGAGCGAGAACACCTGGGGCTCGAGCTCTTCGACGCTGAACTCGTTCACCTGGCTGCGCACGTCGTCGACCGTGGTCGAGGTGACCTGCATCGGCACCTGGAAATCGGTGCCGCCGCGGAACTCGATGCCGAGCGTCAGGCCCCTGATCAGCAGCACCAGGATGGTGAGCACCAGCAGGACGCCGGAGATCATGAACCACAGCTTGCGGTGCCTGATGAAGTCGTAGGAGATCTGGCCCGTGTAGAGACGGTGGGCGAATCCCAGCTTCTTGTCAGTCGTCTCGGACATCACGCCTCCTGCAGGGTGGTCGAGGGAGCAGCGGTGCTGCGGCGGAACCGGCGGCCGAGCAGTGAGTCACGGGACACGCCCATGTGCGCGGCGTCGAGACCCGACCACTTGTGGCCCTGCCCGAAGAACGCGGTGCGGCCGAGGAGTTCCACCAGCGGCTTCGTGAAGAAGAACACGACCACGAGGTCGAGGACAGTCGTCAGGCCCAGCATGAACGCGAAGCCCTTCACGCTACCCACAGCCAGGATGAACAGCACCACGGCCGAGAGCAGCTGCACGGCGTCGGAGATCACGATGGTGCCGCGCGCCTTCGCCCACCCGGACAGCAGCGACGACTTCAGCGACTTGCCGTCGCGGATCTCGTCGCGGATGCGTTCGAAGTAGATGACGAACGAGTCAGCCGTCATGGCGATACCGACGATCGCACCGGCGATACCGGGCAGGTTCACCGCCACGCCCATCGTCGAGCCCAGCAGGACGACCATGGCATAGGTGGCGGCGGCGGCCGCGATGAGGGAGGCCACGACGACGATGCCCATCGCGCGGTAGTAGATGAACGAGTACAGCGCGACGATGATGAGGCCGATCAGGCCGGCGATGATGCCGACCCGCAACTGCTCACCACCGAGGGTGGCCGACACGGTCTCGACCTGCGACGGCTCGAAGCTGAGCGGCAGGGCACCGAACTTGAGCACGTTGGCCAGTGCCGCGGACGACTCAGCGGTGAAGCCGCCACGGATGATGGCCTCGCCGTTGACGATGCGGTCCTGCGCGGTAGCCGCGGACTCCACGACACCGTCGAGGACGATGGCGAACATGTTGTTGGGTTCGGGCTGGCCCACCAGGGCACCGGTGAGTTCCGACATCTGGCGCGTGCCGGTGTCGTTGAAGGCGAGCGTCACGGCGTACTGCAGTTCGCCCTGCGGGATCCCGAAGGATGCCGTGGACAGCTCCTGGCCGCGGATGACCGTGGGGCCGAGCAGGTACTTCTGCGAACCGGTGGAATCACAGGCGGCCAGCGCGCGGGTGGGGTCCTCGTGGGTGTCGTCGCCGCAGGCGAAGGACTCGAAGTAGGAGAGATCCTCCGGGGTGGGCTGGTAGTTGATCGCCTCGGGCGTGCCCAGCTGCTGCGGGTCCTCGCCGTCGGCGGTCTCCGGAGTGGGCGCAACCGGCAGCCCCGGGAGGGCGGTGCCGTCCTCCGTGCCCGAGTCCGGCGACTCACCGGTGCCCACGCCGACGTTCAGGATGCGGCGGAACGCGAGCTGCGCGGTGGCGCCGACCAGGTCGACGAGGTCGTCGCGGGACACGTTCGGGGCGGACACGACGACGTGCCGCTCACCCTGAACGGCGACGCTGGCCTCGCCCACACCCAGGCCGTCGACGCGCTGGCGGATGATGTCGCGGGCCAGTTCGAGCGACTCGAGGGTCACGGTCTTGTTGGTGGCCGTTAGCGTGATGGTCTGGCCACCCTGCAGGTCGAGGCCGAGCTTCGGCCCCCACGTCTTGGTGGCGGCCATGATGGTGAACAGTCCTGCCAGGATCAGCAGGAAGACGATGAGGACGACTCCTGGTCGTGACCTCTTAGCTTGCGTTGCCACGGTTACTTGGGATCCTCGTTGCGGTTCGGGTCCGTCACGTCATGGGACGGTTCGGTGTCGGCCTGCTCGTCAGAGCCGTACATGGCCTGGAACTCCTCGTCGGTGATGACCGGCTCGGTGCTCAGGACGTCTGCCGGTGCGTCGTCGAACTCGAACTCCTCCTCATCAGGGTTGGCCGTACGGGCCACGTTCCCCTTGAGAACGGTGACTTCGGCGCCGGGGGCGAGCTCGACGATGAGCTGACGCTCGCCGACATGCACGACGGTGCCGAACATGCCGGAGGTCAGCAGCACCCGGGCGCCGGGCACCAACTGCTGCTGCATCTCCTGATGCTGCTGCATGCGCTTGCGCTGCGGGCGGATGATCATGAAGTAGAACAGGGCGATCATCGCCACGATCATGATGATCAGGTCAAATCCGGGTGGCATGGAGCTTCTCCCTACGTTGGTGGCCGTCGCTCAGAATAGCGGAGGCCGGTCAGAAGTCAGTACCAGAGGCGCCGGTACCGTGAAATGGTCAATCGAAGAGTACGGGGTTCTGCGCGGGCGGCCTCATGCCGAGGTGCGCATAACCGGCCCGGGTGGCCACCCGGCCACGGGGTGTGCGCACCAGGAGCCCCTCGCGGATGAGGAACGGCTCGGCCACCTCGGAGACGGTTTCGATCTCCTCCCCCACGCTCAGCGCGAGGGTGGAGAGCCCGACGGGACCGCCGTCGAAGAGGTTGCAGAGTGCCGCCAGCACGCCACGGTCCAGCCTGTCGAGACCCCGTTCATCCACCTCGTACAGTTCCAGCGCAGCGCGGGCGACGCCACGGTCTGCCACGGGATGTCCCTTGACCTGCGCGAAGTCGCGCACGCGCCGCAGCAGGCGGTTGGCGATGCGGGGTGTGCCCCGGGACCGACGGGCGATCTCGTCCGTGGCGTCGGGATGGATCGAGACGCCGAGCTTGCCCGCGGAGTTGACCACGATGCCCGCCAGGTCCGCCGGATCGTAGAAGTCGAGCTGCGCCGTGAAGCCGAAGCGGTCACGCAGCGGCCCGGGCAGCATGCCGGCGCGCGTGGTGGCCCCCACCAGGGTGAACGGGGGCAGTTCGATGGGGATGGCCGTGGCTCCTGGGCCCTTGCCGACGATGACGTCGACGCGGAAGTCTTCCATCGCGAGGTAGAGCATCTCCTCAGCGGGACGCGACAGGCGGTGAATCTCGTCGAGGAAGAGCACCTCGCCCTCGTCGAGGCCCGAGAGGATGGCCGCGAGGTCGCCGGCGTGCTGGATGGCCGGGCCCGATGAGATCCGCAGGGTGACGCCCATCTCCTCGGCGATGATCATCGCAAGTGTGGTCTTGCCGAGCCCGGGCGGGCCGGACAGCAGCACGTGGTCCGGCGTCGTGCCCCGGTGGCGGGCCGCGTCGAGCACCAGGCCCAACTGCTCGCGGACGCGGGGCTGGCCCTCGAACTCCGTGAGCGTCTTGGGCCGCAACGCCGCCTCGTAGTCGCGTTCCTCGACCTGGGCGTAGGGGTCTGTCTCTGCGTGGTCCACTATCGCCTCGCGAGCGAATTGAGCGCGGCGCGCAGGAGCTTGCCGATGGGCATGGCGGGGTCCACCTCGACGAGGGGGGCCACGTTGTCGCAGGCGGACTCGGCGTCGCGCGCGGACCAGCCGAGGGACTGCAACCCCTCGCTGACCTGGTGGCGCCACTGCTCGTCGCCACCTTCGGCGGCCGGCTCACTCCCCCGCCCGTCCCCGTCATCCAGCCCGAGGGCCACGACCTTGTCCTTGAGTTCGATGATGAGCTTCTGGGCGCCCTTGGTGCCGATGCCGGGCACGGAGGTCAACCGACGGATGTCCTCCGTCTGGACGGCGCGGCGCAACTCCGCCGGGCCCAGCACCGAGACGATGGCCAGGGCCAGTTTGGGCCCCACCCCCGAGGCGACCTGGGACACGATGAACGCCTCCCGCTCCCCGGGTCCGCTGAAACCGAAGAGCGTCATCGAGTCCTCGCGCACCACCAGCGATGTGTGGAGCGTGGTGACCTCCCCCGGGCGCAGGGCCGCCGCCGTCGACGGCGTGATGAAGACCAGGTAGCCGACGCCCCCCACGTCGAGCACGCATTCGGTGGCCCCGGCGCTGAGCACGGTGCCGGTGAGTTGGGCGATCATCGCTTCCCCTTGGCTGCCGCGACTGCCGCGGCGTAACGGTTCGTGCCGGTGCCACGCCACACGTGGGTCACGGCGATGGCCAGCGCGTCTGCCGCGTCGGCGGGTTTGGGAGCCTCTGACAGCTTCAGGATGCGGGTGACCATGAGCGTCACCTGCGCCTTGTCGGCAGTGCCGGACCCTGTCACCGCCGCCTTGACCTCCGACGGCGTGTGAAAGGTGACCGGCAGGCCCCGCCTGGCGGCGCTCAGCGCCGCGACTCCGGAGGCCTGGGCCGTGTCCATCACCGAGGCGAGGTTGTGCTGCGCGAAGACGCGCTCGATGGCGGCGGCCTCCGGCTGGTACTCCTCGAACCAGACGGAGAGGCCCTCCTCCAGCGCCACGAGGCGCCGGGCGACATCGAGGGCCGCGGGCGTGCGGACGACACCGACGGCGACCAGGCGGGGCGGCCGACCGACGGTGCCGTCGACGATGCCGATACCGCACCGGGTCAGGCCGGGGTCGATGCCGATGACTCGCATGCCCGTGCGGTCACTCCTCGTCTTCGAGTGCCGCGGCCACCTCAGGCGTCAGGTCGAGGTTCGAGTAGACGTTCTGCACGTCGTCGCAGTCCTCCAGAGCGTCGATGATGCGGAACACGCGGTTGGCGACGTCCACGTCGTCGACGGGCGTCTCGAAGGACGCGACGAACTGCACTTCGGCGACGTCCCAGTCGAACCCGGCGGCCTCCACGGCCTTGCGCACCTCATCGAGGTCATTGGGGTCGCAGCGTGCTTCCCAGTTGTCGCCGTCGTCGACGACCTCCTCGAGCCCGGCGTCGAGGGCTGCCTCGAGGACCTCGTCCTCCGAGACCTCCTTGCCACCCTGCAGCTTGGGGACGTCGATGACACCCATACGGGAGAAGCCCCGCTGGACCGAGCCGATGTCCGCCATGGTGCCGCCGTTGCGGGTGACCGCGACGCGGACCTCGGAGGCGGAGCGGTTGCGGTTGTCCGTGAGGCACTCGATCAGGAGGCCGACGCCCGCGGAGCCGTAGGCCTCGTACATGATCGTCTCGTAGTCGGCCGCACCCGATTCGGCGCCGGAGCCGCGCTTGACGGCGCGGTCGATGTTGTCGTTGGGGACCGAAGACTTCTTCGCCTTCTGGATGGCCAGCTCGAGTGCTGGGTTACCTGAAGGGTCGGCGCCGCCCAGCCGTGCAGCCACTTCGATGCCCTTGACGAGCTTGGCGAAGAGCTTGCCGCGCTTGGCGTCGATGACTGCCTTCTTGTGCTTCGTCGTCGCCCATTTGGAATGCCCCGACATCGGACCCCACTCTCTCTATGCTCTGGAAATCTGTGCTCAGCGAAGCTTACCGTGGCCTGCTCACTCCACCACGGTGGACAGCAGCGCGACGGCGTCGCGTGTCGCGTAGCCCAGATCTGCCGCGAAGCGCTTGATGCCTTCACCGTCGACGGTGTCGACGCCGATGCCTGCCTCTGTGCAGCCCGAATCGCGCATGGCGTTGAGGCAGTGCTCCATCAAGGCCAGCGAGATGCCGCGGCCCCGGTAGTCCGGATGGACCCCGAACCGCTCCGTCCACCCGCCGAGCGCCTCGTCGGTGTCGCCCTCCTGGTCGACACCGCTCATGGCATAACCGACGACGCGCTCACCGTCGAGGGCGACGAAGGACCAGTCGTAGCGGAAGGTGGCATCGCAGAGGCGGTGCCGCCAGTCCACCTTGGTGACCTCGGAACCGCCGAGTGGGGCGAAGCATGTGTTGTGCAGCACCCGCACGTCCTCCTCCAACGCATCCGTCAATCGCGTGAAGGTGATGCCCGGCACGTCGTGGTGGCGGACCGGGCGGCGCAGCGAGCGTTGCAGGTCGTAGTAGAAGCGCTCAGGGGTGAAACCCAGCTTGCGGGCGACCTTCTCCGTCCCGGGGCGGTCCAGTTCCGCGTAACAGCCCAGCCACAGCGGTTGCCCGGGATGGTGTTCATCGCGCCAGGCGATGGCCCGGTTCATCTGCCACCGGAACAGCGCGGTGCCGATGGACTGGTGCCTGTGGACGGGGTGCACCCCGCCCATGAGGTAGATCCGCGGCGGGTCCGCCTCGGCAACGTAGCTGATGCCGAAGGCGGACAGGGACGAGTAGGCGTCCCAACCGCCGACCGCCATCCCCTCCGCCATCTGCATGCCGGAGTCCGTGATCGACGTGGCCACGCCGGACAGCACGGAGTTGTCCAGGGCCTCGAGCTGCTGGCGGAACTCGTCGACCTCCATGGCGTCGTCCGCAGTCAGGAGCCGCCAGGTGAGGTGAGGTTCGACGTAGACTTCCATCGCGCTCACCTCATCGCCAGATTCGATTCCGGTCTTCCGGCTTGGGGGCGGTCTGGTCCCAGAGTCGGCGCCACCGGGGGGTGGGCGTGGGCGCGGCGGGCTCGCCGTGCCCCTGGCGGCGTCGCTCCACCGTCCACCAGGTGAGTTCGCCCTCGTGGACGAGTTGTTCGACGCGGAGCTGCAGCTCAGCGGTGGCCTCCGCCAGTGAGCGCCCCCGCACATAGATGGGGGCGCCGAAGCGGATGGACACCTTGGGCTTGGTGGTGAGCGGCAACTTCAGGATGTCCTTCAACTTGAAGGTGCCGGCGAGCCCGACCGGGATGATTGCGACGTTGTGCTGGTTGGCCAGTTCCGCGGCGACCGTGGTGAAGTCGCCCACGAGCCGCCCGTGCGGGGGGTCGTCCGTGAAGCTCACCACGTTGCAGCCCCGCACCAGGGCGCGGGACAGGCCGACGTTGGTGGGGCGCATCCGGGACGGCAACGCCATCCGCAGGATCTGGTAGTCCAGCACGCCCTGCTCGTTGACGGCGAACACCAGCGGCTGACGCAACCCGTTGAGCGTGTCGATGCCCACCAACTCGATGTCGAAACGCAGCGACAGCAGGCTGAGCGTCAGGTGACCCTGCGGCAGCTGCATCCGGCCGGCCAGCTCCAGGCCGGTCCGCTCCTGCTTCGGGGCACCCGCCGGGCGACGGCCCGGCACGGCCTGGAACAGCCTGATCAGGTCCGAGACGAGGGTCAGTCTCGGTTTCGGCTTCGAGCGCCGGGGCTGGGCCCAGGACGGGAGATGACGGTTCATCGCACGTCGCCCAGCGCCAGACCGGGGCCTCGCAGGAACGTGATGGCCGGCTGCCTCCCCACCGCATCTGCGGCGATCTCGAGGGCGTCGGCGTAGGCGCTGGCGGCCCGGTGGCCGAGCAGCGCGGCGCTGCGCCGGTCCGCGCCCACCCAGATCACGTCGGACAGGTCCTGGGTGGCGGCCGCTGTGCGGTACCACTGGTGGAAGGCACGCAGCGGATGGTGGGCGAACTGCTTGCGGTACAGGTTGATGTACCAGTCGTCACTGATCGCCCGGGGTTCGAACTCCGCCGCGATCTCAGCCGGATCGGTGCTGGCAGGCAACACCTTCGCGAAGAAGTCGGCGCCGGCCGACTGTCGGCGGTTGGAGAACTTGTTCGGCAGGGGGTGGAACGCGATGACCACTCCCCCGGGGCGCACGTACGGAGTGCTGAGGTGCGACCCGGCAGCCGTCACGAGGGCGTGGTGGGCGGCGTCGAGCGGCGACCCGATGGGGCCCTCCTCGATGGCGGCGCCCCACACGGGGACGACAAGGACGTCGGCCGCGCCCTGGACCTCGACGGAGTTGCCCGCCTGCCAGACCAGCGCCGCGTCGTGGCGCACCGCGGCGGGTTCGCCGGCCACGACATCGATGATGGCGTAGTCGGCCGACATACGGCTGTGCACCAGCGAGGCGCCGTTGCGGGGCATGGCGCCGATGACCTGGCGGGCCCCGGCGTAGGCGAGCTTGTCGCCGAGGTTCCATTCCCATTCACGCTTCGAGACGAAACGCATGGTGCTGCTGAGCAGGGGCTGGCCCAGGACGGCCACCAACGCGAACGCGTCGACCTTCTGCTGCACGAGCTCTTCGACGGCGGTGCGGGCCTCGTCGGTGGCGTTGGCGCCGGCCGTCCGGTTGACCGTGCCGAGGTCTGTGAGGCCCTCCGACAGGGGGCAACCGGAGGAGAACCCGGTGGCCAGCGCGATGACCACGACCAGATCCGACTCGGCGACGCGGCGGTTGAGCCGCACGGGCCCGCCGGCGGCCTCGCCGATGGTGACCAGGTCGTCACTGGTCACGTCGTGGCTGGTGACCAGCCCGTCGGGGAGGAAGCTGCTGGCCACGCGATCGCCGAGCACCGCCGTGATCTGCGTGGGTGACCAGCGCTGACGCAGCCCGTTGGCGACGACGAGTTCGACGTCGTCGACGCCGGCGCGCGCCGCGGTTTCCAGCACCCGCTCCACGAGGGTTCGTCGTGGGTCGAACTGGGGTCGCGGCAGCGGCAGTCCGCCGTCGGCGATCACGATGGTGAGCTTGGTGTCCTCACGCAGCCGCGAGGCCAGCGCCTCTGCGTTCAGGGGTGCCGTCAGCGCAGAGTCGATCAGCGCCGCCGGATCGCTCGAGGGCACCGCGTCCGCCGGGTAGACGACCCTGGTGCCGATGCCGAGCCGCTCGAGGCGGAGCTCAGCGCCGGCCGGGGCCATGATGGGCGGGGTCTTGTCGTCGACCTCGAGTACAAAACCGGGACGAGCCATCATTGATCCTTTCCGTTCACGACATCTTCCAGCGCGGCAGCGGAGACATCTCCGGCCATTCCACGATCGACCAGCCCTTGGACCGGGCCGCCCGCATGAGGCCGATGTCGGGGCTGACGGCCACGGGGTTACCCACGGTGCTGAGCATCGGCAGGTCGACATGGCTGTCGGCGTAGCCGCAACTGGCGCTCAGATCGAAAGCGTGCAGTTTGGCATAGTGGTTGAGCCAGGCGGAGCGGGACTCGCCGACCATCGGTGGGCCACTCAGGAAGCCCGTGCAGCGCCCATGCTCATCGGTGGCGAGTTCCGCCGCGACGATCCTGTCGAACAGCCCTTCGAACGGCCTGGTCAGCGGACGTACCGCACCCGTCATGAGGATGGTGGTGTGCCCTGCGTCGCGGTGCTCGCGGATGCGGCGGATGGCGTCCGGCGACATCCGGTCCAGGATCAGTGGCGCCAGTTTCTCGTCGACATAGGCCTCGAGCGCCTCCAGGTCCGCCCCGGCGTACCGACGGTAGATCGACCGCAGGAAGACACCGCGGTCTCTGCGCTCAGCGCCCAGGTAGAGCGGCAGCTGCATGGCGATGCTCGCCATCTCGCCGAGCCTGCGCACGGGGCTGAGCTCCGGCAGCCGCGCCCAGAGGTAGGTCTCCACCACGTTGGTGGCCATGACGGTGCCGTCGAGGTCGAAAGCGGCGAGCACGGTGCCCGGCTCCGCGGGCTTCAGTTCCTTGAACGTGGCGGCGCGTGCCTGACGACGCTTGCGCACGGCTTCGAGGCGGCGCACCGGATCTGTGATTGCCGGGATGTGCACCTCCTCCATGTAGTGCGTCCAGTCGAAGGAGGCGGAATCGAAGCCGAAGCGCTCCTTGTCGTCCTCATGCAGCGAGTGGTGCAGCGCCAGGGTGTTGTCGTCGACGAAGTGCAGCTCCGACTGGAGGTACTCGCCGTAGAGGCTGAGGTACTTGCCGAGGAAGTCCAGCGTCTTCGACGTCTTGTCGAGGCTGGCGGCCATGGCCCGGGTCCGCTTGCCACGCGGCGCGTAGCTCAGCAGCTTGTTGCCCACTTTGAGGCCCGTGTCCGCCACCCGCATGAGCTTCTCGATGGGTTCAGCCCCCGGGAAGTTCCAGGTGGACAGCGGCGTGGAGCCCTGCCCGGAGGTGTACGGGTGCTTGCTGAAGTAGCTGCGCACGTGCTCGTAGATCCCGCGGAACGTCAGCGGGTTACGGGCGCCCGACGCGCCGTGGTAATACTCGGGTTCACCGACGGCGGGCTGGGTGGCGCACACCGCCACCAGGCCATTGACGATGAAGTCGCAGGGGATGACGTCGATCACGGCATCCGGTGAGGCGGGGAACTCCGGCACCTGGCCACGGCCGTAGGCCAGGATGAGGGGATCTGCCATCTTGAAGCCCTCGATCCAGCCCGGGTAGGGGTACCGGAGCGAGGATTCGACGATGGCGGGACGGAAGATGGACACCTGCATGTCGTGGGTGAGGTCTGCCACGACGCGCTCCCCCATCGCCTTGGCGAAGGTGTAGACGTCGGTCCAGCCCAATGACCGGGCCCGCTCGGTGCCCGCGGATACCAGTTCCTTCTTGACCCATTCCAGGCGGCGGCGCTCGGTGTCCTGCGAGGTGGTGAGGTAGCCGGCCTGGCGGTGGAGGGCCTCCGCCTCCTTGCGCAGGACCGTCAGCTGCTCGGCGCTGCGGGACCGGGCCTCGATGTGCTCGGCCATGGCCAGCGCGGCGGCCGTCTCGGTCTCGTAGTCGATGGTGTGGACGTGCGCGGCTTCGGGGATGGCTCCCCGGCGACGACCGGCGGTGTACGCCGTCGAGACGTGCACGTAGTGCGGTACGCGGACCAGGTTGCCGTCCGCATCCGAGCAGGCTTCACGCAGCTTGCCCAGGAGCGCCTTGGTGCCCACGACGTTGGTCATGAAGGCCTGGTCGATGGGCGGGTCGAAGGACACGTCGCCGGCGCAGTGCACGAGCACGTCGATGTCGCTCGGCAGGTCCGGCACGCGGGGCAGGTCACCCTCGATCACCTGGACGCGGGCGGCCATGAGTGCGGCGACTCCACCGGCCTGCTCCACGACATCCTTGAAGATCTTCTTCTTCAGCAGGGACTCGACGCGGCTCTCCGCCGTGATCGACCCCTTCCGGCGCACCAGGACCGCCGTGGCGGTCTCCGGGCACTCGGTGAGGACCTTCCAGAGGAGCTGCTCGCCGATGAATCCGGTGACACCGGTCATGGCGATCTTCTTGCCCGCCAGGAGGTCCTTGATACGGCCCGTCAGCAGCGGGGGCACATGCCCGTGCGCGGGATCCACAGCACCGAACGTGCTGGCCGGAGGCCTAACCATCGATGGCGCCCTCTGCGACGGCGAGCGCCTCGCCGATCGTGAACCGGCCGACGTAGAGCGCGGTGCCGACGATGGCACCTTCCACGCCGCGGTCCACGTGGCGGCGCAGGGCACGCAGGTCGTCGAGCGTGGCGATACCGCCGGAGGCGATCACCTTCCTGCCGCTGCGTTCGGCGACCTCGAGGAGGAGATCCGTGTTGGGGCCGGTCAGCATGCCGTCTGCGTTCACGTCTGTGACGACGAAGCGTTCGCAGCCTGCCGCCGTCAGGCGGTCCACCACCTCGTGCCATGGGCCACCCTCGGTGGTCCAGCCGCGGGCCGCGAGGTTCTCGCCGCGCACGTCGATGCCGATGGCGATCCTGTCGCCGTAGCGGGCGAGGATCCGCTCACACCACTCGGGGTTCTCGAGGGCTGCGGTGCCGATGTTGACGCGACGGCAGCCGGTGGCCAGTGCGCGCTCCAGTGACTCGTCGTCACGGATACCGCCGGACATCTCGACCGACATGTCGAGCTTGCCGACGATGTCCTTCAGCAGGTCACCGTTGTTGCCACGGCCGAACGCCGCATCGAGGTCCACCAGATGAAGCCATTCGGCACCGCCTTCCTGCCAGCGCAGCGCGGCCTCGAGGGGATCGCCGAATTCCTTCTGGGTGCCGGCTATGCCCTGCACCAGTTGAACGGCCTGGCCGTTCTGGACGTCGACGGCGGGCAACAGTTGAAGCTTCTCCACGACGCACAACCCTACCCGGTCAGGCCCTGGCCGGGACACCACGCGCCGGGGCTTGGTCACCATGCCTTGACTCCGGTGCGCAGAGCGCGACGAGGCCATCTGCGCCGTCCTGGGCAGCGGGGCCCGCTCAGCCGGAGAAGGCGGCGAGCCAGTTCCCGATGAGTCGGGCGCCCGCGGCGCCCGACTTTTCGGGGTGGAACTGGGTGGACGACACGACGCCGCGTTCGACGGCCGCGACGAAGCTGACGTCCTCATGCTGAGCCGTGGTGACGAGGCCGTCCCCCGGTGCCGTGCGTGCGGCGTAGCTGTGCACGAAGTAGAAGCGCTCCTCCGCGAGGCCCTCGAAGAGGCGCGAACCCTGCGCGGCGCTGACCGTGTTCCAGCCCATGTGCGGCAGGCGGTGGGTCTCCAGGGCGGTGACCTCTCCGTCGTAGAGGCCGACGCCCTCGGCGCGGATGCCGTGTTCGTGGCCGGCGGAGAAGAGGATCTGGTGGCCGACGCAGATCCCCAGGAGGGGACGCTCGGCCGCGGCCCAGCGCCGGATGAGGTCGTCGCCGCCCACCGCCCCGAGCCCGCTCATGCAGGTCGCGAAGGCACCGACTCCCGGCACGACGAGACCGTCCTGCCGGAGGAGTTCGGAGTGGTCCGCGGACACGACGACCTCAGCCCCCGCGTTGCGGAACGCGCGGGCTGCTGAGTGCAGGTTGCCTGAGCCGTAGTCGAGGAGGCCCACCCGGCGAATCAGAGTGCACCCTTCGTGCTCGGGATGCCCTGCTGGCGGGGGTCGATCTCGACCGCGTCGCGCAGCGCCCGCGCGAGGGCCTTGAACTCGGCCTCCACGATGTGGTGCGGATCCCGGCCGGCGCGCAGCGTGAGGTGCAGGCAGAGGCCGGCGTTGAGCGCCAGCGACTCGAAGAAGTGGTACGTCATCGAACCGGCGTAGGGCACGCCGGAACCACCGATGCGGGCGTACACCTGGCCGTCGGGCTCCCCCTGGCACGTGACGTACGGGCGGCCGGCCACGTCCACGACGACCTCGGCGACGGCCTCGTCGAGCGGCACGACGGCGGAGGCGTAGCGGCGGATGCCGGACTTGTCGCCCAGCGCCTCCTTCAGCGCCTGCCCGATGCAGATGGCGGTGTCCTCGATGGTGTGGTGCCCGTCGATGTGCAGGTCGCCCTCCGCCTCGACGGTGAGGTCGATCAGCGAGTGCTTGGACAGCGCAGTGAGCATGTGGTCGTAGAAGCCGATGCCCGTGGAGATCTGCGAGGTGCCGCTGCCGTCCAGGTCGAGGGTGACCTTGATGGACGACTCGCTGGTGATGCGTTCGACGGTGGCGGTGCGGGTCATGGCTGCCTTTCGGGCTGGAGATCTGTCAGGGCCTCTTTGAGGGCGGCCATTTCGGCCGGGGTGCCGGCGGAGACCCGCAGGAAGCCGGCCGGGCCGGTCTCCCTGATCAGGATGCCCCTGTCCAGCAGCGACTGCCAGACCTGGTGCCGGTCCGGGAAGCGTCCGATCAGCGAGAAGTTCGCCTCCGAATCGACGACGGCGTAGCCGTGCTCGCGCGCCCAGCCCTCGAAGCCGCGGGCCTCGGCGGTCAGTTCGCGCACCCGGGCGAGGAGTTCGTCGGCGTGGGCGAGCGCCACGCGCGCCACGGCCTGGGTCTGGGCACTGAGGTGGTACGGCAGGCGCACGATCCGGCAGGCGTCCACGATGGCGGAGGCCGCAGCCAGGTAGCCCACGCGGCCACCGGCCAGGGCGAATGCCTTGCTCATGGTGCGCGACACCACCAGACGGGGGTGCTTGTCGAGCAGCTCGAGCGCGCTGGGGCGGCTGGAGAACTCCTGGTAGGCCTCATCGGCGACCACGATGGCATTCGTGGTGGCGCACACCTCGTCGATGACCTCCAACGCGACGGTGGTACCCGTCGGGTTGTTCGGCGAGGTGATGAGGACGACGGTGGGCCGGTGCTCGGCGATGGCGCCGAGGATGAGTTCGGCGTCGAGCGTGTAGTCGTCGCGACGCGGCACCGTCACGTACTCGGTGCAGGTGTTGCGCGCGTACTCCGGGTACATGGAGTACGTGGGAGTGAAGGTGAGCACCTTGCGCCCCGGCCCGCCGAACGCGGTGAGCAGGTGGCTCATGATCTCGTTGGATCCGTTGGCCGCCCAGATCCGCTCTGCCGTCAGGCCGTGGCCCAGGTAGGCGGCGAGATCAGCCCGCAGGGCGCGCGCCTCGCGGTCCGGGTAGCGGTTGAGCGTGCCGGCGGCGTTGACGATGGCCGCCGCCATCTCCTGCCGGACAGCCGGCGACGGCGGGTAGGGGTTCTCGTTGACGTTGAGCACCACCGGCACGTCCAGCTGGGGAGCACCGTAGGGCTCCTCCCCCACCAGATCCGCACGCAGCGGGAGGTCGTCGAGGGTGATCATTGGGCCCTCCGCACCGTGATGGCCGCGGCGTGGCCCGGAAGGTCTTCGGCCAGCGCGAACTTCTCCACCCCGTCTGCGATCTCCATCAGGGCCTGCTCGGTGTAGCCGATGACGTGCACGGTGCGCATGAACGAGCGCACGTTGAGACCCGACGAGTGGCAGGCGCAGCCCGCGGTGGGCAACACGTGCGTCGAACCCGCGGAGTAGTCGCCCAGCGAGACGGGGGCGAAGTCGCCGACGAAGATGGCGCCGGCGTTGCGGATCCGCGCGGCCACCGCCTCCGCGTCGGCCGTCTGGATCTCCAGGTGTTCGGCGGCGTAGGCGTCTGCCACTGCGACGGCCTGGTCGAGGTCGCGCACCAGCACGACGGCGGACTGCGGGCCAGTGAGCGCGGTGCGGATCCGCTCGTGGTGCTTCTGCACCTCCACCTGCCGGGTCACCTCCGCCCGGACGGCCACGCCCAGCGCGGCCGAGGGTGTGATGAGCACAGACGCTGCCAACGGGTCGTGTTCGGCCTGCGAGATGAGGTCTGCGGCCACGTAGGCCGGGTTCGCGGTGTCGTCGGCCACGATGGCGATCTCCGTGGGGCCGGCCTCCGAGTCGATGCCGACGAGCCCGCGGAGCAGGCGCTTGGCGGCCACCACGAAGATGTTGCCGGGGCCGGTGATCAGCGAGACGGGCTCGCACAGGCCCTCGACGCCGTGGGCGAACATGGCCACGGCCTGCGCGCCGCCGACGGCGTAGACCTCTTCCACGCCGAGGATGTGGCACAGCGCCAGGATGTTGGGGTGCGGCAGCCCGCCGAACTCCTTCTGGGGCGGCGACGCGACGGCGATCGACGGCACTCCGGCCACCTGCGCCGGCACCACGTTCATGATGACCGAGGAGGCCAGCGGAGCGAGGCCGCCCGGCACGTAGAGGCCGACGCGGCCGACGGGGATGTTGCGCAGGCCGACTCGGGCGCCGTCGGCGAGGACGGCGGGGGCCGGGTTCGAGTCGAGTTCCAGGTCCTGGGCCACCTGACGGCGCCGTTGGATGGACACGGCGAAGGCCTCGGCCAGGTCCGGGTCGAGTTCTGCGGCGGCGCGCTCCAGCTCAGCAGCCGGCACGCGGAGCGACTCCGGAGTCACGCCGTCGAACCTCTGGGAGTACTCGCGCAGCGCCTCTTCACCGCGGGCAGCCACGTCGTCGACGATGGGCCGCACCACCTCTACCGCGGCGTCCACGTCGAACGACCCGCGGGGCAACATGGCCCGGTAGGGCCCCTGAGCCCCGGTGAAATCAAGAATGCGCAGCACGGTAAGCCATCCTACTGCGTGGGCTCAGGCTCCTCGGACTCCTGCTCATCCCCTGGCTCCGGCCAGAACGCCGCGAGCAGCATGACCGGGGTGATCGCGGTGAAGGGGGCCACCATCAGGGCGGCCAGGGACCGTAGTTGGAGGTCCACCGCGACGACGTCGCCGGCCGAGGCCGAAGCCAGCCGCTGCGCGAACCCGGTGGTGCCTACGGCCAGCCCCAGGCGCCACGTCATGAGCGCGGCCGCGACTGCGCCCAGGACGGATCCGACGATCACGAGCCACCCGCGGCGGTACAGGGCGAACCAGCCCGCCAGGCCCACGGCGGCCCCGATGATCCCGGTGATCAGCACGAAGCTGGCGTCTGCGCCGATCATGGCCGCCTGGCCGCGCTCGGAGATCAGGGCGGTGAGGTCTTCCTGGATCTGGTACGTGGGCCGGGGCGCGGTGGCGGCCCAGAGAAGGCCTCCGAGGGCGCCGACCAGCACCGACGCGGCGACGAAGACGATGAGGCGCCACCAGCTGTTGTCCCACAGTTCGGCGAGTTGGCTGCGCCGGGTGACGACGAGGAGGCCGTCAGACATCAACGCCCCGTCCCATGCCGACGCACGCCGGGCCCAGGACGGCCTTCAGGTCTGCGAACAGCGCAGACGTGAGGTTCACCCGGTAACCGTCGCCGAGGCGGAAGGTCTTGATGGTGTCGCCGGTGCGGAGGCTGAGGTGCACCTCGGCCGCGCCGGGGTACAGGGCGAGGATCTCCTTCAGGCGGTTCACCAGGCCGGGGGTGCAGCGCACCGCCGGCAGCGACAGGGCGAGCGGGCCGACGTTACCTTCGGCGCTGACGTGCGGCGTGATGATCTGCTGGGCCCGCATCCGGCCGCGGTCCTCGCCGTCCTCCGCCACGCCGCTGACGGCGATGATGGTGTCCGGCTCCAGGTACTGCGCCACCTGGTCATAGACCCGCGGGAAGACTGTGACCTCCAGCGAACTGGTGAGATCCTCCACGCTGATGATGGCCCAGATGTTGCCGGCCTTGTTGACGCGGCGGGCCACCGAAGTGATCAGGCCGCACACCTTGGTGGGGCCGCGGTAGCCGTCCGGGGAGGCGACCGAGGAGATCGACCGCTCGGAGTTGGCCTGCAGGACGTGCTCGAGCCCGTTGAGCGGGTGGTCCGACACGTAGAGGCCCAGCATCTCGCGCTCGAAGCCGAGCTTGGTGCGGCGGTCCCACTCGTCCATCTCCGGCACCGTGTCGCGCAGCGCGGAGCTGGTGTCGTCGACCTCGGCACCGAAACCGAAGTCGAACCCGTCCTGGCCGTGCTCCGCGTTGCGCTTGAGGTCGATGACCGCGTCGACGGCGTTCTCATAGATGCTCATGAGCGCTCGGCGGGCGTGGCCCATCTCGTCGAAGGCACCGGCCTTGATCAGCGATTCGACCACGCGCTTGTTGCAGATCAGCAGCGGCGCCTTGTCCAGGAAGTCGTGGAAGTCCGACGCGGGGCCGAGGCGCTTGCGCTCCTCCACCCAGGCGGTGACCACCTTGTCGCCCACGTTGCGGACGGCGCCCAGGCCGAAGCGGATGTGCTCGCCCACAGGCGTGAACATCACCTCGGAGGAGTTCACGTCCGGCGGCAGCACCTCGATGCCCATGCGGCGGCATTCGGCGAGGTACTGGGCGGACTTGTCCTTGTCGTCGCGCACCGACTGGAGCAGCGCCGCCATGTATTCGACGGGGTACTTCGCCTTGAGGTAGGCCGTCCAGTAGGAGATGACGCCGTAGGCCGCGGTGTGCGCCTTGTTGAAGGCGTAGTCGGAGAACGGGATCAGGATCTCCCACAGCGCCTTGATGGCACCGTCGGAGAAGCCGTTGGCCCGCATGCCCTCGGAGAACGGCACGAACTCCGCGTCGAGGACCTCCTTCTTCTTCTTGCCCATGGCGCGGCGCAGCAGGTCTGCCTTACCCAGCGAGTAACCGGCGACGCGCTGGGCGATCTGCTGGACCTGCTCCTGGTAGACGATCAGGCCGTAGGTGGTGGAGAGGATGTCCGCGAGTGGTTCCTCGAGCTCCGGGTGGATCGGGACGATCTCCTGCTGGCCGGTCTTGCGCAGGGCGTAGTTGGTGTGGGACTGGGCGCCCATGGGCCCGGGCCGGTACAGGGCCAGGGCCGCGGAGATGTCCTCGAAATGGTCCGGCTGCATGAGGCGCAGCAGGGTGCGCATGCCGCCGCCGTCGAGTTGGAAGATGCCCAGGGTGTCGCCGCTGGCCAGCAGGTCGTAGGCGGCCTTGTCGGTCATGTCCTCGACGAGCGCGTCGAGGTCGAGGTCGAGGTCGCGGTTCAGCTTGATGTTGCGCACCGCGTCGTCGAGGACGGTGAGGTTGCGCAACCCCAGGAAGTCCATCTTGATCAGGCCGAGGGACTCGCAGCCCGGGTAGTCGAACTGGGTGATGATCGCACCGTCGGCCTCGCGCTTCATGAGCGGGATGATGTCGATCAGCGAATGCGAACTCATGATCACGCCGGCGGCGTGGACGCCCCACTGGCGCTTCAGCCCCTCCAGGCCCTTGGCCGTGTCGACGACTGTGCGCACGTCCGGCGACGACTGGTACAGCTCGCGGAACTCGTTGCCCTCGGCGTAGCGCTTGTGCTGCTCGTTGAACAGGTCCGCCAGCGAGACGCCCTTGCCCATGACGTCTGCCGGCATGGCCTTGGTGATCTGCTCGCCGATGGCGAACGGCATGTCGAGCACGCGTGCGGAGTCCTTCACCGCGGCCTTCGCCTTGATGGAGCCGTACGTGATGATCTGGGCGACCTTGTCGTTGCCGTACTTCTCCGACACGTACTGGATGACCTCGCCGCGGCGGCGATCATCGAAGTCGATGTCGAAGTCCGGCATGGAGACGCGTTCCGGGTTCAGGAACCGTTCGAACAGGAGGCCGTGCTGCAGCGGGCAGAGATCTGTGATGCGCAGGGCGTAGGCGCAGATGGAACCTGCACCCGAGCCGCGGCCGGGGCCGACCCGGATGCCGTTCTTCTTGGCCCAGTTGATGAAGTCCGCCACCACGAGGAAGTAGCCGGTGAAGCCCATGGAGGCGATGATGCTGGTCTCGAACTCGGCGCGTTCACGCACCTCCTGGGAGATGTTGCCGTGGTAGCGCGCCTGGAGGCCGCGTTCGACCTCCTTGTGGAACCAAGAGTCCTCGGTTTCGCCCTCCGGGACGGGGTACCGGGGCATGTAGGTGCCCATGCCCTCGTCGAACTTCGTCTCGATCCGCTCCGCGATGGCGAGCGTGTTGTCGCACGCCTCCGGGAGTTCCCGGAACAGCGAGCGCATCTCCTCGGCGGACTTGAGGTAGTACCCGTTGCCGTCGAACTTGAAGCGGCTGGTCTCCGCCTTCCGCGAACCGGCCGAGACGCAGAGCAGGGTGTCGTGGGCGTCGGCATCGTGGGCGTGCACGTAGTGGAGGTCGTTGGTGGCCACGAGCGGCAGGGAGAGGTCCTTCGCCAGGCGCAGCAGGTCCTTGCGGACCCTGGTCTCGATGTCGAGGCCGTGGTCCATCAGTTCGACGTAGAAGTTGCCCTCCCCGAAGATGTCGCGAAACTCGGCGGCGGCTGCGCGGGCGTTGTCGTACTGCCCCAACCGCAGGAACGTCTGCACCTCGCCCGACGGGCACCCCGTGGTGGCCAGCAGGCCCGTGCCGTACTGGTGGAGCAGTTCCCGGTCTGCGCGCGGCTTATAGAAGAAGCCCTCGAGGGAGCTCCTGGTGGAGAGCCTGAAGAGGTTGTGCATGCCCTCGTTGTTGGAGGCCCACATCGTCATGTGGGTGTAGGCGCCCTTCGACGCGACGTCGTCACCGGTACCGTCGCCGAACTGCACACGCTTGCGCTCAGAGCGGTGGGTGCGGGGCGTCAGGTAGGCCTCGAGGCCGATGATCGGCTTGACATCGTAGTTCTTGGAGGCCTTGTAGAACTCGTAGGCACCGTAGAGGTTGCCGTGGTCCGTCATGGCGAGGGCCGGCATGCCCATCTCCTCCGCGCCCCTGAACAGGTCGTGGATGCGGGCCGCGCCGTCGAGCATCGAGAACTCCGTGTGGCAGTGCAGGTGAACGAAATTCTCAGCCACAGACAACCAACCTCCACTACGGACCAACGGCTCCACAGCTTACCCTGCCACCGCCGGTCCCCATTCTGGTGACGGCCCGCCGGGTCAGCCCACCAGTGCCGCGAGCACCTGGACCGCCACGATCTTGGCGATAATGCCCAGCGCGAACAGCGCCGCGTAGCCCGCCTCGACCCTGTCGTCGTTCACGCGCTCGTTCGCGAAGGCCAGGATCGCCGGCTGGCCGATGTAGCCGGCGAAACCACCTGCTGCCCGCGGTGCCGAGAGCCCCATGGTGCGGGCGCCGGCCAGGAATGCGACAGCTGAGGCGATGACCACCGCGGCCGCCAGGGCTCCGGCGCGGAGTCCCGTGCCACTGAGGGCCTGCGAGGCGAACATGGGGCCGGACGCGAGCCCCACCGTCGCGAGGAACAGCAGCAGCCCGAGTTGGCGGATGGTCAGGTTCACCGACAACGGGATGGACCAGAGCAGCGGGCCGGTGCGGTGCATGGCACCCAGGATCATGCCCACGACGAGCGGGCCGGCCGCGGGGCCGAGCGAGAAGTCGATCCCGCCGGGCAGCGGGACGGTGACCGCCCCCAGCAGCAGGCCCAGCACGAGACCCAGGCCGAGCGCCAGCGCGTCGACCTCTGAGACCTTGCGCTCGGAGTCGCCGAAGAATGAGCCCATGGCGTCGAGGTCGCGTTGGGGGCCCACCGCGAGGACCCGATCGCCCAGTTGCAGGATGAGGTCGTCGCGCGCCAGCAGGTCCGCGTCGCCGCGGCGCACTCTGGTGATCACCCCGCCGAACCGGCTGGGGAGGTTCAGTTGCGCCACCGCGTGGCCGGCCACGTGGTTCGAGGAGACGACGAAGCGGCGGAAGTCCACGGAGCCGCGGTCCGTGGTGAGTTCCTGCTCCAGCCGCGTGCCGAGGAACTCCACCGCCCGGCCCACCGCGTTGGGCGCCCCCACCACGAGGACGCGGTCCCCGGGCAGCAGTTCCTCGCCGGGCGACACGACGCGGGTGCGGCCGTCGCGCACCAGGTAGCTCATCTTGATGGCCTCATCGGCCCAGCCCGGCACCAGGCGCAGCGACGCGGTGCGGTCCACCTCCACGGATTCAGCGACGATGCCTTCCGCGTTGGCAGACGGCTCGTCCTTGCGTCCGGGCCACCGCCGGTTCACGACGAGCGCAACCACGATGATGGCCAGCACCACGCCCACCGGGTACCCCAGCGAATAACCCACGGCGGCTTCCGCGCTGCCCGTTGCGTCCGTCGCCGCGGCGAGGGCGGGGGTCGACGTCAGCGCGCCGGCCAACACGCCGGCGATCATGCCGGGACCCAGCCCGAGCGCGCCGCCCATCAGGATCGCCACCACCGTCACGACGGCGATGACGCCCACCGCCAGACCCATGAACGGAAGTTGCTTGCGCAGGTCGGCGAAGAACGTCTCGCCGGCGGCGACGCCCACCGTGTAGACGAACAGCGCCAGGCCGAGCGTCGACACCAGGCCCAGGCCCTCCCCCAGCGCCGGTTCGAGCGCGCCGAAGAACAGGCCGACGAACAGCGCCCCCGCCGCCCCGAACCGCAACGGCCCGAACGGGATCATGCCGACGGCGGCGCCGAGCGCCACCACGAGCATGATCGTCAGGAGCGGTGAGGAGGTGAGGAGGTCGAGCACACGGGTCAGGCTACTCGCCGGTCACACGAGGAGTTGCCGCACCTCCGGTCCGATGGGCCTGGGAAGCTTGGACGAGCCACTCAGGTACTGGTCGACGCCCATGGCGCAGGAGCGGCCCTCGGCGATCGCCCAGACGATCAGCGACTGGCCACGGCCGGCGTCGCCACAGGCGAAAACGCCGGGCACGTTCGTAGCGAAGTCCTCGTCGCGCAGGATGTTGCCGCGCGGGTCGAGCTCCAGGCCGAGTTCCTGCACCAGGCCCGTCTGCTCCGGGCCGGTGAAGCCCATGGCCAGCAGCACGAGCTGAGCGGGGATGTGCCGTTCAGTCCCCTCGACGGGTTCGAAGCGGCCGGCGTCGAAGCGCACCTCGACGATGTCCAGCCCTGCGACCCGGCCGTCGTCGTCGCCGACGAACTGCAGGGTGGAGACGGCGTACATGCGGTCGCCGCCCTCCTCGTGCGCCGACGAGACCTTGAAGGTCATGGGATACGTCGGCCAGGGCTGGCCGGCGGGCCGGACCTCCGGCGGCATCGGCATGATCTCCAGCTGGGTGATGGAGCGCGCCCCCTGGCGGATGGAGGTGCCGAGGCAGTCCGCTCCGGTGTCGCCGCCGCCGATGATGACGACGTCGCGGCCCTCCGCCGTGATCTGGCCATCGACGCTCTCGCCCAGCGCGGCCCGGTTGGCCTGCGGCAGGAACTCCATCGCCTGGTGGATGCCGGCCAGTTCGCGGCCGGGCACGGGCAGGTCGCGGGCCGCGGTGGCCCCGATGGCCAGGACCACGGCCTCGTACTGCTCCCGGAGCTCCGCGCCGGTGATGTCGACGCCGATCTCAACGCCGGTCTTGAACTGCGTACCCTCGAGCACCATCTGCTTCAGGCGGCGGGTGACCACCGACTTCTCCAGCTTGAACTCCGGAATCCCGTAGCGCAGCAGCCCGCCGATGGCGTCGGCCCGCTCGTACACGACGACGGTGTGCCCGGCCCTGGTCAGCTGCTGAGCGGCCGCCAGACCCGCGGGCCCCGAGCCGACGACGGCGACCGTCTTGGCGGTGTGCCACTCGGGCTGCTGCGGCACGACGCGCGAGTCGTCCCACGCCTTGTCGATGATCGCGACCTCGACGTTCTTGATCGTCACGGCGTCGCGGTTGATGCCCACCACACAGGCCGTTTCGCAGGGCGCGGGACACAGCCGCCCGGTGAACTCCGGGAAGTTGTTCGTGGCGTGCAGACGCTCCAGCGCCGGCTGCCACTCGTCGCGCCACACCAGGTCGTTCCACTCGGGGATGAGGTTGCCCAACGGGCACCCGTTGTGGCAGAACGGGATGCCGCAGTCCATGCACCGGCCGGCCTGCTTGGTGATGATGGGCAGCAGCGCGCGCCCGGGCGTACCGGGGTAGACCTCTTTCCAATCGTGCACGCGCTCCTCGACGGGGCGGCGGGCGGCGACCTCGCGCGGAGTGGTCATGAAACCCTTGGGATCAGCCATGTGCGGCCTCCATCATCAGCTCGGTGGTCTGGTTCTCGTCGAGGCCGTCGGCCAGGGATTGCGCCTGGACGGCCATGATGCGTGCGTAGTCGCGCGGTTCCAGCTTGGTGAAGCGGCGGCTCAACCCGTCGTCGCTCAGCGCGAGCAGCGCGTCGGCGACGGTGGAGCCGGTCTCCTGGCGGTGTTCCTCCATGAGCGCGCGGATCCGGGCGAGGTCGGCGTGGCTGAGCGGGGCGGGGTCGACCAGCTCGGTGTTGAGCCGGAGCGGGTTGAGGTCGAGCACCCAGGCGACACCGCCGGACATGCCTGCGGCGAAGTTGCGCCCGGTGGGGCCGAGCACCAGCACCTCACCGCCGGTCATGTATTCGCAGCCGTGGTCGCCCACGCCCTCGACGACGGCGCTGGCCCCGGAGTTGCGCACGCAGAAGCGCTCGCCCACCCGGCCCCGCAGGAACAGCTGCCCGGACGTGGCGCCGTAGCCGATCACGTTGCCGGCGACGATCTGGTCAGCCGGGTCGAACGACACCTCCGACGGCGGGGTGACGATCAGACGACCGCCGGACAGGCCCTTGCCGAAGTAGTCGTTGGAGTCGCCGATGAGACGCAGGGTGACCCCCCGGGGCAGGAACGCCCCGAAGCTCTGGCCACCGGTGCCGGTGAGGGTGAAGTCGATGGTGCCCGGCTCCAGACCGACGCCGTCCGTGACCCGCGTGACGTGGTGGCCCAGCATGGTGCCCACCGTCCGGTCCACGTTGCGCACCGGCAGCGTGTGGCGCACCAGTTCCCCGTGGGTGAGGGCCGGTTCCGCCAGGCGGATCAGTTCCACATCCAGCTTGGCATCGAGGCCGTGGTCCTGCTCGACGGTGCGGTAGCGGCGGGTGCCCTCGGGCACGTCGATCTGCGCGAGGATGGGCGACAGGTCAAGGCCCTGTGTCTTCCAGTGCCCGACGGCACGGCTGACGTCGAGCAGGTCGACGCGGCCAACCGCCTCCTCGATCGAGCGCAGGCCCAGCGACGCGAGCAGTTCGCGCACCTCCTGAGCGATGAACTCGAAGAAGTTGACGACATGGTCAGGGTCGCCGTGGAACTTCCCGCGCAGTTCGGGGTTCTGCGTCGCCACGCCCACGGGGCAGGTGTCCTTGTGGCAGACGCGCATCATGACGCAGCCGGACACCACCAGGGGCGCGGTGGCGAAGCCGAACTCCTCGGCGCCCAGCAGCGCGGCCACGAGCACGTCCCGGCCGGTCTTGAGCTGGCCGTCGCACTGCACGACGATGCGGTCCCGCAGGCCGTTGAGGAGCAGCGTCTGCTGTGTCTCGGCGAGGCCGAGCTCCCACGGTGCGCCGGCATGCTTGACCGACGTGAGCGGGGCCGCTCCCGTGCCGCCGTCGTGGCCCGAGATGAGCACGACGTCGGCCTTGGCCTTGCTGACACCGGCGGCCACCGTGCCCACGCCGATCTCGGAGACGAGCTTCACGTGGATACGGGCCGACGGGTTGGCGCACTTCAGGTCGTGGATGAGCTGCTTGAGGTCCTCGATCGAGTAGATGTCGTGGTGCGGCGGCGGCGAGATGAGGCCGACGCCCGGCGTCGAGTGCCGCGTGCGGGCCACCCAGGGATAGACCTTGTTGCCGGGCAGCTGGCCACCTTCGCCGGGCTTGGCGCCCTGCGCCATCTTGATCTGGATGTCGTCGGCGTAGGTGAGGTACTCGGAGGTGACGCCGAAGCGGCCGGAGGCGACCTGCTTGATCGCGGAGCGGCGCAGCGGGTCGTGCAGCCGCTCCGGGTCCTCGCCGCCCTCGCCGGTGTTGGACTTCGCGCCCAGCCGGTTCATCGCGACGGCGAGGGTCTGGTGGGCCTCCATCGAGATCGAGCCGTAGCTCATCGCGCCGGTGGAGAACCGCTTCACGATCGAGCTGACCGGCTCCACCTCGTCGATGCTGATCGGCTCGGTACCGGTGAACTCCATGAGCGAGCGCAGCGTCATGATGCGTGCGGAGTTGTCGTTGACGAGCGCCGAGTACTTCTTGAACGCGTTGTAGTCGCCGGACTGCGTCGAGTGCTGGAGGCGGAAGACCGTCTCCGGGTCGAACAGGTGGGGTTCGCCCTCGCGGCGCCACTGGTATTCGCCGCCCACGAGCAGGTCGCGGTGGGCCAGGGGGATGCCGTCGGCCGGGTAGCCCAGCTGGTGGCGGGCCATGATCTCATCGGCGACCTCGTCCAGCCCCAACCCGCCGAGGCGGCTGGTGGTGCCGGTGAAGTACCGCTCGACGACCTGCTCGCTGAGGCCGACGCATTCGAAGATCTGCGCGCCGGTGTAGGAGGCGATGGTGCTCACGCCCATCTTGCTCATCACCTTGAGCACGCCCTTGGAGAGGGCCTTGGCCACGTTGGCGATGGCCTTCTCGGGGCTGACGTCGACGTAGATCTCGCGGCGCGCGAGGTCTTCGGCCGTTTCGAAGACGAGGTACGGGTTGACCGCCGCGGCGCCGTAGCCGAGCAGCAGCGCAACGTGGTGCACCTCGCGCACGTCGCCGGCCTCGACCACGAGCCCCACCTGGGTGCGGGTCTTCTCGCGGACGAGGTGGTGGTGGACGGCCGCGGTCAGCAGCAGCGACGGGATGGGCGCCAGTTCCGCCGTCGAATGGCGGTCCGACAGGACGATGGCGCGGGCGCCGCCGCGGATGGCTGCGGACACCTCGTCGCAGATCTCCTCCAGCTTGCGGGCCAGCGCGCGGCCACCGCCGGTCACCTTGTAGAGCCCGTGCACGACGTGGGTGGCGTAGCCGGGGAGGTCGCCGTCTCGGCCCAGGCGCACGATCTTGGCCAGCTGCTCCGAGTCGAGGATGGGCCGGTTCATGATGATCATGCGGGCGGCCGCCGGCACGGGCTCGAGCAGGTTGCGCTCGGGTCCGATCTTCGCCGTGAGGGAGGTGACCAGCTCCTCGCGGATCGCGTCGAGCGGCGGGTTGGTGACCTGGGCGAAGAGTTGCTTGAAGTAGTCGAAGATCAGCCGGGGCCGTCGGCTGAGCACCGCGATGGGCGCGTCGGTGCCCATCGAGCCGATCGCCTCGACGCCGGTGTTCGCCATGGGAGCGATGATCGAGCGCAGTTCCTCGTGGGAGTAGCCGAACACCTGCTGTCGGCGCGTGACGGAGGCGTGCGAGTGCACGATGTGCGCGCGGCTCGGCAGCTTGTCGAGCTCGATCTTGTTATCGGCCACCCACTGGCGGTAGGGGTGCTCGGCGGCGAGCGCGCCCTTCACGTCGTCGTCGGAGACGATGGCGTGCCGGTCCAGGTCCACGAGCAGCATGCGGCCCGGCTGCAGCCGGCCCTTGCGCACCACGTCGGCGTGCGCGATGGGCAACACGCCGGCCTCCGAGGCGAAGACGACCAGCCCGTCGCGGGTCTCCCAGTACCGGCCGGGGCGCAGCCCGTTGCGGTCGAGGCACGCGCCGATGACGGAGCCGTCGGTGAAGGTCATACAGGCGGGGCCGTCCCAGGGCTCCATGATCATGGAGTGGAACTCGTAGAACGCGCGGCGGTCCGGGTCCATCTCCGCGTGCGACTCCCAGGCCTCGGGAATCATCATGAGGACGGCGTGCGGCAGTGACCGGCCGCCCAGGTGCAGGAGTTCCAGCACCTCGTCGAAGGAGGCGGAGTCGGAGCCTTCGGGGGTGCAGATCGGAAACAGCCTGGACAGCGAGCCGGGGATCTTGTCGCTGGTGAGGAGGGCTTCGCGGGCCCGCATCCAGTTGCGGTTGCCGCGGACGGTGTTGATCTCGCCGTTGTGGGCGATCATCCGGTAGGGATGGGCCAGTTCCCAGGCGGGGAAGGTGTTGGTGGAGAAGCGTGAGTGCACCAGCGCCAGCGCCGAAGCGACCCGGTCGTCGTGCAACTCGGGGAAGACCTCTTCGAGTTGGTCCGTGGTCAGCATGCCCTTGTAAACGAGCGTGCGCGACGACAGCGACGCGAAGTAGACGCCCACCTCGTGCTGCACGCGACGGCGCAGGACGAACGTGAACCTGTCGAGGTCGATGCCCGACTGGTCTTCCCGGCCCGCGACCACCAACTGCTCGAAGTGCGGCATCGCGCCCACAGAGATGGGCGACAACGTGTGGGTGTCGACGGGCACCTCGCGCCAGGCGAGCACGTCGAGGTCCACCTCCTCGGCGATGGCCCCGATGGCCTCCTTGGCGGCGGCACGCTCCGCCTCGTCGGTGGGCAGGAACGCCAGGCCGACGGCGTACTCCCCCGCGTCGGGCAGCTTGACGTCGAGCACGCCGCGCAGGAACGCGTCCGGCACCTGGATGAGGATGCCGGCGCCGTCGCCCGCCGCCGTGTCGGCACCGGTCGCGCCGCGGTGGTCCAGGTTCCGGAGTGCTTCCAGGCCCTTCGCGACGATGTCGTGGCACGCCACCCCGTCGAGATGGGCCACGAAGGCCACGCCGCACGCGTCGTGCTCGTTGACCGGATCGTAGAGGCCGACCTTCTCGCGCTGTGGGAACACACGTCTCGTCATGGCGGATCCTCCTGGATTCAGGGCGTGACACCACCAGGTGCCCGGTGGCCGGAAAGAACAGTAAGTCCGCCGCTGATCCGGCGCAACGCAATCCAGCACCATACGAAAGAGCTTAAAAAGCTTGTAACGCGACCGAAACGAAAAGAGCCCGCCGCCGCCCCTCAGCGGCTAGAAGTACTCGGTGCGCAGCCTGTCCGTCTCTGCCACCACGGCCTCGCGGGTGACCGGGTCGTTCAGGTCCGCACCGCCCGAGGGCACCGCGTACCAGTGCGTCTGCGGGTCAGCGGAAAGGCTGCGCCGGCCGACGACCTGTACCTGCCCGCGCGGCCTGGCGTCCACCACGGACTGGACCAGCGTCGACGCCAGCACCCGCTCCCGGAAGGCCTCCGGCACGCGGTTCTCCTCGGTCAGCGCCGCCTCGAAGCGTTCGCCGTCCATCGTGCGCCATGTGAACGTGCCCGACTCGCCGTTCCAGGAGCCGCCCGCCACCAGTTCCCACCGCCACACCTGCCACTGCCCCTCGCGGCGCAGCGCCAGTTCCTCCCGCGTGATCGCGAGGACGACGTCGCCGTCGCCGATGCCGTGGGCCAGGACGTGGGGCTGCCTGCCCAGGACGGCCGCAAGGCCTGAGAAGTCGACGCGGGTGGGCCGCTTGAAGAACGCCATGGGCCCATTGTGCCCTGTGGAAAAGAAGTGTTGTCCGTTGCGCGTTGTCCACATCCCCCTCCCCGATCGCCACCGCGGCCCGCCTGCTCGGCAGGGTGGGCGACATGAAGATCCCAGAGCTCGATCTCCCCCATGTCATGCTCGCCACGGGCGAGGACGCCCAGCTGGCCAGGGCCGTCGAGGCCGGCCTGTATGCGCACCACCTGATCGCGGAGGGCAGGCGTGATCCCCGGCTGCCGGCGGTGGTGGCGCTGGGGCGGCGGGCCGCCGAACGGTTCGCGTGGGTGGGGATCCGGATGGCCCTCAAATACGCCCGTCGTACCGCCTATCTGTCCGGCCTGCCCGAGGACGAACTGTTCCAGGACGGTTGCGTGGCGGTGGGCGAGGCGATCCGCCGCTACGACCACGCCCGCGGGATCAGGTTCTCCACCTTCGTCCACGAGTACCTCATGCGGGAGCTGGCCGACGGCGGCCGCCATTGGATCGGCCGGCCCACCGTCAGCCGGGCGGACAGACGGGCCGCGCGCATGGCGATCCGTGCCATGGACGCCCGTGGGCTTGACGACTCCGAATCCGCTGTGGACACCGTCGTGACCGCGATGGGCCTGTCCCCCACCGCCGCCCGCAGGGGTCGCATCCGGCACGTCAGTCTCGACGTCGCGCTGGAAAGCACCGGGCTTGCGCACCTGAGCTACGAGCCGGGCCACGGGCAGGGCCTGGATTTCCTGGCCCTCCTGGTGCCCCGGCATCGCCGGCTCCTGCAGTTGCGCTTCGGGCTCACGGGGCAGGCCCGCACGCTGGCGGAGATTGCGCAGATCATGCAGGCCTCCCCCTCCACGGTCAGCCGGTGGGAGCGGGAGGCGCTGGAGGCCGCCCGCCTCCTCTTGGCCGGGGAACGCACGACGGCGGCGGCCGCCTACAGTGAGGCGGCCGCCGCCGTCGGGTGAGGGCGTGGCCTCAGTGCGAGATGGCCTCGCCGGCACCGGCGCCGGTCATGGAGCGGACCTCCATCTCGATGGCGAACTCGTCGTCACCGCGTGTGGGCGACGAGATCGTGCCCAGATAGCCCGCCAGGAAGGCCAGCGGCACGCTGACCAGAGCAGGGTTCGTCAGCGGGAACCAGGCGAAGTCGATCGCCTCCCCCAGCATCGCCGTCTTGGAGCCGGAGATGGCCGGGGAGAAGACGATCAGCACGGTCGCGGAGATGAGTCCCGTGTAGATCGACCAGACGGACCCGCGAGTGTTGAACCGCTTCCAGTACAGGGTGTACAGGATCGACGGCAGGTTCGCGGAGGCCGCCACGGCGAACGCCAGCGAGATGAGGAAGGCGATGTTCTGGCCGTTGGCGACGATGCCACCGAGGATGGCGAGGAAGCCCACCACCACGGAGGTGTAGCGCGCGACCTTCACCTCCTGGGCGGGATCAGCCTTGCCGTCCTTGATGATGTTGTTGTACACATCGTGGGCGAACGACGCGGACGCCGTGATGGTGAGCCCCGCGACCACCGCGAGGATGGTGGCGAAGGCCACGCCGGAGATGATGCCCATGAAGACCTCACCACCGAGGTTGAGCGCCAGCAACGGGGCCGCGGAGTTCTGGGCGCCGGGGGCGGCCATGATCGCGTCCTGCCCCACGAGCTTGGCCGCGCCGAGTCCGAGGACGAGGGTGAACAGGAAGAAGATGCCCACCAGGATGATGGCCCAGACCGCCGAGCGGCGGGCCTCCTTCGCCGTCGGCACGGTGTAGAAGCGCATCAGCACGTGCGGCAGGCCCGAGGGGCCGGCGATCAGCGCGATGGACAGCGACAGGAACGACAGCTTGGTCCAGATGGACGTGCCGTACTGCTGCATGGGCGCGAGCAGGTCGTTGTTGGCCGCCGCGTCTGCCGCCATGGCCAGCTTGTCGAAGTTGAACCCGTCGCCCATGAGCACCAGGAAGGTCATGACGGCCGCGCCCGTGACCAGCAGCACCGCCTTGATCATCTGCACCCAGGTGGTGCCCTTCATCCCGCCGATCAGCACGTATCCGACCATGAGCACGCCCACCAGACCGATGACGACGCCCTGCATCGACTTGTCGGTGACCCCCAGCAGCAGCGCCACGAGGCCACCCGCGCCGGCCATCTGCGCCAGCAGGTAGACCAGCGAGATGATCAGGGTGGACGTGGCGGCGGCGGTCCGGATGGGCTTCTGTTCCATGCGGAAGCTGAGCACGTCGGCCATGGTGTACTTGCCCGTGTTGCGCATCGGCTCTGCCACGAGGTACAGCGCCAGGAGCAGCGCGACGAAGAAGCCCACCGAATACAGGAAGCCGTCGTAACCGTAGAGCGCGATGGCTCCGGTCACGCCGAGGAAGGCCGCGGCCGAGAGGTAGTCGCCTGTGATGGCGAGTCCGTTCTGCCGGCCGGAGAACTTGGCGCCGCCGGTGTAGAAGTCGGTCGCCTTGGTCTTCTGGCGGCTGACGACGATGACGACGGTGAGCGTCGCCAGGACGAAAACGGCGAACACGGCGATGTTGATCCAGGGGTTGCCGTACTGGGTCTCGAGCAGCATCACACCGCCCCCTTCTCGATGAGTTCCTGCTTGAGCTCAGCCGAGACCGGGTCCAGCTTCGTGTTGGCGTAGTTGACGTAGATGGCCGTCCAGACCCACACGAGGGCGAACTGGAAGAAGCCGATCACCAACCCGACGTTGACGCCCTCGAGGCCGAGGAACGGCGAGGACATGAAGTCGACGGCGAAGATGGACAGCACCACGAAGGTGAAGTACGAGGCCAACCCGGCGATGGTCATCGGGAAGGCGAAGTTCCGGAAGCGCGAGCGCAGCTGCTGGAACCGCTGAGAGCGGGCCACCTCGAGGAAGACCTCGCGGCTGTTGTTCTGGAGCGGGGGGAATTCGGTTGTTCGGCCTTGGGACATCATTCTCCTGAAGGTCGGCGGGACCACGTTGTCTCGACGTCAAGATAATACGCACATGCGTTGAGCGATTGCAAGAATTTCCCTGCAGCCACTTCCCGTCAGGCTAGTCCTACATGCTGTAGTTGTTTGCGTTTCATCTCCAACTGGGTCAGATGGGCGAACTGCGACCGGTGCCCCGTCGGGTCCTTGACCGGGTCTGTCCGCTGCAACTTGGACTTCACGTCGGCAATCTCGCGAGTCACCCGGGTGAGCTGCAACTGCGCTGTGTGCGCGAGTGAATAACTTTCGTCGGGTTCCCGGAACAGGGGCTCCACGAGCAGCGCGACCACCAGTTGGGCCACCAGTTCGTTGGGGGCCGCGGCGCGGACGCGGTCTGACCAGTTCTCCCCGTACTCCACCCCGGACAACAGCCGGAAGACGGCGCGGTAACCAGGGTGCGTGAAGTCCTCCTCCACCACGGAGTTCCAGGCGGTGTCGAAAGTGACGGGGTGTTGCAGCATCAGCTTCAGCGAATCGCGTTCGAGACGCAGATGCGGGTCGTTCGGGTTGGGCCACCCAGGCTCGGCCGCCCGCTCCTCCGGCGCCGGGGGCGGCGGCGGTTCAACCGGCGCACCTGCGTTCCGGCGGCCGAAGCGGCCCGCTTCGCGGCGCACGTCGTCGACGTCCATGCCCAGCACGCCGGCCAGCTCCCGCAGGTACTGGTTGACCAGCGACTGGTCTCGGATCGCGCTGACGAGTTCGGCGCCTTCCCGTGCCGCCGCTAGCCTGCCGTCGGCCCTGTCGAGGTCGTAGCTCTTCGCGATGTTGTTCATCACGAACTGGTACAGCGGGATGCGTCGCGCCACGAGCTCGCGGACGGCCGCCTCGCCCTGCTGCAGCCGCAGGTCGCAGGGGTCGAGGCCGGTGGGTTCGACGGCGACGTAGGTCTGGGAGATGAAGTTCTGGTCGCCCTTGAAGACCTTGAGCGCAGCCGCCTGGCCCGCCTTGTCGCCGTCGAAGGTGAAGATGACCTCGCCGTGCAGGCCGCCCTGCGTACCCATCAGCCGCTGCAGCAGGCGCGCGTGGTCGTCGCCGAAGGCCGTACCGCACGAGGCGATGGCGGTCTCCACGCCGGCCAGGTGGGCGGCCATCACGTCGGTGTAGCCCTCGACGATCACAGCCTGCTGTTTGCGGCCGATCTCGCGGCGCGCCAGGTCGAGGCCGTACAGGACGTGCGACTTCTTGTAGACCGGCGACTCCGGGGTGTTGATGTACTTGGCCGGCAGCCGGTCGTCGTCGTAGATGCGCCGGGCACCGAAGCCGAGCACGGCCTGGGCGGAATCGCGGATGGGCCAGAGGACGCGACCGGTGAAGAAGTCCCGGCCCCCGTCGCGGATCAGACCCGCGGTCTTCAGCACGTCGTCGGTGAAGCCCTTGGCCTTGAGGGTCTGGTGCAACGCCCAGCCGTGCCGAGGGGCGTAGCCGACGGTGAAGCGCTGGGCGACGGCGCGGTCGAAGTCGCGGCCGTGCAGGAAGCGGCGGGCCTCCACCGCTTCTGCCGACTCCAACTGGTCCGCGAAGAACTCCTGCGCGGCCTCGTTGGCCTCGAGCACCCGCTTGCGGAGACCGGGCGGCTGGCCCGGGACGCCGTCGTCCTCGATGCGGAGGTCGACGCCGAAGCGGTCTGCGAGCATCTGGACGGATTCCTGGAACCCGAGGTTCTGCTGGCGCATCAGGAAGTTGATGACGTCGCCGCCCTCGCCGCAGCCGAAGCAGTAGTAGAAGCCACGTGCCGGTGTGACGGTGAAGCTGGGGGTCTTCTCGTCGTGGAAGGGGCACAGGCCCTTGAAGGAACCGGAGCCGGCGTTGCGAAGCATGACGTAGTCGCGAATCACATCGTCGATCCGAGCCCGTTCCCGGACGGTCGCGATGTCCTCCTCGTTGATCCGGCCAGCCACTCCGCAACTCTAGCCGCAACCCGGCAGCGATAGAGTTCGGGTGGATCGGAGGCTGGATGGAGATCGCAATCGGCTGGCCCTTGGCCATCGGCCTGGTGCTGCTCGTGGCGCTGGGAGCCGGGGTGGCGCTGTGGGGCCGAGTGTCCGTGTGGCGGACCATTCCGTGGGTCGCCATGCGCGCCGCGGTGCAGCTGCTGCTGGTCTCGTTCCTCGTCGGCTTCGCACTCTCGCACTGGGCGCTGGCCTTCGCCTTCGTGTTCATCATGTTCATCGTCGGCGTCCTCACCACGGCGCAACGCACCGACATCAAGGGGCTCCGGGGGTACCTGGCCGTGGCCTTCGCAATGGCTGCGGGCGCGGTGCCCGTCCTGACGATCATCTTCGCCACCGGCACGGCACCCCTGACCGGCCCGTCGATCGTGCCGATCGCGGGGATCATGGTCGGCAACATGATGACCGCGCACACGCTGGCGGGCCGCCGCAACTTCGCCGAGCTGCGCAACCGCTACGACGAGTACGAGGCCTGGCTGGCGCTCGGCGTGGAACGGGGAAGGGCCATCCGCAACGTGGTCTCCCCCACGCTCCATGAGGCGCTCATCCCCTCGCTGGACCAGACCCGCACGGTGGGACTGGTCACCCTGCCCGGCGCCTACATCGGCGTGCTGCTCGGCGGCGGGTCCGCCTGGGACGCGGCCTCGGCCCAGTTGCTGGTGCTCGTGGGCATCAACGCCGGCCAGGTGTGCACGGCGGTGGCGGCACGCTGGCTGTCGACCAAGACGTGGCTCCTGCCGCCCGACCTCGCCGCCAAGCTGCACGCGTGACCGGACGGCGAGCGGGTCAGGCTCCGCGGCCGATGCCCCGGGGCAACCTGGACGGGTCCCAGCCGAGGCGACGCTGCGCCTGCTCGAAGGCGAACCGGTCCGTCATCCCGCCCACGTAGGCGACGGCGCCGCGCACGAGGTCGTCGCCGTGGTACTCCTGAGGCAACGCCCGCGGGTTCTCCAGGTAGAAATTCACGAGGTCGCGCAACGCGGCCACGACCGTGCTGGACTGCGCCACGGATTCGGGGCGCGTGTAGATCCGTTCGTAGTTGAACCGCCGCAGTTCGGCGAGGGCCTCGGCCGTCGTCGCATCCATGCCGACGGTGCCGGTCTCGCCCGTGGTGTCGATCACCGCGTTGATGAACGTGGCCAGTTGCTCGCGGCGGGTGGTGCCCACCACGTCACGGATCACGGGAGGCAGGTCCGCCAGGTCGACGATGCCCGCGTATACGGCGTCCTCGAGATCGTGGGCGCAGTAGGCGATCCGGTCGGCCCAACTGACGATCTCCCCCTCGATGGTGGAGGGCGCAGGGCGGGACCAGGAATGGTTACGGATGCCGTCGAGGGTCTCCAACGTCAGGTTGAGGGGTTCGAGCACCACGTCGGCGCCCCAGGGCCCGTGGTCGTAGCCGGTGGCGATGAACTCGTCGAAGGCGTCCTCTGAGGCGTGTCCCCCCGGCCCGTGCCCACAGTCGTGGCCGAGCGCGATCGCGTCCGTCAACGTCACGTTGACGCCGATCCCGCGGGCCATGGCGATGGCGCACTGAGCCACCTCGATGGCGTGCGTGAGGCGCGTGCGCTGGTGATCCGTCGGGTAGACCACCACCTGCGTCTTTCCCGCCAGCCTGCGGAAGGCGGCTGAATGCACGATGCGGTCGCGGTCGCGCTCGAAACAGGTGCGCATCCGGTCCGGCGCCTCCTCGCGGGCGCGGTGACCGGCGCCGGACGCGAAGGTCGCCTCCGGCACATACAGCGCGCGTTCCAGCTCTTCCCGCTGGGCACGCTCACGCGCCGGCCGGGGGCTGATGCGGGCCGACGACGAGCGGTGCGCGGTGATCACGTCATCGCCGTGGCCGCGCATCGTGTGCGCCCAGAGCTTCGTACGGGGCAGGATCTCGTTCATCGGCCCCCAGCCTAACGGGCCTCGCAGGCCGCCGACCGTTCAGCGCTCGTTGCGCGGCACCCACTGCGACAACTGGCGGCCGACGTAGACCTGCCGAGGGCGGTAGATCCGCTGCTTGGCATCGTCGGTGACTTCCTTCCAATGGGCGATCCACCCCGGCGTGCGCCCGATCGCGAACAGCACGGTGAACATGTCCAGGGGGATGCCGATGGCCCGCAGGATGATTCCCGAGTAGAAGTCGACGTTGGGGTACAGCCTGCGGGAGGCGAAGTACTCGTCGGCCAGCGCCGCCTGTTCCACCTCGCGGGCGATGTCCAACAGCGGGTCGTCGATGTGCATGGCGTCGAGGAGGTTGTCCGCGGCCTCCTTGAGGATCTTGGCCCGGGGGTCGAAGTTCCGGTAGACGCGGTGCCCGAAGCCCATGAGCTTGATGCCGGACTTCTTGTCCTTGGCGCGGTCGACGTACTGCTTGGCCGTCCAGGACCCCTCGTTGATCTGCTCCAGCATGTCGATCACGCCCATGTTGGCGCCGCCGTGCAGCGGGCCCCAGAGCGCGTTCACGCCGGCGGAGACGGCGGCGTACAGGTTCGCGCCGGACGACGCCACCATGCGCACAGTCGAGGTCGAGCAGTTCTGCTCGTGGTCCGCGTGCAGGACGAGGAACATGTTGAGGGCGTGGGCCACTTCGGGGGTGGGCTCATAGTCGCGGTACGGCACGGAGAACATCATGTGGAGGAAGTTCTCCGCGTACGGGAGGTCGTAGCGGGGGTAGGCGATGGGCTGCCCGACGTGGGACTTGTAGGAGGCTGCGGCGATCGTGCGGGTCTTCGCGAGCAGGCTCGCGGCCGCCTCACGGAATCCGTTGCCGGAGGTGAAGCCGTGCTCCGGCATGTCGTGGGCCTGCAGGGCGTTGATCATCGAGGACAGGATGCTCATCGGGTGCGCGTTGACCGGGAAACCGTCGAAGTGCTTGCGCATGTCGCGGTGCAGCGCGGAATTCTCCGTGAGCAGCGAGCGGAAGTTGGCCCGTTCGTCCTCGTCGGGGAGCTCGCCGAAGATCAGTAGTTCGGCGGTCTCGATGAAGCTGGAGCGTTCGGCCAGGTCCTCGATCGGCACACCGCGGTAGCGCAGGATGCCCTTCTCCCCGTCGATGAAGGTGATGGCCGACTGCGCCGAGCCGGTGTTCGCATAACCCGGGTCCAGGGTGATGAGACCGGTGTCCTGCCTGAGGCGCGCGATGTCGATGGCGCGCTCCCCCTCTGATCCGGTGACGATCGGCAGCCGGTGCTCGGCGCCGTCGATGGTGATGGTGGCGTATTCCTGCATGGGCACCTCCATGTCCAGAGCCCCCTGGAGGAGGGCCGGGTGCGTCAAACCTACAGATGACGGCTCTGGGGGCTCGCGGGGGGTTGGACTAACCGCCTGAAACGTCGAGCTCCGCCTCGGACAGATCCAGGTCGCACCCCGAGGTGTCGTCGTACCATCCGTGCGGCAGCACGACTTTGCCCCGCGGCGATCCCTGGCGCCCACGCGGGGTGCCCAGTTCGGCCACCGGGAACTCCGCACCGGCGTCCAGCAACCCGACCAGCTCTTCGAGTTCGGCCATCGAGGCCACCATGGCGAACCGGCGGCGCAGCTCGCCCACCGGATAGCCCTTGAAGTACCACGCCATGTGCTTGCGCAGGTCCACGATGCCCCGGGGACCCATCACCCTCGCGAGCAGTTCGGCGTGGCGCAGGAGCATCTGGCCCACCTCGCCCAGCGAGGGACGCAGGCGTCGGCCCTCGCCGCGGAACGCGGCGGCCAGGTCGCCGAAGAGCCAGGGCCGCCCCAGGCAGCCGCGGCCGATGACCACGCCGTCGCAACCCGTCTCGGCCATCATGCGCAGGGCGTCCTCGGCCTCCCAGATGTCGCCGTTGCCCAGCACGGGGATGTCGACCTCATCGACGAGTTCCTTGATGCGCGCCCAGTCGGCCTCACCCGAGTACGCCTGCTGCACCGTGCGCCCGTGCAGGGCGATGGCGGCCGCGCCCTCTTCCTGCGCGATGCGGCCGGCGTCGAGGAAGGTCTCGTGGTCCTGGTCGATGCCGATGCGCGTCTTGATGGTCACCGGCACGCCGAATTCGTCCGCGGCCCTAACTGTTTCGCGGACGATGGCGCGGAGGCGGTCGCGCTTGTACGGCAGCACGCCTCCGCCGCCCTTCCGGGTCACCTTGGGCACGGGGCAACCGAAGTTGAGGTCGATGTGGTCCACGCTGTGCTCGCGGATCAGGACGCGCGCAGCGCCCGCCATGGCGTCGGCGTCCACCCCGTAGAGCTGAACTGAGCGCGTGGTCTCCCCGGGGTCGAACTGCAGCATGTCGCGGGTCTTCTGGTCGCCGACGACCAGGCCGCGGGAGGTGATCATCTCGCAGACGTACAGGCCCGCACCCTGCTCACGGCACAGTTGACGGTAGGCCGCGTTCGTCACACCGGCCATCGGCGCCAGCACCACCGGCAACTCGACGACGACGGCGTCGGGGTTGCTGGGCGCATGCAGGCGGAGGGGTGCGGCGTTGACGGTCATGTGGTGGGGTCCTCGGGATCGGCGACGGACCAGTCTAACCGCGCCCCGCCGGTCCGCCGAAAAGTCAGAGGCCCCTGGGGACGTTCTCGCCCAGTTCATCGGGCGGCAGGTACGCGCTGGGCTCGTCCAGCGCCCGCGACAGCAGCGGCGTGAGCAGCATCTTGGCGTCGAAACCGTTGAAGGAGCGGCGGTAGGCACCCACCGACTCCCACCGCGAGACCAGTGCCCACAACTCAGGTTCGTCGAGGTTCTGCACCAGGTCCATGCTGAGGCAGCCAGGCCGCTGGGACCACCACTCGACGGCGCCGGCGGCGTCCGCGGCAAAGGACGGGCCGGGTGAGGAGAAGCGACTGATGGCGAGCATGGTGCCACCGTACCGTTTGACTCACCGCCCAGCGCTGTTGATAATGGTTCTCATGAACGTGAAGCTCCGCGCCTCCCTGGCTGTCGCCGCAGCCACCACCCTCGTCCTCACCGCCTGCGGTTCCCCTTCCTCCGGAGGCACCGGGGGTGAGGGCCCCACGGTGATCGCCGCGTTCTACCCGTTGCAGTGGGCGACGGAGCAGGTGCTGGGCGAGGCCGAAGGCACCGTCGAGGTGCTCACCAAGCCGGGCGGCGAGGCCCACGGCCTCGAACTCACGCCGCGCCAGATCGCCTCCCTGACCGAATCCGACGTCGTGGTGTACCTCGAGGGATTCCAGCCCGAGGTCGACACCGCCGTCGCGCAGACAGGGAGCGAACGGGCCCTCAACGTGGCCGACGTGATCGAACTGGCCCCCATCGCCGAAGCCCATGGCCACGATGAGGCCCAGGAGGAGCACACCGACCTCGACCCCCACTTCTGGCTCGATCCCGAGCGGATGGGCACCGTCGTCGAGGCCATCGCCGAGCGCCTCGCCGAAGCATCCCCCGAACAGGCCGACACCTATCGGGCCAACGCAACGTCCACCGTCGAAGAACTGAACGCCCTCGACGAGGAGTACACGACAGGCCTGAGTGAGTGCGTGCGCCGTGAATTCATCACCACCCACGCGGCGTTCAACTACCTGGCCGAACGCTACGACCTCGAGGAGATCGGCATCTCCGGCATCAACCCCGACGGCGAGCCCTCCCCCGCACGGATCGCGGAGGTCCACGAGGAGGCGAAGCGGCACGGCGTGACCACCATCTTCTTCGAGACCCTCACCTCGGATGCCATGGCGAAGTCGATCTCCGGCGACCTCGGGTTGAAGACCGCCGTGCTGGATCCCCTCGAAGGCGTCACTGAAGAATCACCGGGCGACGACTACCCTTCCATCATGCGCGCCAATCTGGAGGCGCTGAGGAGTGCCAATGACTGCAACTGACCCTCTCGACGCACGGGGGCTCTTCGTCTCGATGGGCGGCATGCCCATCCTGAGGGACGTGAACATCCACGTGGACAGCGGCGAGGCTGTCGCGCTCCTCGGCGGCAACGGCTCCGGCAAATCCACCCTGGTCAAGACCCTGCTGGGCCTGGTCCCCTACCAGGAAGGCTCCGTCGAACTCTTCGGCGAGCACCTCCCCGGTTTCCGCGACTGGTGGCGCGTCGGCTACGTGCCGCAGCACTCCGCCATCACAGTGGCCAATGCCACGGTCCGAGAGATCGCGTCCTCCGGCCGCTTGGCGCACCGCAGGCCGTTCCAGTGGTTGACGCGCAAGGACAAGGTGGCGCTCGACGAGGCCCTCGAACTCGTGGGTCTGCAGGAGCGGATGCACTGGCCGTTCGGGTCTCTGTCCGGCGGCCAGAAGCAGCGGGTGCTGATCGCGCGCGCCCTTTCCTCCCACCCCGATCTGCTGGTCATGGACGAACCCCTCGCCGGCGTGGATCTGCACAGCCAGTCCGGCATGGCAGCGCTGCTGGGCCGGCTGCGCGAGGACGGCCTCGCACTCCTGGTGGTCCTGCACGAGCGTGGCTACATGGAGCCCATCCTCAGCCGCTCCGTGACGCTCTGCGACGGCCGCGTCGTGGACGACGAACACCCGTCGGCGGCTGAATGCGCGCCAGACCTGGCGCTTGCCTCCGTGTTCGGCGTCGAGGACCCCATGTCAGGAGTGCTCGCATGATCGACATCCTCTCACTGCCATTCATGCAGCGCGCGCTCGTCGCCGCCATGCTGAGCGGACTCATCGCGCCCGCGATCGGCACCTTCATCGTGCAGCGCAAGATGAGCCTGCTGGGCGACGGGCTCGGCCACGTCGCGATCATGGGCGTGGGCCTCGCGCTCATGACCGGGAGCGCTCCCCTGCCCATCGCCGTGGTCACCTGCGTCATCGGTGCGATCGTCGTCGAACTGCTACGCCAGCACGGCAAGGCGTCGGGTGACCTGGCGCTGGCCATCCTGTTCTACGGCGGCCTCGCCTCCGGTGTGCTGATGGCCGGCATCGCCGGTCAGGGCGCCGCCGGCCTCTCGGGGTTCCTCTTCGGCTCGCTCACGTCCGTCAGCCAGACGGAGATCTACGTCATCATCGCGCTCGCGGTGCTGATCCTCGGCATCACCATCACGCTGGCCCCCCGGCTGTTCGCCGTGTCGGTTGACGAGAACTACGCCCAGGTGCTCGGCATCAGGGTGAAGTGGCTCAACCTGCTCGTCGTGGTCCTCGCCGCCGTCACGGTGACGGTGTCGATGCGCACCGTCGGGCTCCTCCTCATCAGCGCCCTGATGGTCATCCCGGTGGCCACGGCCCAGCAGTCGTTCGTGGGATTCACGGCCTCCTTCTTCGGGGCGATGGGCATCGGAGCGCTGGCAGCGGTGGGTGGCACCATCGGTTCGTTCTACCTGGACACCGCCACCGGCGCCACCATCGTCGTGACCTCGATCGCGCTGCTGGGGGTGTCCTGGCTCGTGGGTGGGAAGCTCAAGAGGTCCAACCGCTTCATCCCCTACGTCGAGGACCACGGCCAGCACCCGCACGAGAGGGCCGAGAACCACGACGACCGCCATGCCCGCCAGCCGGGCGTCCAGGTGATCCAGCATGGCGACCACCTTGACTTCGTCCACGACGGCCACCGCCACGCCCGCCACGGAGACCACTATGACGAGCACTGACACCCCCCGCGCCGGCACCCGCCAGACCTGGCAGCGCGCCGCGGTGCGCGACCTCATGGAGCGTGTCGAGGAGTTCCGGACCGCTCAACAGGTGCACGACCTCCTCCGCGACGACGGCGCCAAGGTGGGTCTGGCCACCGTGTACCGGGCGCTGCAGTCGATGGCGGACTCCGACGAGGTGGACGTGCTGCGCACCCCGGAGGGCGAACTGGCCTACCGAGCCTGTTCCTCCGGGCACCACCACCACCTGGTGTGCCGCTCCTGCGGCCACTCGGTGGAGATCCAGGCAGATGAGGTGGAGGAGTGGGCGGCGCTGATGGCGCGCAAGCACGGCTTCACCGACGCCGGGCATGAACTGGAGATCTTCGGCCTCTGCCGAGACTGTTCCTAGCCCCCGGCGGAGGCGAGGATCTCCTCGATCACGACGGCGACCCCGTCGTCGTCGTTGCTCAGTGTCACGTGGTCTGCCGCGGCGCGGGCCTCGGGCTCGCCGTTGGCCATGGCCACCCCCAACCCGGCCCAGCGCAACATTTCCAGGTCGTTGATGTTGTCGCCGAAGACGACGACGTCGCTGCGGTCGATCCCGCGCGCCGCGCAGTAGCGTTCCAGCGCGCTGGCCTTCGTCACGCCGGCTGGTCCCACCTCCAGGAAGGGCGCGCCGGAGGTGGTCGGGTGGCAGCCGGGGACCCCGAGGGCACGCGCGGCCGCGAGCAGGTCGTCGGGCATGATCGCGTCGTCGCGCACCACCAGCTTGAGTGAAGCCTCGGCGAGCACCTCCTCGCGCGGGCCGTACCAGTGGCGAACCGGCCACCGCGTCTCCCAGGCGCCGTGATCCTGAAGCCCCGTGTAGCCATCTTCGGCCATGTACGAGTCACCGGCCGAACGGACTGATACCAGCTTGATGCCGGGGAACAGCTCCAGCAGCCGGTCGGCGATCTCCCGCTGGGCCGTGAGCTCCATCGTCTGCGCGAAGTGCACCTCGCGTGAGTTGAGGTTCATCGCCACCGCGCCGTTGGAGCCGATTGCGTCACCGTCGAGAGCGGTGCCGTGGACGATGGCAGCGATGGAGTAGGGCTGTCGTCCCGAGATCGCGATCACCTCGATGCCGGCGTCCTTGGCCGCGCGGAAAGCGTCGCGGGTCCGCTCGGAGATCTGGTGCGCCGTCGTGATCAGCGTGCCGTCGACGTCTGTCGCCAAGAGTCGTGCCATGGCCCAGACCCTACCGTTCGAAATACGGCAACGATCTGAGCGCCCGGTCGAGGTGCCACGTGGCGTACGCGACCACCATGCCGTCCACACTCTTGGCGGTGCCCACGTCCGTGGCGGTGGCCGTGGCCCAGTCGCCCGCGAGCAGCGCACCCAGGTGGACGGCCGCCTGCGCCTCCAAGGGGGCTGAGCCGGATGTCCGGCACGCGGTGCACACGGCCCCGCCGCTCTGGGGCGAGAACCAGCGCACCTCGGCGTTGTCGCAGCCGGCGCACCGCACCGTCGAGACGGCGTAACCGGCCACCGCGAGGGACCGGAGCAGATAGGAGTCCACCACCAGGGGATACGGCCGCTGGGGGTCCTCCAGCGCCCTCAGGGCACCGGCCAGCAGCCGGTACTGCTGGACGGCTGGGCTACCCTCTTCGGACACGAGCCGGTCAGCGGTCTCGACAAGGACCTCGGCCGCCGTGAAGCGCGAGTAGTCAGCGGCGAGCCTGCTGACGTGCATCGCCTCGACCTGGGTCACCACCTCCAGCGAGCCGCGGCCCTCCGCGAACTGGATGTCCACCTGGCAGTAGGGCTCCAACCGGCCTCCGAATCGGCTCGACGTCTTCCGGATGCCCTTGGCCACCGCCCGGATCTTGCCGTTGCGGCGCGTGAGGAACGTGATGATGCGGTCGGCCTCACCAAGCTGGTGGGTCCGCAGCACCACTGCTTCGTCACGGTAGGTGGGCACACCACGATGATAGGCCGGTAGTCTCGTGCCGTGCCCGAGCCCCGCCGTCGCCCCACCCCGCATCCCAGCGGGGCCACCCCACCACAGCTGCCGAAGCAGGCCCTCCCCCGCCACGTCGCGATCGTGATGGACGGCAACGGCCGCTGGGCGAAGCAGCGCGGGCTGAAACGCACCGAGGGCCACGCGATGGGCGAGGCGTCGCTGCTGGACGTGATCCACGGCGCCATCGAGATCGGCATCCCGTACCTGTCGGCCTACGCGTTCTCCACAGAGAACTGGAAGCGCTCCCCCGACGAGGTGCGCTACCTGATGGGGTTCAACCGCGACGTCATCCACCGTCGTCGAGACGAGTTGAACGAGTTGGGGGTGCGCATCCGCTGGGCAGGGCGGCGCCCCCGGCTGTGGGGATCAGTCATCAAGGAACTTGAGGTGGCCGAGGAGATGAGCCGGCACAATACGACGCTGACGCTCCAGTTCTGCGTCAACTACGGTGGCCGGGCCGAGATCGTCGACGCCGCCCGCGAGATTGCGCGGCTGGCCCGTGACGGGAAGCTCGACCCCGACAGGCTCACCGAAGACCGGTTCCAGAAGTTCCTGGACGAGCCGGAGATCCCGGACGTCGACCTGTTCCTGCGCTCCTCCGGAGAGCAGCGGATCTCGAACTTCCTGTTGTGGCAGTCGGCCTACGCCGAGTTCATCTTCCTGGATCGCCTCTGGCCGGATTTCAGCCGCCGCGACCTCTGGGCCGCCGTCGAGCAGTACGTCTCACGCGACCGGCGGTTCGGCAGCGCCTGAGCCTCACTCGAAGTCCGGGGGGAACTCTCTCGGGAGCGGGCGGAGCAGCTGTCGGCGCAGCTCGATGACCTTCTTGGCATGCTCGTCCAGCGCGATGTCGCCGAGCAGCTTCGGATCCCAGGACGGGACGGGCCGTTTGCGGCCCTCCGCGTCGACGCCGCAGTAGACGAACGTGCAGTGTGTGGTCTCGCGCAGCTCGCGGGTGCGGGGGTCGCCGGACCGCACGGAGATCGACACGTGCATGCTGGTGTTGCCGGTGTGGATGAGCCTGGCATCTACCTCCACGAGGTCGCCGATGAACATCGGCCGGTAGAACCGGACGCCGCCGGCGTACACCGACGCCACCGGGCCGGCGTGCCAGCGCTCCGCCACGACGCGGGCCGCGGTGTCGATCCAGGCCATCACGTAGCCGCCGTGCACCTTGCCGCCCCAGTTCACGTCCGTGGGTGCGGCCAGGAAGCGCAGCGTCTCGCGGCAGACCTCGGTCTCGTCGCTGTAGATCTGGGCACGCATGTCGGCCTCGATGGCCCGGCGTGCCGCATTGAGTTCGACGGCGCGGGCGTGCTGCTCGAGTTCCCAGTCGTCCTGCGGGAAGAACTTCGGCACGGGCACCGGCTTGTCATCCTCCATGGCCACGAACTGCAGGATGCACTGGGTGTTGAGCACCCGTTCCGCCGAGCGGGGGTCGCCGCTGGTGACGGTGCACACGATCTGCATCGACGTGGTGCCGGTGTAGACCACGCGCGCCTGCACGACGACGAGGTCGCCCACGCGGATGGGCTTCACGAAGTGGGTGTTGCCGACGTAGCCGGTGACGGCGAAGGTGCCCGCCCACCCGACGGCCGCGGCATAGCCAGCCTTGTCGATCCATTCGAGTACCTTGCCGGCGTCCATCGCGCCGCGCACGTTGGCGTCGAACGGCTCCGCCAGGAAGCGCAGCGTCACACCGCGTCGTTGGTCATTCATCGGCACTCCTTGTCCCGACGCTGAGCCTAGCCCTCTTCGCTCAGCCGAACCGCGCGAATTCCGTGGTGCGGACAACCGCGACCCCGACGGCGTCGCTGGCGGCCAGATCCACCTCGGCAGCGATACGCCAGTCGTGGTTGCCGTCGGGGTCATGGATGACCTGGGTCACCTTCCAGACGTCCTTGCCCTTCTCCAGCCGGAAGAGGTCCGGCCCGCGGGCGTCGCCGTCGAGCAGCACGTCGTCGTAGTCGTCCCAGTAGAGGGCGAGGGCCTCGTCCCAGTCGTCGCGGCTCATCAGGACCGGCATGGGGGGCTCCGTCAGTGCGGCGGCGGACTCGTCGAGGCTGCCCAGCCCCTCCCAGTTGTCTGCGGCGACCAACTCGACCCGCCGGAACATCGCCGTGCGGATCATCGCGGTGAACGCGCGCTCGTTGCCCGTCACCGGACGGGGCGGGGGCGGCGGCGCACCCTGGGCGGCCAGGGCGGCCGCGGCGGCCACCTTGTCGGGGTCCGTGAGGGATTCCCATTCGTCGAGCAGGGACGAGTCCGTCTGGCGCACCGTCTCCCCCAGCCACTCGACGAGGTCGTCGAACTGCTCGGTGCGGTACTCGTCAGGCACGGTGTGGCGGAGGATCCGGTAGGCATCCGTGAGGTAGCGCAGTACCGTGCCCTCGCTGCGCTGCAGCTTGTACACGGAGATGAGCTGGGTGAAGTTCATCGCCCGCTCCCACATGTCACGCACCACGGACTTGGGCGAAAGCCCCGTCGGGTCGACCCAGGGGTGGGCGCCGGCGTACAGCTCGAAGGCGGCCTCCAGGAGTTCGGCCAGCGGCTTGGGCCAGGTCACCTCCTCCAGGAGTTCCATGCGCTGGTCGTACTCGATGCCGTCGGCCTTCATCTGCGCGATGGCCTCGCCGCGGGCGACGTGCTGCTGCCCGAGCAGTACGTGGAACGGGTCCTCCAAGACCGCCTCCATCACGGAGACGACATCCAGGTGGTAGGTGGGGGAATCCGGGTCGAGGAGTTCCAGCGAGGCGACGGCGAACGGTGCCAGCGGCTGGTTCAGCGCGAAGTTCTCGCTGACTCCCTCCCCCAGCTCGCACCAACTACCCGTCGCGTCTGGCTCGGCGCGCTTGACGAGCACCCCGGAGTTCAGCAGGCCCTTCGTCAGCACCAGGGCACGACGGCGGAGGGCCTTCTTGCGCTCGCGCCCCTCATGGCTGGACTCGATGAGGTGCACCATCGCCTCGTACCCGTTGCCCGGTCGCTGTGCGATGTTGAGGATGGTCGAATGGGTGACCTGCATGCGGGAGACGAGGTTCTCCGGCTCCGCCACGATGATCTTCTCGTAGACCTCGTCGTTCCAGCCGACGAAACCCTCGGGCGGCTTGCGGCGCACGACCTTGCGCCGCTTCTTCTCGTCGTCGCCCGCCTTGGCGAGCGCGCGCTCGTTCTCGATGACGTGCTCGGGCGCCTGGACGACGACGAACCCAACGGTGTCGAAACCGGCCCGGCCCGCGCGCCCCGCGATCTGGTGGAATTCGCGTGAGCGCAGCCTGCGGACGCGGTTGCCGTCGTATTTGCTCAACCCGGTGAACAGGACGGTGCGGATGGGCACGTTGATGCCCACGCCGAGGGTGTCGGTGCCGCAGATGACCTTGAGCAGGCCGGTCTGGGCCAGTTGCTCCACGAGGCGGCGGTACTTGGGCAGCATGCCGGCGTGGTGCACTCCGATCCCGCGCCTGACCAGCCCGGACAGGATCTTCCCGAAGCCGGGCCCGAACCGGAAGGCGCCGATCTCCTCCTGGATGCGTTCCGCGTCGTGCTTGGTGATGAAGTTGAGGCTGAGCAGGCCCTGGGCCCGTTCCAGCGCATCCGCCTGTGTGAAGTGGACGATGTACACGGGCGCCTTCTGCTCGTGCACCAGGTCTGTGACCTTCTCCTGCATGGGCGTCAGCGACCATTCGAAGATGAGGGGGACGGGGCGCTCTGCATCATCGATGATGCTGGTGCTGCGACCGGACCGCTCGGAGAGTTGCTCCATGAGCCGGTCCACGTCGCCCAGCGTGGCGCTCATCAGCAGGAACTGCGCCTGCGGCAGCTCCAGCAGCGGCACCTGCCAGGCCCATCCGCGGTCCGGCTCCGAGTAGAAGTGGAACTCGTCTGCGATGACCAGGCCGACGTCGGCGTTCCTGCCCTCACGCAGCGCGATGTTGGCCAACACCTCGGCCGTGCAGCAGATGATGGGGGCGTCGGCGTTGACGGACGCGTCGCCGGTGACCATGCCCACGTTGTCTGCTCCGAACACCTGGCACAGGGCGAAGAACTTCTCGCTCACCAGCGCCTTGATGGGCGCGGTGTAGAAGCTCACCCTGTCGGTGTTCAGCGCAGCGAAGTGCGCCGCGATCGCCACCAGTGATTTCCCCGAACCGGTGGGGGTGGCGAGGATGAGGTTGTTGCCGGAGAACAACTCGATCGCCGATTCCTCCTGATGCGGATACAGCGAGATGGACTGGCTCTCGGCCCAGGCCGTGAAGTGCTCGTAGAGGGAGTCGGCGTCACCGGCTACAGGGTCGGTGAGTTTCGGCATGCGTGCCAACCTACCCGATGCCCACCCTGTCCAGCTGCGCGAGACCCGCGAACCTCTAGGGTTCGCGGGCCTCACAAGCGTCAGCGGGCGGAGCGGTTGAGGGCGCTCAGGATCGCCTTCATCGAGGCGCTCGTGATCGAGGGGTCGATCCCGACACCCCACAGCACCTCGGCGTCGTCACCCTCGCCGATCTCGCACTCGACGTACGCGGCGGCCTGGGCGTCGCCGCCCGAATCCAGGGCGTGCTCGGTGTAGTCCAGCACCCGCACGTGGGCGCCGGCCTCGACCAGACCGTCGACGAACGCCGACACCGGGCCGTTGCCCTCGCCGGTGATCTCGACGGCGGTCCGGCTGGGGCCGTCCACCGTTGCGTGCACGACGAAGCTGCCGTTGCTCGACGTGGTGCCGGCGCTGGTCAGCCGCCACGGGCCCTCTCCGAGGTACTCCGACATGAAGATGTCGAAGATCTCCTGCGGGGTGACCTCGCTGCCGGTGGCCTCGGTGTGCTGCTGAACGGCGCGGCTGAACTCGATCTGCAGGCGACGAGGGAGGTCCATCTTGAACTCGGACTTCATCAGGTAGGCCATGCCGCCCTTGCCTGACTGCGAGTTCACGCGGATGACCGCCTCGTAGGTGCGGCCCACATCATGCGGGTCGATCGGCAGGTACGGCGCCTCCCAGGGCATCTCCGTGACCTCTTTGCCGGCTTCGTCGGCCAGGTTCTCGAGGTGCTCCAGGCCCTTCTTGATGGCGTCCTGGTGGGAGCCGGAGAACGCGGTGTAGACCAAGTCACCCGCGTAGGGGTGCCGCGGGTGCACCGGCAGGCCGGTGCAGTACTCGACGGTGCGCCGAACATGGTCGATGTCGTGCAGGTCCAGTTCCGGGTCCACGCCCTGCGTGTACAGGTTCAGGGCCAGCGTGACCAGGTCGACGTTGCCCGTGCGCTCGCCGTGGCCGAACAGGCAGCCCTCGACGCGGTCGGCGCCCGCCATCTGGCCGAGCTCCGCGGCGGCGACGGCCGTGCCGCGGTCGTTGTGCGGGTGCAGCGAGACGGCCACGTGCTCACGGTTCTTCACGTTGCGGATGAAGTACTCGATCTGGTCCGCGTACGTGTTGGGCGTGGACCGCTCGACGGTGGCCGGCAGGTTGAAGATGATCTCGCGACCCTCTCCGGGCTGCCAGACGTCCGCCACGTTGTTGCAGACCTCGACGGCGAAGTCCGTGGGCGTCTGGGTGAAGATCTCCGGCGAGTACTGGTAGCCGAACTGCACGTCGCGCAGGTACTTGTCGGCGTACTTCATCACCATCCCGGTGCCGCGCCGCGCCATCTCCACGCATTCCTCTTCGGACATGCGGAAGACCACGTTGCGGAACAGCTCCGCGGTGGCGTTGTACATGTGGATGGTGGCGCGGTTGGCGCCGACCAGCGATTCCGCGGTGCGGCTGATGAGGTCCTCGCGGGCCTGGGTCAGCACGGAGATGGTCACGTCCTCGGGCACGCGGTCCTCTTCGATGAGTTGCCGCACGAAGTCAAAATCCGTCTGGGAGGCCGACGGGAAACCGATCTCGATCTCCTTGTAGCCGATCTCGACCAGCAGTTCGAACATGCGCATCTTGCGCGAGGGGGTCATCGGGTCGATGAGGGCCTGGTTGCCGTCACGCAGGTCCGTGGACAGCCAGCGGGGCGCCTTGTCGATCCTCTTGGACGGCCAGGTGCGGTCCGGTACGTCGACCGGCACGAAGGGGGTGTAGCGGTGCACCGGCATGCCCGTGGGCTGCTGAACAGGCTTGGGCTGCTTGCGGTGGTTGATCTCAATCATTGAAACTCTCCTGGGCTGGGGTTCAGGTGCCAGACACGACGAAGCACCGCAGCGAGGAGATCCGGCTCAGAAATTCTGGGCCTCGCTGCGGCAGCCAAGGAGGAGGGTCTGCCATGCCACGAGCGTCACAATAGCACTCCCCTGCCACAGATCAGAGAGCTTCCATTCCGCGAGTGGGACCGTGCGTCACTGCACGTCGCGACGCCGGAACCCGGCGAAGCCGATTGCCAGCAACACCATCAGCACAGCGCCCAGACCCACCAGCGAGCCCCAGCCCGGATCGTCTGCCACCACGTTGGGCACGTGGTAGAGCGGGCTCACCGCCATGGCCCAGTCCGGGAAGTCGAAGGTGGGTCCCAGCAGCGTGATCCCGAACGTCGCCACAATGACTCCCCAGCCGGCCATCCTGGCGGCGGGACGGGCACCCACTGCGGCGACGGAGACAGCGACCATGAGCCACACCGCCGGCACGCTGACCAGAGCCTGCAGGAGCACGTCTGTGATCGCGATGCCGCCGTCCCCGGCCGACGCCACCAGCCCGAGGCCCGTCCCTGCCACCATGGTCGCGAGAGCGCTGACGCCCAGCGCGACTGCGACCGGCCCCGTCAGGAAACGCCAGCGGGACACCGCCCCCGCCAGCAACGGTTCGACGCGATCCTCCATCTCCTCCACATGGACCCGCATGATCACCTGGGCACCCACGATGGCGGCGAGGATGCCGATGAGGTTGAGGATCGTCACCACGAAGGCGAAGCTGAGCTGCTCCACGTCGAGGGCCCCCGCCGCGATGAACTTCGCCATGGCCGGGTTCTCACCGATCACCTCGTCCACGGAGGACACGAGGCTCCCCCACACCGAACCCAGGAAGCCGAGCGCCAGGAGCCAGACGATCAGTGGCGTCCGGTGGAGGCGCAGTGTCAGGGTGTCGACGGTGAGCCTCGGGGCGGAGGCCCTTCCCGGCCGCTGCGCCACGATGCCGAGTCCCAGGTCCCGGCGGTCCTGCAGGACCATCGCCACCGCCAGCAGCACCGCCGTCAACGCGAGGGCCGCCAGGAGCGGTAACGGGTCGTTGTCGGTGGACGGGCGGGTCAGCGCGAGCCAGCCGAACGGCGTCAACCACTCGGTCCAGTCGCCCGCCCCGCTCATGCCGAGGTAGCCCCGCAGCACGTAGGCGCCGCCCAGCACGGCAATGGCGATGGTGCTGGCGGTGCGGGCGTCGCCGCCCAGTTGCGCCGCGACCGCCCCCACCCCGGCGAACATCAGCGCCGAGGCCGAGAACGTCGCCGACAGCAGGAGCGTGGGCACCACGCCACCGCCTGAGGCCCAGGTGAGGAGGAAGCAGACCACGAAGAGCAGCGCCGACGCCACGCCGGCGATGCCCACCGCCACCGCGAGTCTCGCCCGGCGCGTGATGACACCCGATGCGATCAGCTCTGCCCGTCCGGAGTCCTCGTCTGCGCGGCTGTTGCGCACCACGATCAGGATCGCCATCAGGCCGGCGAAGAACGCCCCCAGTCCTCCCGCGCGCCACGCGTTGAAGCCATCGTTGGTCAAGAGGTCCCGAGCCTGTCCGAAGATGAGTTCCAGCGCGGGATTGGCCCCCACCGCGGTGGCCAGCGCCAGGCGGTCCGGCTCGTCCGGGAAGACCCAGCGGTAACCCAGGATCGAGGTGGCCGAGAGCACCGAGATCAGCATCACCCAGGGTGCGAAGTTGTGGGCGTCCTGTCTCAGCGACACCTTCAGCAGCGGACGCGCCCCGGTCAGGGCCCCGTTCATGCCAGGGACTCCCCGTAGTGGCTGAGGAAGAGGTCCTCCAACGAGGCCGGCGACACCTTGAGGGCCGTGATCCCCAGACCCAGGAGCGTGGCCATCGCCTCGTTGAGGTCGCCCGGCTCGACGGTGGCCGACATCCGGCCGTGGTCGTCCAGGCGCAGTTCATGCAGGATCGGCAGCGCTGCGAGGTCGGCGTGCCTGCTGGCCAGGGTGGCGGTGATCGTCACCCGGTTCAGGCCCTGCAACTGGTCCAGCGTGCCGGTCTGCACCACGCGGCCCTGCCGGATGATGCTCACCCGGTCTGCCAGCGCCTCGACCTCGCTGAGGATGTGGCTGGACAGCAACACGGTGCGGCCCTGGTCCTTGAGTGTCTGGATCTCGTCCTGGAAGACCGCCTCCATCAGTGGGTCCAGGCCGGAGGTCGGCTCGTCGAGGATGAGGAGTTCGACGTCGGCCGCGAGCGCCGCGACGATGGCCACCTTCTGGCGGTTGCCCTTCGAGTACTGGCGGCCCCGCTTCGTGGGGTCGAGCTCGAACCGCTCCAGCAGCGTCTGCCTCCGCGTCGGGTCGATGCCGCCACGCAGGTTGCCCAGCAGGTCGATCGCTTCCCCTCCGGTCAGCCCGGGCCAGAGCGAGACGTCACCGGGGACGTAGGCGAGTCGCCGGTGGAGCGCGATCACGTCGCGCCAGGGGTCTCCCCCGAGCATTTCGACACGCCCCCCGTCGGAGGTGAGCAGGCCCAGCAGCACGCGGATGGTGGTGGACTTGCCCGAACCGTTCGGCCCGAGGAAACCGTGGACCTCACCGCGACGGACCTCGAGATCGAGGCCGTCCAGCGCCGTGAAGGCACCGAAGCGTTTGATGAGGCCTTCAATGCGGATGGCAGCATCCCCGTGACTCATGCGGTGTCCTCCCAAGTGGCCGTCGCCGGCTCAATGTCGAGCTTAGGGTCAGGCGATCCGGCCCGTGCCGCCCATGAGAAACCGCCCCCGTCGGACGATCGATCCGGCGGGGGCGGTGCCCTTGTGTCGATGGCTACTTCACGGAACCGGCGGTGAGGCCGCCGATGAGCCTCTTCTCGATGAAGGAGAACAGAATGATCACGGGGACGATGGCGACCAGGGCCACGGTGAAGAGGTACTGCCAGTCCTGGACGTAGAGGCCCAGGAAACGGGGCATGGACACGGTCAACGGCTGGAGGTCGTTCTGGCGGACCAGGATGAGGGCCGCGGCGAACTCGTTCCACGAGTTGACGAAGACGAACACGATGGCCGTCACGATGCCTGGCCAGACCAGCGGCAGCGAGATGCGGAACATGGTCTGGAGCCTGCCGAGCCCGTCGATGAGCGCGGCCTCGTCGACCTCCTTGGGCACCGAGGCGAAGAAGGCCTGCATGATCCAGATGGCGAACGACAGGTTGAACGCGCCGTTGATCAGGATCAGCGCCCCCCAGACCGCGTAGCCGGACCAGCCCTTGAACTCCTGGAAGAGGCCGACGGCCAGCACTGTGGGCTGCAGCATCTGCGTGCACAACACGAGGAGGAGGAACACCATGCGACCCGGGAACCGGAAACGTGCGATGTAGTAGGCGGCCGGGGTGGCCACCAGGAGCACCAGGAGGGTGGCGCCGAGGGCGATCACCGTGGTGGACAGCAGCGACGAGGCGGGGTTGACCGACGAGGACCACACGTCGATGTAGTTCTGCCACCGCGGCTCCTCCGGGAAATACACCGGCGGGATGTCGGTGACCTCGAGTCGCGTCTTCAGCGACGTGATGAACATCAGCGCATAGGGGAACCCGAAGAAGAGCACCACGAGGATGGAGCCGATGACGATTCCGACGAGGTTGGGCTTCTTGTTGATGCCGCCGCGGATGTGTTCAGACTTGACCTTCGCCATGGCTCAGGCCACCTCCTTCGTGGGCTGCACGATGATCAGGTAGACCGCGATGATGACGAGGCAGAACAGGAAGTTCAGAACCGAGAGGGCCGAGGAGACGCCGGGGCCGAGGGCGGACTGGTACTCGTACATGAGCGTGGTGGTGATGTGGCCGTTGTGGTAGCCGGGGGTCTCCTGCAGGATCCGGAGGATCGGCAACGAGTTGAAGACGTTGATGATGTTGATGAGGGCGGCCACCGCGATGGCGGGACGCAACAGCGGCAGGACGATGTGCCAGTAGCGCTGGGCCGAATGGGCACCGTCGACGTGCGCGGCCTCGAGGACATCCGTGGGGACCGCCTGCAGGCCCGCGAGGATGGTGTACGTCGTGAACGGCAGCGAGACGTAGATGGCCACGAAGACAGCCACCCAGAACGCAGAGGCGGGATCCTTCGTGAAGGCCCGTGCAGTCTCCAGGATGCCGGTGTCGACCAGGAGGCGGTTGAACAGGCCGACGTTCTGCTGCAGCCCGTAGCGGAAGACGGTGGCCGTCATGACGACCGAGCAGGCCCACGGGAGGATGATGAAAAGGCGCAGCAGCTTGCGGCCGCGGAAGGGCTTGTTCAGGAACTGCGCGAGGACGAGGCTCAACAGCACGGTGACGACCACCACGACCAGGACCCACACGACTGTGTTGGCCATGATCCGGCCGATCGGCACACCCGGGAACGTCAGGGCTCCGGCCTTACCGATGTAGTTGTCGAGGCCGACCGGGTCTGGGCTGCGCTGGATGCCCTTGTTGTTGTACTTGAAGAACGAGGTGTAGATCATCAGCGCGGCCGGGTACAGCACGACCCCGACGATCAGGATCAGGGTGGGCAGCAGCCAGGGAAGCGCACGCAGCGTCTCCCAGCCTCCGGAGATTTTCCGTTTCTTTACCTGCTCCACCATGTGGGGGGTGGCTGTCAACGACACCGCTGTCGTCCCTTCTCGTGATTGTGGGTGGTGTTCGCGTGAGGCGGGGTGGCACGGGGAAACCCGTGCCACCCCGCCTTCACACGGACAGATCAGCTCTGGGCTGCGACCTGAGCTTCGATCTGCTCGAGCAGAGCGGCGGGCTCTTCGGTGCCGATCTTGTAGGCGTTGGCCTGCAGGGCGGTCTGGAGCGCATCCCACTGGGGGTTCGAGACGGGCTGGAACTTCACCACGGACAGGGCGTCGAGGAAGGCAGCTTCGTTGCCCTCGGCCTCGGCCTTGCCCTTTTCGATGGTGGAAGTGGTCACCGGGAGGAGGCCGGTGCCCTTGTACCAGGGCTCGTAGACCTCATCGGAGTAGAACACGTCGAGGTACGCGGCAGTGGCCTGCTTGCGCGCGGCATCGTCGTTGTTGAACGCGACGATGAAGTCCGTCACGCCGATGGCCACGCCTTCGCCGTCCTTCGAGGGGATCGGGGCCAGAGCCACGTTGATGCCCTTGGCGGTGGCGTCACCGACGACCTGGCCGTGGCCGATGGCCATGGCGAGCTTGCCCGCGGCGAGGAGGTCAGTGGTGTCCTGACGATCGTCTTCGAGGTTGGGCTGCGTGTAGCCGGCGTCGTACATCTTCTTCATCTGGGTGAAGCCTTCGACGGCCACGTCGGAGTCGGCCTTCAGGTTCTCACCGTCGGTCCAGTTGCCACCGGCGCCCCACACCCAGAGGGAAGACTCGACCTGGGCCTCTTCGGCGCCCAAGGGCATGCCGTAGGCGTAGATGTCGTCACCGAGCGCGGTGATCTTCTCGGCGGCAGCCTCGAGGTCTTCCCACGTCTTCGGAGCCTCGGCCACGCCGGCCTGCTCGAAGAGGTCGGTGTTGTAGACGAGCATGCGGGCCGACGCGATGTCGGGAGCCGCCCACTGCGTGCCGTCGGGGCCTTCGCCGTTGGCCAGGAGGCCGGCGTCGATGTTGCTGATGGTCTCCTCGCTCAGGAGCTCATCGATGGGGTAGAGCAGGTCGGCCTCAGCCGACGACGAGAACGCGTTGTCGTTCAGGATGTCCGGGTAGTCGTTGGCCTGGATGCGCGACTGGACGGTCTGCGAGAAGTTCTCCCAGCCATCGATCTGCAGTTCAACCGTGACCTTCGGGTACTCCTCATTGAACTTCTTGGTGATGGCATCCCAATCCGCCTTCGAGCTGTCCGAGTAGGACGGCGCGAGGATCTTGATGGTCGTCTCGAGATCCGCGGGTGCAACTTCACTGCCGGCGTCATCGGCGGGGGCGTCATTGCCGTTGTCGTTGCCGTTGCCACCGCAGGCAGATAGAGCGAAGACGCCGACGATGGCGGCCACGCCCAGCTTGTAAACACGCTTCTTCACGTGTGTGTCCTTTCCTTAAGGTCAAGGTCAACCGGTGCGGTTGTTTGTGTTGATACTAGGAACATGAACCCCGGCCGGCCAGCCAAGAACACCACGCCGTAACCAAATAGTTACCGTTAACAGGGTAATGAACAGGCCGCCTGCGCACTTGCGATCGCTTGACCGCTTTAGCGTGGCTCTTGAACAATCTGCTCAGTGCAAGCTGAGCGATTTCGGTTCAGAAACCCAGACGGTTGAGGTGTTTCGCGTCGCGTTGCCATTCCTTGAGCACTTTGACGTGCAGGTTGAGGTGCACGCGCGTGCCCAGGAGCCGGTTGATCTGTTCGCGGGCCGTGGTGCCGATCTCCTTCAACCGTGCGCCCCGATGGCCGATGATGATGCCCTTCTGGGAATCGCGTTCCACCACGATGGTGGCGAAGACATCGGTCAAGGGCTTGTCCTCGGGCCGGTCCGCCCGGGGGAGGATCTCGTCGATCGTCACGGCGATCGAGTGGGGCAGTTCCTCCCGCACCCCCTCGAGGGCCGCTTCGCGGATCAGCTCCGCCATGAGTGTCTCCGTGGGCTCGTCGGTGATCTCACCGTCGGGGTAGAACTGCGGGCCCTCGGGCAGCAGGCCGATGAGCGAGTCCCGCACGACGTCGAGCTGGTCGCCCTCCGTGGCGGAGCAGGGCACCACCTCTGACCATTCGATGCCGAGTTCCTCCGCGACCGCGGCGATGTCGACCAGGTGCGACAGGATGCGCTGGGGGTTCACCAGGTCGGTCTTGGTTGCCAGGGCCACCAGCTTCGGCTTGCGCTGGAGTTGGGCGATCTCGCCGATGATGAACTTGTCGCCGGGACCGATGCGCTGGTCACACGGGAGGCAGACACCCACGATGTCGACCGAACCCCACGTCTCGTAGACGAGGTCGTTCAGTCGCTGGCCGAGCAGCGTGCGCGGCTTGTGCAGCCCCGGGGTGTCGATCAGGATCAGCTGGCCGTCGTCACGGGTGACGATGCCGCGCACGACGTGCCGGGTGGTCTGGGGCTTGCTGGAGGCGATGGCGATCTTCTGGCCGACGAGCGCGTTGGTCAGCGTCGACTTGCCCGCGTTGGGCCGGCCCACGAAGCAGGCAAAGCCGGAGCGGAAGGTTGAGTCAGTCATCTGTGTTCTCCTGGGGAATGTGGTGGTCCAGTTCGTCGCGGCTCAGACGGCGCACGAGCACGGTGCCGATCTGGTGGCGGCGGCCGACGGCGCGGTCGGCGACGAGTTCAAGGTCGCCGACGACGGCGCGTGAGCCGGGGATCGGGACGAGGTTGAGAAGCTTTGCCATGAGGCCCCCGGCGGTCTCGACCTCGTCGTCCTCGAGGTCGACGCCGAACAGGGCTCCGAGTTCGTCGAGCGGCAACCGCGAGGAGATCCGGTAGCGACCCTCCCCCAGCTCAGTGACGGCAGGGGTGTCGTGGTCGTATTCGTCGACGATCTCGCCGACGATCTCCTCGAGGATGTCCTCGATGGTGGCCAGTCCTGCGGTGCCGCCGAACTCGTCGATCACCATCACGAGGTGGGAATGGCTGAGCTGCATCTCCCGCAGGAGCTCGCTCACGGGCTTCGAATCCGGGCAGAAGGCTGCGGGGCGCATGATGTCGCCCACCGTCTCCAGCCGTTCGGCGTCCGGGAAGTCGTGGATGCGCTTGGCCACATCCTTCAGGTAGGCCACCCCCAGCACGTCGTCGAGGCTCTCCCCGATGACCGGGATCCGAGAGAAGCCCGAGCGCAGGGCCAGTGACAGGAGTTGGCGCAGCGTTTTGTCGCGGGTGACGAAGACGACGTCGGTGCGGGGCACCATGACTTCCTTGACGATGGTGTCGCCCAGTTCGAAGACCGAGTGGATCATCTTCGATTCGCCGGCCTCGATGAGGTCGTGCGCCTGGGCCATGTCGACGAGATCGCGTAGCTCGGCCTCCGTGGCGAACGGGCCGTCAGCGTACCCCCGTCCGGGGGTCAGCGCGTTGCCGAGGTACACCATGAGTTGGGCGACGGGGCCCAGCACAGTGGTCAGGGCGCTGATCACCGGGCCGAAGGCACGAAGCGTCGCCTCCGGCTTCTGGCGACCGATGGTGCGGGGTGCCACGCCCCAGAGGATGAACGACACCACCAGCATGATCGCGATCGTGGCCAGTGCCCGCTGCCAGTCCACCTCGAACTGGGTGAACATGACGATGGTGGCCACCACGATGGAGCTGATCTCCAGCGCCATCCGCGCGAACATGACGGCGTTGATGGTGGGGGCCGGGTCCTGGGTGATGAGGAGGATGCGGTCGCCGCCGCGCACGTCTTCTTCCACGAGCCGCTCGGCCCGCGACTTGGTGATGACGCTCAGCGCGGTCTCAACCGCAGCCAGCAGCGACGCGCCGATAGCGCAGAGGAGGGCAATGCCCAGTTCAATCCATTCGGACTGCGTCACGGGATTCGATCAACTCGCTCACTCGGAAGACAATTCATGGTGCGTTGGAGTCTAACGCAGCGCTCGTGGCCGCAGCAGGCGCCACATCACTCCGACAGCCAGGACGACCAACCCGCCCAGCACCGACGGCCAGGGCAACGTGGCCACCAGCACCAGGCACAGCAGCGCCCCCACGACCTGCCAGGCCCTGCGGTACCGGCGGTGCTCAGAGTCCTGCGTGTAGGCAGAGACGTTCGCGACGAAGTAGTAGAGCAGCACGCCGAACGACGAGAAGCCGATGGCGCCGCGCAGATCCGCCACCAGGACCACCACGCTGACGACGACTCCGAGCAGCAGTTCGATGCGGTGCGGCACCTTCGTGCGGGGATGTGTGTGGTCGAAGAACCGTGGTAGGTCACCCTCACGAGACATGGCCAGGAACGTACGGCCGATGCCGGACAGCAGCCCCAGGAGCGCCCCGGCGATGGCGGCTGCGGCTCCCCCCGTGAGGATGCCCGAGGCGACGGGATACGCGGTGGCCAGCAACGAGAGCGGCGCGCTGGAGGCCGCCACCGCCTCCGGCCCGACCCAGGTCAGCAGCGATACGGCGACGACGGCGTAGAGCAGCAGCACGATGATGAGCGCCGTGATGATCGCCCTGCCGATGGTGCGCCCCGGGTCGCGCACCTCCTCGCCCATGGTGGCGATGCGTGCATAGCCGGCGAAGGCGAAGAAGAGCAGGCCCGCCGCCTGCAGCACGCCGTAGGGGCTGCCGTCGATGTCCGCCCACCCGAACGTGGCCGTGCCCCGGCCTCCGAACCACGCCACCCCGAGCGCGGTGAAGATCCCGATCAGTGCCAGCGAGGCGAGCACCTTGGCCACCTGGGCCGTGCGGCTCACGCCGAGGAGGTTGACGACGACGAGGGCCCAGACGGCACCCACAGCAACCGGCTTCTCCCAGCCCTGGGGCGCCAGGTAGGCGGCGAAGGCGAGCGCCATGGCGGCCACCGAGGCGGTCTTGCCGATGACGAAGCTCCACCCGGCCAGGTAGCCGGGCCACTCCCCCAGCCGCTCACGCCCGTAGACGTACGTGCCGCCGGCGGCCGGGTACTGCGCAGCCAGTTGCGCCGACGACGTGGCGTTGGCCCAGGCGACCACCGAGGCGATCACCAGGGAGACGAGCAGCAGGTCGCCCGCCGCAGCGGCTGCGGGTGACCAGACGACGAAGACGCCGGCGCCCACCATTGAGGCCACCCCGATGGCGATCGCATCCCACAGCCCCAGGCTGCGCTTCAACTCGGACCGGGCGTGAGGCCGGGTGGACATCGCTACTCCTGAGGGTCGCCAACGGGACGTCGGCCCCAGCCTCTCAGGAGCGTCCGGGCCGTGCCAATTCCCAGGCGGCGATGATCCGGTCGTTGAGCCCGAACATGACGGCCTTCTCCTCCGGCTCCGCGTGGTCGTGGCCCAGCAGGTGCAGCAGGCCGTGGATGAGCAGGTACTCCGCCTCCGCGTCAGGCTCGCGTCCGTTGTCCGCAGCTTGGCGCGCCGTCACCTGCGGGCACAGCACGATGTCGCCGAGGAGGCCCAGCGGCGGCTCCTCGTCTTCATCCGGCGCCCGGAGCTCGTCCATGGGGAAGCTCATCACGTCCGTGGGGCCGGGGAGGTCCATGAACCGCTCGTGGTACTGCGCCATCGTCTCCTCATCGACGAGGACGATCGACAGGTCCGCCTGCGGATGGATCCGCAGTTTGTCGAGCGCGAAGCGAGCCAGTTCGATCAGGCCCAGTTCGTCGGCCTCGGCGCCGGATTCGTTGTTCAGGTCGATCACTGCGCGCGCCTCCGCTCCGTGGCCAGGCTCTCGAACTGGTCGTAGGCGGCCACGATCCGGCCGACGAGCTTGTGGCGGACGACGTCGCGGTTGGTCAGGGTGCAGAACTCGATGTCCTCCACCCCGTCCAGGACGTGCTGGACCCCGCGGAGGCCGCTCTTGATGCCGCCGGGCAGGTCCACCTGGGTGATGTCGCCGGTGACGACGATCTTCGAGTTGAAGCCGAGCCTGGTGAGGAACATCTTCATCTGTTCCATCGACGTGTTCTGGGCCTCGTCGAGGATGATGAACGCGTCGTTGAGCGTGCGGCCGCGCATGTAGGCAAGCGGGGCGACCTCGACGGTGCCGGAGGTGAACAGCTTGGGCACCGATTCTGCGTCCACCATGTCGTGGAGCGCGTCATAGAGCGGCCGCAGGTACGGGTCGATCTTGTCGTTCAGGGTTCCGGGGAGGAAGCCGAGCCGCTCGCCGGCCTCGATGGCCGGGCGGGTCAGGATGATGCGGCTGACCTCTTTGGCCTGCAGCGCCTGCACGGCCTTCGCCATGGCGAGGTAGGTCTTGCCGGTGCCGGCGGGCCCGATGCCGAACACGACGGTGTGCTGGTCGATGGCGTCCACATACCGCTTCTGGTTGAGCGTCTTGGGACGGACGGTGCGGCCACGCGAGGAGATGATGTTCTGGGTGAGCACCTCCGAGGCCGTGGCGTTGGGTTCGTCCGCCATCTGGAGGACCCGTTCGACGGTCTCCGACGTGAGGCCCTGCCCGGTGCGGAGGATGGTGACGAGTTCGGTGATGACGTCAGCGGCCTGCGCCACGTCGACTGCCTTGCCCGACAGGGTCACCTGCCCACCCCGCACATGCAGGTCTGCGGCCAGGTTCTCCTCAAGGATCCGCAGGTACTCGTCGCGGGGGCCGAGGAGGTTGACCATGTCGATCGACGGGGGCACCCCGACGTTACGCACGGCATGCTGCTGGTCGAGAGAGTTGTTGTTCAGGGCAGTTCCTTGATCGGTGGGTACATGGGCTGGTCAGCGCCGATGCATCAGTCTACGTCCAAGGATGCGTCATCCTCGTCGTCGTCGGAGATGATGTGCATCGCAGCCTCTTCGGCGCTGGCGGCACCTCCGCTGAAGCCGACGTCGACACCGAGCGTCTCGCTGCCACCCGGCCCCTGGACCCGCATCAGCCGGCCGGCGCGTTCGCCGCCCACTTCGCGCGGCTCGTCGCCGGGGTTCCAGTGCTCGTCCTGCTCCGGCGTACTGTCCGGCAACTCCTGCTTCACCCGCATGTCGATGGTCTCGCCCTGCCGCATCTCTTCGGCGGTGTTGCCGAAGCCCATGGCGGGCGACCAGTCGTCAGGCGTGATGTAACCCTCATCCAGAACGTCGTCGACCCCGCGGTAGATCAAGGAGTCGTCCGGCTGGAGTTGGTCCAGCTGCACTGATTCTTCAGGAACCGTCTCGGTGATGTCGTCCATGTACTGAGTTTGCCACCAGCGGGCGGGGAGCGGGCACAAACGCGCGGGCGATATATAGTTCCGGGGTGCCGACCAGCCTTGAGGAACAGACCATGAGCGCACAGTTTGCGACCCGCCAGCGCGGCGTCTACGACATCGTCGTGGCCCTGTTCTGTGCGCTTCTGCTGATCTCCAACGTGTCCGCGGTCAAGCTCATCCAGTTCGGCCCGGATGTGGAGGTCTTCGGCTTCCCCATCCTGCCGATCATCACCGACGGGGGCGCGTTCCTGTTCCCCCTCACGTACGTGATCGGCGACGTGCTGGCCGAGGTCTACGGCATGCGGGGCGCCAAGCGGGCGATCTTCATCGGCTTCTCCGTCTCCATCCTGGCGTCGCTGACCTTCCTGGTCGTCGGCGCCGCTCCCCCGGCCGCGGACTGGGGCAACCAGGCGGCGTTCGAGGCGGTGCTGGGCTTCGTGCCGCGGATCGTGCTGGCCTCGGCCCTGGGCTACCTCGCCGGGCAGTTGCTCAACGCCTGGGTGCTGGTCAAGCTCAAGCAGCGCACCCGCGAGGGCGGCCTGTGGGCCAGGCTCCTGGGCTCCACAGTGGTGGGCGAGGCGGCAGACACCATCATCTTCTGCACCGTGGCCTTCGCCGGCATCATCACCGGCGGCACCCTGCTGAACTACATCCTGGTGGGCTACGTCTACAAGGTGGTGGTCGAGGTGGTGTTCCTGCCGGTGACCTACCAGGTGATCAAGCTCGTGAAGCGCCACGAACCCTCCTACGACGACGTCGCCTGAGGGTTCCGGCGGCGGTCAACGACCGCTGTAGAAGCTGCCCAAGAACTCGTCACGGAAGGCGTGGAACGAGCCGTCCTTCAACGTCTGGCGCAGCGTGTCGACCAACCGCACCGTGAACCGTTCGTTGTGGATGGTGGCCAGCGTCGACGCCAGCATCTCCTTGGCCTTGAACAGGTGGTGCAGGTAGGCCCGGGTGTAGTGCGTGCAGGTGTAGCAGTCGCAGCCGTCCTCCAGGGGGATGAACGAGCGACGGTGGGCCGCGGTGTTGACGTTGTAGCGCCCGTCGGCGGTGTAGATGGCCGCATTGCGGGCCACGCGTGACGGGTTGACGCAGTCGAACGTGTCGGCCCCCATCTCGACGGCGGCGAAGAGGTCGTCCGGCTCGGAGATGCCCAGCAGGTGGCGGGGCTTGCGTTCGGGGAGTTCCTCGACCATCCAGCCGATGATCTGCCCCAGGTTCTCCTTCTCGAGCGCCCCACCCAGGCCGAAGCCGTCGAAGCCGTGGCCGTCCACCTCCAGGGCCGCAAGGCCCTGGGCGGCCCGACGTCGGAGGTCCTCGTACTGGGCGCCCTGGATGACGCCGAACAGCGCCTGATAGGGCTTGTCGGCGCGTTCCCTGGTCAGCCGCGCGTGTTCCGCCAGGCAGCGCACCGCCCAGGCGTGCGTGCGCGCCACGGAATCCTCCTGGTAGCCGCGGGTGTTCATCAACGTGGTCAGCTCGTCGAAGGCGAACATGATGTCGGCACCCAACTCGTGCTGGATACGCATCGAGATCTCCGGGGTGAACCGGTGCATGGTGCCGTTGAGGTGCGACTTGAACGTCACGCCGTCGTCGTCGACGTGGGCGCGGCGCTCCTTGCCCTCGGCGATGACGTCGTCGTCGACCATCCCCCTGGTGTCCATGGCCAGCACCTTCTTGAAGCCGGCGCCCAGGCTCATCACCTGGAACCCGCCGGAATCCGTGAAGGTCGGCCCGGGCCAGTTCATGAACCTGCCGAGGCCACCGGCCTCGTCGACGATGTCGGAGCCCGGCTGGAGGTACAGGTGGTAGGCGTTGGCCAACACGGCCTGCGCGCCGGTGGCGGCGACGGATTCGGGAAGGACCGCCTTCACCGTGGCCTTGGTACCGACGGCGATGAACGCCGGGGTCTCGATGGGGCCGTGCGGAGTGTGAATGACGCCAGCCCGCCCCGGGGCACCGTCAAGGCGGTGGGTGACGTCGAACGAGAAGCTCATCGGCGCGCCAGCACGTCGAGCTGGCCCAGCGCCACCGCAGCGGCGGTGGAGGTGCGCAGCACCCCGTCGCTGATCAGCACCGCCTGCGCACCGGCCGCGACGAAGGCCTCCAGCTCCTCCGGCGAGATGCCACCCTCCGGACCGACGATGACGAGGCCGATGCCCTCGTCGGGAAGTTCGACCTGGGCGATGTGCAACGCGGCGTCCTCGTGCAACACGAGGGCCAGGTCCGCCTGACGGATCGCCTCGACGACCTGCGCCGTGGCGGCCGCCTCGACCACCGGGACGGCGAAGCGGCGCGACTGCTTGGCCGCCTCGCGCGCCGTCGCCTGCCAGCGTTCGAGCGCCTTGGATCCCCGGTCACCCTGCCAGCGCACGATCGAGCGCGACGCCTGCCACGCCAGGATGCGCCGGGTGCCCAGCTCCGTGGCCATCTGCACCGCAAGGTCGCTGCGGTCCCCCTTGGCCAGCGCCTGGACGACGCACCACCGCAGGGCGAGAGGCTCGTCGTCGAACACCTCGGTCACCTCGACCGTGAGCTCACGCTTCGCGGCGTCCACGACCGTGCCCCGCACCCCGAGTCCTTCGCCGTTGGCGAGGATCACGCTCTCCCCTGTCAGGATCCGCTTCACGCTGACGGCGTGGTGGGCCTCATCGCCGATGACGACGACGCGCTGGCCAGGCCGGACGGTGTCGTCGAACGTGGCGAGGAAGAGGGGATCTGTCACGAGAACCACTCGCTCAGCTTGCCGAAGACACCCGCTTTGCCCGGCTTGGCGGTGACCGCCTCCGCCCGGATCTCGTCGCGGGCCTCGGCGAGCTGGAGCATCAGGTCGCGCTGGTGGTCGTCGAGCCTGGTGGGGGTCTGCACCAGCAGGGTGACGCCCAGGTCTCCCCGGCCACCGCCGCGCAGGCGCGGCACGCCGCGGCCCTTCAGCGCGATCCGGGTGCCGGACTGGGTGCCGGACGGCACCTCGAGGGAGACGGTGCGGTCCTCGACGTCGGACTTCTCCCACTCCGCCTCGAGGGTGGTGACGGCGACGGTGGTGCCGAGCGCAGCGGCGGTCATGGGGAGCTTGACGACCATCTCGAGGTTGTCGCCGTCTCGGCGGAAGCTCTCGTGGCTGTTGACGGCCAGCTCGACGTAGAGATCGCCGGCGGGGCCACCGCCCGGGCCCACCTCGCCCTGGCCCTCGAGATGGATCCGGATGCCCGTGGAGACACCGGCGGGGATCTTCACCTGGAGGGTGCGGGTGGTGCGCACGCGGCCCTCACCGGAACACTCGCCGCAGGGCCGCGGGATGATCGTGCCGTAGCCACGGCACGTCGGGCACGCCTGCGAGGTGCGGATGTCGCCGAGGAAGCTGCGCTGGATCTGGGTGATGTCGCCGTTACCGTTACAGGTCGAGCACGTCACCGGCTCAGAGCCGGGTTCGCCGCCGGAGCCGGTGCACTTCGGGCAGACGACGGCGGTGGCGACCTTCACCGGCTTGGTCACGCCGAACACTGCCTCGTGCAGCTCCAGGGAGACGCGCACCAGCGCGTCCTGGCCCTGGCGCACGCGGGAACGCGGCCCGCGGCTGCCGGCCTGGCCGAACATGGCGTCGACGAGGTTGGTGAAGTCGAAGCCACCGGCGAACCCGCCGCCGAAGCCCGAGAAGCCCGCACCGGCCGCACCCGCCATGGGGTCACCGCCACGGTCGAAGACCGCACGCTTGTTCGGGTCGCTCAGCACCTCGTAGGCCTCGCTGAGTTCCTTGAACTTCTCTGCGGCCTCGGCGTCCTCGTGGGCGACGTCGGGGTGGACCTTCATGGCACGTCGGCGGTAGGCCTTCTTGATGCCTTCAGGGGTTGCGTCGCGTTCGACACCGAGGATGGCGTAGTAATCCTTGCTCATATTTCTTGCGTTCAGCCTTCGTTGAGGAATCTGCTCACGTAACGAGCCACGGCGCGCACCGCGGCGATGGTGGACGGGTAGTCCATCCGGGTGGGTCCGACGACGCCGAGGCCCGCCCGGAAATCGGCACCGTATCCGGAGGCCACCAGTGATGTCGACTGGAACCCCTGGGCGGTGTTCTCCTGCCCGATGCGGACGGTGACATCGTCGCCGCCCGCCTCGCCGAGGAGACGCATGAGGACGACCTGCTCCTCGAGAGCCTCCAACAGGGGGCGCATGTTGGTCTCGAAGGCGGCGCCGGCCAGGTTCGGGACGCCGGCCACCACCACCTGCGAAGCGGGTTCGGCAGCGATGGTTTCCAGGACCGTCGCGACGACCGGGGCGGAGAACGCCCGGTCCTCCGGTGCGATGGTGTCGAGCACCCTCACCAGGGCGTCGGCGGCATCCGCAGCGGCCCGGCCCACCGTCGCGGAGGCCAACTTCTGCCGCAGACCGTGCAGACGGGCCTCATCCAGCGCCGGAGCATCGAGGACGCTCTGGTCCACCCGCCCCGAGGACTGCACGACGATCACCATCAGACGTTCGGCGGTCAGAGAGACCAGTTCGATGTGCCGGATGACGTCGTGCTGCGCCACGGGGTACTGCACGATGGCGACCTGCCGGGTCAGTTGGGCAAGGAGGCGGACGGTGCGCATCACGAGGTCGTCGATGTCAGCGGTGCCGTTCATGAACGTGGTGATGGCGGTGCGTTCCGCCCCCGACAACGGCTTGATGCGCGCGAGTTTGTCGACGAAGAGCCGGTAACCCTTGTCTGTGGGGATCCGGCCGGCGCTGGTGTGGGGCTGCGTGATGTAGCCCTCCTCCTCCAACGCCGCCATGTCGTTGCGGACGGTGGCTGCCGAGACGTCAAGCTTGTGCCGCTCCACGAGGGCCTTCGAGCCGACCGGCTCACGACTGGCCACGTAGTCGGTCACGATTGCCTTCAGGACTTCGAGCTTTCGGTCGTCGAACTTGCGGTCGTCTATCACGTCACCTCCACACTTGGTGCAGCAGCCCAATCATTGGCACTCTCGTTTACCGAGTGCCAGTGTACCGCCCCTACGATGGGCATCATGACACTCGACTGGACCCCCGTGACCGACCGCGTCTTCGTGACCACCGTGGAACCCCACCGGGTCAACATCGGGCTGATCGTGGGCGAGACCGGGGCGATGCTGATCGACACCGGCAACTCGCCCGAGCAGGGTGCGGAGATCCTCGCCTCGGCCACCGCGCTGGCCGGCGTCCCAGTGACGCACGTCCTGCTGACCCACGATCACCACGACCACGTCAAAGGCCTGGCCGGCATGGGGGGCGAGGTCATCTCCATCGCGCACGAGAAGCTCACGGCTGTTCCGGTCTCCCGCACGTTCTCGATGGCGCTGGCGGTGGATCTCGGCAACCTGCGGGTGGAGGCGCTGCACTTCGGCGAGGGCCACACCGACAACGATGTGCTGGTCTTCCTGCCCGGCGAGAACGTCGTCTTCGCCGGCGACCTCCTGGAGGAGGGCTCGGACCCGCAGATCGACGACCGCGGTTCGCTGAGCAACTGGCCCACCGTGCTCGACGGTGTCCTGGGCGCCGCCAACGCCACGACGCGGTTCGTGCCCGGCCACGGCGCTGTTGTCGACCGCGACTACGCGTTCATCCAGCGCGCCGAGATCGGCATGCTCTACGGCCAGACCGAGATGCTGATCCACCAGGGCACGAAACTGGAGGACGCGGCGGCGGCCACGGAGTGGCCCTTCACCGCCGAGACGCTCGCCGTGGCCCTCCCGAAGGCCTATGCCGAGCTGAGGGCCAAGGGCGTCGTGCCGAAGCGACACCTGCCCCTGATCTGAGCGCGAACCTCAGATGATGGGCCAGTTCTGCTGGGCCACCATCCAGCTGAGCGTGTCGCCGGCGACCAGCAGGCCACCGCGCGAGCGTGAGGTGAGGCTGTAATCCATGCCGTCGATCGTGCGGCTGATGCCGCCGTTCTCCACCACCATCAAGGACCCCGCGAGGTGGTCCCACGGGTGCAGGCTCGAGTAGAACATGAAGTCGAAGGTGCCGTCGAGGACGGCCGGGTAGTCGAAGCAGCACGCGAAGTGGCTGCGCACCACGGGGCTCAGCTTGCCGTCGGCGTCGAAGCCCCGGAGCTTGCGCTTGGAAGAGGCGCCCAGCGGCGGGCGGTCATGGCGCCGTCGTTCGATGGGGCCGCCGTTGAGCTGTACCCCGGCCCCCCGCTCGGCGACATAGGCTCGGCCTGTCTGCGGCTGCCAGATCCAGCCCCGGGTGGTGACGCCGCCGCGGACCTCGGCGAGGATGACGCCGTGTTCGTCGCGGCCGTGGACGAAGTTCCGGGTGCCGTCGATGGGGTCGATGATGAAGGCATGGTCCGCGTTGCCCAGGCCCTTGAGGAGCGACGGGTCCGCGAAGACGGCCTCCTCCCCCACGACGACGGCGTTCGGGAAGGCTTCCTTCAGCCGGCGGGTGAGGTACACCTCGGATTCGTGGTCTGCGACGGTGACGAGGTCTCCGGGCTTCTTCTCGTCGACGTCGGTGTCGGCCAACAGCCTGAACCGCGGGGTGATGATCTCCGCAGCGGTCTCCTTGAGCAGGCCCAGAATGCCTTCGGTGTCCATGTCGCCTACCTTAGTGGTCTGTCCGGGGTCAGGCGCCGAGGTGGTCCTGCGTGACGAAATCGATGAGGGTCTCCACCTTGGTGTTCAGTTGTGGCTCGAGGTCGCGCCAGCTGCTGACCCGCGCGAGGATCGCCTGCCAGCCGCGCGCGATGTCCGCCTGGTCCGCGTGCGGCAGGTTGAGGGCCTTGAGGGTGCCGAGTTTGAAGTCGACGTCGCGGGGCACCACCGGCCAGGCCTTGCGGCCGATGCGGGCCGGGCGGACGGCCTGCCAGATGTCGATGAACTCGTGCCCCTCGATGAGGACGACGTCGCGGTGGCCGGCGCGGTAGACCTCGGCCGCGATCCGCGACTCCTTCGAGCCGGGCACCAGGTGGTCGACCAGCACGCCCAGCCGACGACCGGGCTCGGGCCCGAAGTCCTGCACGATGCGCGGCAGGTCGTCGATGCCGCCCAGGTATTCGACGACGACGCCCACGTGCCGGAGGTCCTCCCCCCACACCTTCTCGATGAGTTCCGCGTCGTGGCGGCCTTCGACGTAGATGCGGCTGGGCAGCGCGACCTTGGCCTTGACGCGCTCCTGGCTCGCCCTGGAGCCGGAGGCGGTGTACTTGGGCCTGACCGGCCCGCCCCGCAGCGGGGCCCGGAGCGCGACGGGCTCGCCCTCCAGCAGGAAGCCGGGCCCGAACGGGGCGGAGCGGCGTTTGCCGTGCCGGTCCTCCAACACCACGAGGCCGTTCTCCCAGCCGACCACCGCGCCGCAGAAGTCGTCGAACTCGACCACCTGGTCAAGCTCGACTGCCACGTCACGGGTCTGCTTCAGATGGGCCTTCTGCCAGCCCGGTGCCAAGACGTCTCGCGCGTATCTGTCCACGGCGGACGACGCTATCAGCGCAACTCCACCTTCTTGTCGAACGACACCGACGCCCAGACAATCGCCACTGCCGAGAGCACCAGCATCGTCAGGAACATTCCGACGGGGACGACGCTCTGCTCCTCGATCGTGAAGATGTTGACCAGGCGGGCCTGGAAGCCCACCGTCCCCGCTTCGTCGAAGACCAACTGCAACGGGAGGAACGCGCCGAGGATGGCGGTGACCTGACCGACCACGTAGAAGAGGAACCACACCAGGACGGGACCCCCGATCCCCATCTTGCTGCTCCACGCTTCGCTGCCGACGGCCGCCGCGAAGTAGTACGACGCGAGCCAGACGAAGGGCCAGACGAGGATGAACGCGACCAACAGGGCGATCACCCAGCCAGGGAGCATCCGCCCCATCGCGTCGAGCGCGCCGGCGATGGCGTCGTTGACACCCCCCACCGATCCGCCGCCCACCACGGCGAAGGACACTGCGGCCAGATAACCCAGCCCTGCGGCGACCACCAGGGCGATGACGCTCAGCACGTAGGCGTAGAGCAACTTCACCCAGTAGATCGTCGAGCCCTTCACGGGGATGGCCCGCGTGAGGTACCCCGTCTTCGAGTAGGACGAGCGGTAGAAGTCGAACCCGAGCCACACGGGCACCGCGGTGGGCACGGCGGCCGCGCCTACGACGGTGAGCACGGCGAACAGGGTGTTGATCGGGGCAGGTAGGAGGACGGCGGCCAGCGTCGCCAGACCGACGACGAGTACCGCTCCCGCGACGATGATGAGGTACCAGCGCAGGGTGCGCCGGATTTCGTGCTTGATCAGTTTGCCGACCATCGGTAGACCTCCCGGAATAGCTGGTCAATGGACATGTTGCGCTCGGCCCGCAGGTCGTCGACCGAACCGCTGAGCAGGATCTGCCCGTAACGCATGAACGCGAAGGAATCGAGGACGGGCTCGAGATCGTGGATGAGGTGGGTGGAGATGAGGACCAGCGCGTCCTCCGGGAGATCCCGGACGATGGCGGCGAGCAGGACTTCCCGTGCCGCAGGGTCGACGCCGGAGATGGGTTCGTCCAGGAGGAAGACCTTCGCGTCGCGCGACATGGCCAGGGCCACCTGGACCTTCTCCCGCATGCCCTTGGAGAGCGTGTTGAGTTTGCGGTGGGTGTCCAACTGGAAGAACTTGAGCAGGTCGCGGCACTTGGCCTCGCTGAAATCAGCGAAGAAGTCCTTGAACATGCCCACGCAGCCGTCGATGGTGTCGTTGTCTGCCAGGAAGCTCGCGTCGGGCAGGAAGCTGACCATCGCCTTGGTGTCCGGCCCGATGGGGGTGCCGTGCACACGGACCTCGCCGTCGTACTGCGTCAGTGCCCCGGCCAACACCTTCAACAGGGTGGTCTTGCCAGAGCCGTTCTCCCCGAGCAGCCCGACGATCTGGCCGCCCTCGAGCGAGAGGTTCAGGTCGTTGAGGGCAGGGAACGCGCCGTACTTCTTGGTCACGTGGGCGATCTGGATCGCCGGTGCTGTCATTCTGGGGCTCCTTCTGCAGGGGCCGACCAGCGTCGGCCCAGTAGGTCGCGGGCGGCGGTGAGGCTCATGCCGAGCCCCTGGGCCCGCCGCGCGAAGTCATCTGCCGCGCCCGCCGCGAGACCGAGGCGGGCCTGCTCGATGACGGCCGGGTCGTCGGTGACGAAACGGCCGGTGGTCCTCTCGGACCTGGTCATGCCCTGCCGCTCGAGTTCGGCGAGGGCGCGTTGGACGGTGTTGGGGTTCACCTTCAGCTCGCCAGCCAGGTCGCGGACCCCGGAGATCCGCGCCCCCGCTTCCCACTGACCGGTGACGATGCGACGGATGAACTCGTCGACCAACTGAAGCCAGATAGGGCTGCTTGCGTCGAACTCCATCTCACCTCCCGGTGTCTCACTGTATTAGGTGATTAATACAGTAGCACACGCGAGCGATCGCGCAGGGGCTCCTGCGAATCGGTTGCGTCCGGGGTGCGGCCGGTGGCTCAGGACGCGCGGCGCCGTTCCTGGAAACGGATGTCGCGGGCGAAGGAGTAGGCCACGAGCGCGACGGTGACGCCGGTGCTCCACTGCACCACCGTGACGGGAACAACCGGCGCCAGGGCCGTGACGGTCACGAGGGCCTGCAGGCCGCCGATGAGCCGAC